>JAFAEC010000128.1 GCA_023424215.1 Pseudomonadota bacterium
CGGCGGCCACGTCCCAGCCGTCGATGCGGGCGGCCGAGGCGCCCGGCGTCAAACGGACAGGAACCCGGCCGGCGTTCCGATTCAAGCGGCTGGACCCGGCGGCGCCAAGAGACGGCTCATCGGACCCCGTCACATTGGAATGCGAGGTCCTGTAGCCAATCGCCCGCGTTCTCGCGGGTCTCCGCGTTCGAACTGCTGCGGCTGATATCCTCGATCATCGCCCGTCCTCGTGTGCAATCCCGCCGGCTCTGGGCGAGCTTCACAGCCAGGTTGAACCGCGCGGTCTCCTGTCCTTGAGAAGCTCCAGGCTCCAACCAGCGCAGTTCCTGGACCGCGTCGTCGCCGACGACCAGATCACGATCGGTCCGCCCATCCTTCCCACCAGCCATGCCATAGAACTGGGCCAGCCGAAACGACGCCTCGCCATCGCCCGCCATTGCGCGGCGCTCGAGAGCGGCACGGTCGGCGGGACCCAAGTCAACAACAGTCGCCGAACTTGCGGCCGCGATGTACGGCGTCGCCCTTGACCCGTCCGTCCGATTTTCGGGTCCGTTCCGCGAACACCCCTGCAACACGAGGCAAGTAACGCCGAGGATGATTGTGCCAACAGTGCGCATAACCCAACCATAACTGAGCGCGCAGCGCTTTCCGCTTCGGAAATCAAGCCTTGCCAACTCTCGCTCATGAGTAAAGGGCGCGGCCCTTTCGAACCGCGCCCTTCGGTCCGCTGGTGCGCCAGAACCTACCCCAGCGCCTTCATCAGCTCCGGCACCGCCGTCTTGTAGTCGGCCACCAGGCCGTTGTCGGCGACCTGGAAGATCGGCGCGTCCGGGTCCTTGTTGATGGCCACAATGACCTTCGAGTCCTTCATGCCGGCGAGGTGCTGGATGGCGCCCGAGATGCCGATGGCGATGTAGAGCTGCGGGGCCACGACCTTGCCGGTCTGGCCGACCTGATAGTCGTTCGGCGCATAGCCGGCGTCGACCGCGGCGCGCGAGGCGCCGACGGCGGCCCCCAGCTTGTCGGCCAGCGGGTCCATGACGGCGTGGAACTCCTCGGCCGAGCCGAGCGCCCGGCCGCCGGAGACGACGATCTTCGCCGCGCCCAGCTCCGGACGGTCCGACTTGACCATCTCCTCGCCGACGAAGGCCGTCTTCGGGGCCTCGCCGCCGGCGACGGTCTCGACCGAGGCCGAGCCGCCCTCGCCGGCCGCCGCGAAGGCGGTCGAGCGGACGGTGATGACCTTCTTCGCGTCCGAGGTCTGGATCGTCTCCAGCGCGTTGCCGGCGTAGATCGGGCGCACGAAGGTGTCGGGCGCGACCACGTCGACGATGTCCGAGATCGGCGCGACGTCGAGCTTCGCCGCGAGGCGCGGCGCGTAGTTCTTTCCGTCGGTGGTGGCGGGGGCGAGGATGGCGTCGTAGCCGCCCGCCAGCGGCAGGACGGTCGCCTCGACGGCCTCGGCCACGGCCTTGCCCAGGCCCGCGCCCTCGGCCAGCAGCACCTTGCGCACGCCGGCGATCTTCGCGGCGGCGTCGGCGACGCCCTGCGCACCCTGCCCGACCACGAGGACGTCGACGTCCCCGCCCAGCCTGCCGGCGGCGGTGACGGTCTTGTGGGTGGTGTCGCGAAGGGCCGAGCCGTCGTGGTCGGCGATGACGAGAACGGCCATTACAGGACTCCCGCGGACTTGAGGGTTTCGACCAGTTCGGCGGCCGAGGCGACCTTGACGCCGGCGGCGCGCTTGGGCGGCTCGGTGACCTTCTGCACCTTCAGGCGCGGCGCGACATCGACGCCGTAGTCGGCGACCGCCTTCATGGCGATCTCCTTCTTCTTGGCCTTCATGATGTTCGGCAGCGACGCGTAGCGCGGCGTGTTGAGGCGCAGGTCGACGGTGACCACCGCGGGCAATTCGGCGGCGAGGGTCTGCAGGCCGCCGTCGATCTCACGGGTCACGGTCGCCTTGCCGCCGCCGATCTCCAGCTTCGAGGCGAAGGTCGCCTGCGGCCAGTCGAGCAGGGCCGCCAGCATCTGGCCGACGGCGTTGTTGTCGCCGTCGATGGACTGCTTGCCCATCAGCACGAGGTCGGGCTTTTCCTCCTCGACCACCGCCTTCAGCACCTTGGCCACGGCCAGCGGTTCGAGATCGCTGTCGGACTGGATCAGGATGCCGCGGTCCGCGCCCATGGCCAGGGCGGTGCGGATGGTCTCCTGGGCCTGGGTGACGCCGATGGAGACGACGACGATCTCGGTCGCCGTGCCGGCGGCGTGATGCTCCTTGCCTTCCTTCAGGCGCACGGCCTCCTCGACGGCGATCTCGTCGAAGGGATTCATGCTCATCTTGACGTTGGCCAGGTCGACGCCGGTCTGGTCCGCCTTCACGCGGGCCTTGACGTTGTAGTCGATCACCCGTTTGACGGGGACGAGAACCTTCATTGCGCTATCCACAAAGTCGCCGGAATGTTGGGTCAGGCAATAGGTACCCCCCGCCCGGCCTGTCAACGTAACGCGGCGTCAACGCGCCAGCCTCCGGATCGTCCCATGCACCGTCTCCTGACCATGAAACGGCTCAGCGTCCTGTTTCTCTGCACCTTTGCGGTGGCGGTGGGCCTGACCTTCGCCTGGCAGGGCCTGGTCAAGGCGCCGGAGGAGCGTTGCGAGGCCAGCGGCCGCTGGTGGGACCCCGAGGGCCGCGAGTGCGCCAAGCCGATCTCGATCGCCGAGATCACCGGCCGGCCCATCGGCGTCAGCCGCGCAGAGGCCTCGGACGCCAAGAACCGCGAGCTGATCGCCATCGAGGACCAGCTGGCGCAGCGCAAGGCCGCCCGCGACGCCGACGCCGCGCGGCAACGCGCCGCCCTCGCCGAACAGCGCTGATCAGCGGGTCGCGCCCGGGACCCACTTCACGTCGTCGGCCCCGTTGGCGTTGGCCCGACGGGCGGCGACGAACAGGTGATCCGAAAGCCGGTTGAGGTAATGGATCGCGGCCGGCGTGACGGCCTCGCCCGCTTCCATCAGCCGCACCGCCTCGCGCTCGGCGCGGCGGCACACGGTGCGGGCCAGATGCAGATGCGCCGACAGGGCCGAGCCGCCCGGCAGGATGAAGCTGTCCAGCGCCTTGAGGCTGTCGTTCATCCAGTCGATCTCCTGCTCCAGCCGTTCGACCTGGCCGTCGAGGATGCGCAGCGCTTCCCACTTCGGCGGCGGATCAAGCGGCGTCGCGAGGTCGGCGCCGAGGTCGAACAGCTCGTTCTGGATGCGCCCGAGCATGGCGTCGATGCGGTCGTTCTGGCCCGAATGCAGGCGGGCCACGCCGATCACGGCGTTCAGTTCGTCGACCGCGCCATAGGCGGCGACGCGGGGATCCGTCTTGGACACGGGCGCGCCGGAGGCGAGCCGGGTCTGACCGCCGTCCCCGGTCTTCGTATAGATGCGGTTGAGGACGACCACCGCCTCAGGCCCCGTGCGTGGACTTCCACCACATGCCGACGACGAGCAGAACCACCGCCACCGCCTGCAGCGCCACCCGCAGCCGCATCAGCTTGTTGGAGCGCGACCGGGCCTCCGGCCCCTCCTGGTAGAGGGAGCGGATGCCGAAGCCGAGGGTGATCGCCACCGCGGCGATGGCGACGAGGATGAGGATGTCGAACACGGTCATGACCGGTATCCTACGACCCCCGCGTCAGTAGCGGTAGTGCTCGGGCTTGAAGGGGCCGGAGACGGGCACGTTGATGTACTTGGCCTGCTCATCCTTCAGCACGGTCAGCTTCGCGCCCAGCTTGCCGAGGTGCAGCGCCGCGACCTTTTCGTCGAGGTGCTTGGGCAGGGTGTAGACGCGGTTCTCGTAGGCGGACCTGTTGGTCCACAGCTCGATCTGGGCCAGCGTCTGGTTGGTGAAGCTGGCCGACATGACGAAGGAGGGGTGGCCGGTGGCGTTGCCGAGGTTCACCAGACGGCCTTCCGACAGCAGGATGATCTTCTTGCCGTCCGGGAACTCCACGTGGTGGACCTGCGGCTTGATCTCGTCCCACTTGAAGTTCTTCAGGCCGGCGACCTGGATCTCCGAGTCGAAGTGGCCGATGTTGCAGACGATGGCGTTGTTCTTCATCGCCCGCATGTGATCGACGGTGATGACGTCCTTGTTGCCGGTGGCGGTGACGAAGATGTCGGCCTCGGCGGCGGCGTCCTCGAGGGTGACGACCTCATAGCCTTCCATGGCGGCCTGCAGGGCGCAGATCGGGTCGATCTCGGTGACCTTCACCCGGGCGCCGCCCTGGCGCAGCGAGGCGGCCGAGCCCTTGCCGACATCGCCGTAGCCGCAGACCACGGCGACCTTGCCCGACAGCATGACGTCGGTGCCGCGGCGGATGGCGTCGACCAGCGATTCACGGCAGCCGTACAGGTTGTCGAACTTGGACTTGGTGACGCTGTCGTTGACGTTGATGGCCGGGAACGGCAGCTCGCCGCGCTCGGCCATCTGGTACAGGCGGTGGACGCCGGTGGTGGTCTCTTCCGAGACACCGCCGATGGCGTCGCGGATGGCCGAATAGAAGCCGGGCTTCTCCTTCAGGTACCGCTTCATCACCGAGAAGAGGGCTTCCTCCTCCTCGTTCTGCGGATTGTCGAGGACCGAGGCGTCCTTCTCGGCCTTGGGCCCGAGCACGCACAGCAGGGTGGCGTCGCCGCCGTCGTCGAGGATCAGGTTGGGATAGCCGCCGTCGGCCCATTCGAAGATCTTGTGGGCGTAGTCCCAGTACTCGACCAGGGTCTCGCCCTTGACCGCGAACACCGGCGTGCCGTTGGCGGCGATGGCGGCGGCCGCGTGGTCCTGGGTCGAGAAGATGTTGCACGACGCCCAGCGCACCTCGGCGCCGAGCGCCTCCAGCGTCTGGATCAGCACCGCCGTCTGGATGGTCATGTGCAGGCTGCCGGCGATGCGGGCGCCCTTCAGCGGCTGGTCCTTGCCGAACTCGGACCGCAGCGCCATCAGGCCGGGCATTTCGGTCTCGGCGATGGCGATCTCCTTGTTGCCGTAGTCGGCCAGGGAGATGTCGCGGACGATGTAGTCGGTCATGGGTCGCATCTTTCGGCGTCGGTGTTTCAGGGCGACGCCATAGCGCGGGCGGCCTCCGGGGGCAACAAACCCATAAAGATATCCTTATATGAGTTCGGTACGGGAATGTACCTACATCCAGCTTAAGCCCGCGATCACCCCTGACCGGCCTAGGAGATTCACCGGGCGCCCGCCTCGCGACGGCGCCGGTGAACAGGTGAGCGCCGCGTCATGATCAACGAGAATATCGACCGCCGACTCGAGTTCATGGGCCTCGGGTCCATGTCGGACAGCTATCGCGCGGTCGGACCGCTGCTCAAGGAGGCGCTGCCGAAGGCGCTGGACGCCTTCTACGCCCGGGTGAGGGCGACGCCCGAGACGCAGGTCTTCTTCCGCGACGAGGCCCACATCTCGGCCGCTCACGGGGCGCAGCAGCGGCACTGGCAGGCGATCATCGAGGGACGGGCTGACGCGGACTACGCCAAGTCCATCCGCACCATCGGGCAGGTGCACGCCCGCATCGGGCTCGAGCCCCGCTGGTACATCGGCGGTTACAGCGTCCTGCTCGCCTACCTGACGCGGGCCATCGCCGACCGGCCTCGCCGACCCTTCGCCGGGCGCGCGCACGACAGGGTGACCGGGGAGGCCATCGCCGAGCTGAACCAGCGGGTCATGCTCGACATGGATCTGGCCATCTCGATCTATCTCGACGCCCTGCAGGAGGCCCGGGACGAGGCGGAGGCCGCCCGCGCCGCCGCCGAGACCCGCCAGACGGAGGTCGTACGGGCCCTTGGCGGCGCGCTGCACAGCCTTGCCGACAACGATCTCTCGATCGTCATCCCCGGGGAGTTTCCCGCCGAATACCGCTCGCTGCAGGACGATTTCCACCGGGCGACGCGCGCCCTGCGCACGGCGGTCCGCGCCGTGGCCGACAGCGTGGAGAGCCTGAGCGCCGGTTCCGGTCAGCTGGCGGTGGCGTCCGAGGACCTCGCCAGCCGCACCGAACGCCAGGCCGCCAATCTTGAGCGGACCGTCGCCGAGGCCGACGCGATCGCCCGCGAGGTGGCGGCGACGGCGGAGGGGGCCCGGCGCACCGCCGAGGCGCTGGCCGCCGCCCGCGCCGACGTCGAACAGGCCGTCGGCGTGGTCGGAGAAGCGGTCTCCGCCATCCACGCCATCGCCGAATCCTCGGGCGAGATCGGCAAGTTCACCAGCCTGATCGACGAGATCGCCTTCCAGACCAACCTGCTGGCCCTCAACGCCGGGGTCGAGGCGGCCCGGGCCGGGGAGGCGGGACGCGGCTTCGCGGTGGTGGCGCAGGAGGTCCGAGCCCTGGCCCAGCGCTCGTCCGAGGCCTCGGGCGAGATCCGCGAACTGATCGCTACCGCCTCGGTCCAGGTGGCCCGGGGCGTCGAGCTCGTCGAGCGCACCGGCAAGGCCCTCGAACGCATCGGCGGCAAGGTCACCGCCGTCGACGGCCTGGCCGGCGGCATCGCCGGCTCGGCGCAGGAGCAGGCCGACGGTCTCGCCCGCGTCCGCCGCAGCATGGGCGAGATGGACGACATCACCCAGCAGAACGCCGCCATGACCGAACAGGCCACCGCCGCCGCGCGGCAGCTCGCCGGGGAGGCGCAGGGCCTCAGCCGGCAGATCGGCCAGTTCCGGCTGGGCGCGGCCCCGGGAGCCTTGCGCGTGGTGGCCTGACGCCGTGGCGTCTGCGCTTGGTCCGCGCCGGGAGGCTTGGTAGTGCAGGCCTCGCCCAGGAGGACCCCATGGCCGCAGACCTCGTCGCCCGCGACCTCGCCACCCCGCGCCACGACTGGACCCTCGAGGAGGTCGAGACGCTCTTCGCCCGCCCCTTCATGGAGCTGGTCTACGACGCCGCCACCGTCCACCGGGCGCGGTTCGACCCCTCCGAGGTGCAGAAGAGCCAGCTCCTGTCGGTCAAGACCGGCGGCTGCGCCGAGAACTGCGGCTACTGTTCGCAATCCGCCAGCTTCGACACCGGGCTGAAGGCGGAGAAGCTGATGGACGCCCAGGCGGTGATCGCCGAAGCCATGGCGGCGAGGGCGGGCGGGGCCAGTCGCTTCTGCATGGGGGCGGCCTGGCGCGAGCTGAAGGACCGCGACACGCCGAAGCTGGCGGCCATGATCGCGGGGGTGAAGGCGCTCGGCCTGGAGACCTGCGCCACGCTGGGCATGCTGACGGCCGATCAGGCGCGGCAGCTGAAGGCGGCGGGGCTGGACTACTACAACCACAACCTCGACACCGGCCCCGACTACTACGCCGAGGTGGTCACCACCCGGACCTGGCAGGATCGGCTCGAGACCCTGCAACACGTGCGCGAGGCGGGGATGAACACCTGCTGCGGCGGCATCGTCGGCATGGGCGAGAGCCGTCGCGACCGCGCCGGCCTGCTGCACGCCCTGGCGACCCTGCCGGAGCATCCGGACAGCCTGCCGGTCAACGCCCTGGTTCCGGTGACCGGCACCCCGCTGGGCGACCGGGTGAAGCGGGACGGGGAGATCGACCCGATCGAGTTCGTGCGCACCGTCGCCGTGGCCCGCCTGGTCTGCCCGAGGGCGATGGTCCGCCTGTCGGCGGGCCGCGAGACGATGAGCCCGGAGATGCAGGCCCTGTGCTTCCTCGCGGGTGCCAATTCGATCTTCGTCGGCGGCAAGCTGCTGACCACGCCCAATCCGGAGCAGGACGAGGACGCCCGCCTGTTCGCCCTGCTCGACCTCAGGCCGATGGAGACGGCCGCGCAGCCGGCCGCCTGACCCCGAACCCGCCCGGCGCCGCGGCCCACGGAATCCGCGCCGGGGCCTTGCGGGCGGGGGGGTGTTTCCCATATCGGCGACAACCGCCGGAAAACCCCGCGTTTCGTGGGGCTATCGGGCGAGACGACATCAACAGATCGGACCCTTGATCGGGGGCGGTCACGCGCGGCGCTCAAATGCGAGGCCGCCGCATCGCCCGCTGAACGGAGAGAAGAAAAAGCCCATGGCCAAGATCATCGGCATCGACCTCGGCACCACCAACTCGTGCGTGGCCGTCATGGACGGCAAGAACCCGAAGGTCATCGAGAACGCGGAAGGCAACCGCACCACCCCGTCGGTGGTGGCCATCCAGGACGGCGGCGAGGTTCTCGTCGGCCAGCCGGCCAAGCGCCAGGCGGTGACGAACCCGGCCAACACCTTCTTCGCCATCAAGCGCCTGATCGGCCGCAACTTCGACGACCCCGTCGTGGCCAAGGACAAGGGCATGGTGCCCTACGAGATCGTCAAGGGCCCGAACGGCGACGCCTGGGTGCGCGCCCACGGCAAGGATTATTCGCCCCAGCAGATCTCGGCCTACACCCTCGGCAAGATGAAGGAGGCCGCTGAGGCCTACCTCGGCGAGACCGTCACCCAGGCGGTGATCACCGTCCCGGCCTACTTCAACGACGCCCAGCGTCAGGCCACCAAGGACGCCGGCAAGATCGCCGGCCTCGAGGTGCTGCGCATCATCAACGAGCCGACCGCGGCGGCCCTGGCCTACGGCCTCGACAAGAACGACGGCCAGAAGATCGCCGTCTACGACCTCGGCGGCGGCACCTTCGACGTCTCGATCCTCGAGATCGGCGACGGCGTGTTCGAGGTTAAGTCGACCAACGGCGACACCTTCCTCGGCGGCGAGGACTTCGACCTGCGTCTGGTCGACTACCTGGCCGACGAGTTCAAGAAGGAGCAGGGCGTCGACCTGCGCCAGGACAAGCTGGCCCTGCAGCGCCTGAAGGAAGAGGCCGAGAAGGCCAAGAAGGAGCTGTCCTCGACCGCCCAGTACGAGGTCAACCTGCCGTTCATCACCATGAACCAGTCGGGCCCGCTGCACCTCAACATCAAGCTGTCGCGCGCCAAGCTGGAGGCCCTCGTCGAGGACCTGGTCCAGCGCACCATCGAGCCGTGCCAGAAGGCCCTCAAGGACGCCGGCCTGAAGGCTTCGGACATCGACGAGGTGGTTCTGGTCGGCGGCATGACCCGCATGCCCAAGGTGCAGGAGGCGGTGAAGGCCTTCTTCGGCAAGGAGCCGCACAAGGGCGTCAACCCGGACGAGGTCGTGGCCCTGGGCGCCGCGGTCCAGGCCGGCGTGCTGCAGGGCGACGTCAAGGACGTCCTGCTGCTCGACGTGACCCCGCTGACCCTCGGCATCGAGACCCTGGGCGGCGTGTTCACCCCGCTGATCGAACGCAACACCACCATCCCGACCAAGAAGAGCCAGACCTTCTCGACCGCCGACGACAACCAGTCGGCCGTGACGATCCGGGTCTTCCAGGGCGAGCGCCCCATGGCGGCCGACAACAAGATGCTCGGCCAGTTCGACCTGATGGGCATTCCGCCGGCCCCGCGCGGCATGCCGCAGATCGAGGTCGCCTTCGACATCGACGCCAACGGCATCGTGCACGTGACGGCCAAGGACAAGGCCACCAACAAGGAGCAGTCGATCCGCATCCAGGCCAATGGCGGCCTGTCGGACGCCGACATCGACAAGATGGTCAAGGAGGCCGAGGCCAACGCCGCGGCCGACAAGGCCCGCAAGGAGCTGGTCGAAGCCCAGAACTCGGCCGACGCCCTGATCCACTCGACCGAGAAGGCCCTGTCCGAGCATGGCGACAAGGTCGACGAGGCTTCGAAGACCGCCATCCAGACCGCCCTCGACGACCTCAAGTCGGCCAAGGACGGCACGGATCCGGAGGCCATCCGCGAGAAGACCAACACCCTGGCCCAGGCCTCGATGAAGCTCGGCGAAGCCATGTACGCGGCCCAGCAGGGCGCCGGCGAGGCCGGGGCGGCGGAACAGCCGGCCGACGACGGCGTGGTCGACGCCGAGTTCGAGGAAGTCTCGGACACGGACGAAAAGAAGAGCGCCTGACGACGGCGCAGAAACTCAGGGCCCCGCTTGTCTTTCCGACGGGCGGGGCCTTTTCATGAAACTTGCATCGAAGGATCGGGCGCCCATGTCAGTCCGGTCGACGCCACAGCCTCAGACGTCCGGAAAAAGGATGCGGGGCGCGGCGGGAGAGTAAGAGGACGAACGCCGGATGGCGCGGGACTATTACGAGATTCTGGGAGTCGAGCGGACGGTCGACGCCGCCGGCCTCAAGTCGGCCTACCGCAAGCTGGCCATGCAGCACCACCCCGACCGCAACGGCGGTTGCGAGGAGGCGATGGCGCGCTTCAAGGAGATCTCCGAGGCCTATTCGGTGCTCTCGGACGAGCAGAAGCGCGCCGCCTATGACCGCTTCGGCCATGCCGGGGTGAACGGCGGCGGCGGCAACCCCTTCGGCGCCGGCGGCGCGGGCTTCGCCGACGTCAACGACATCTTCTCCCAGGTCTTCGGCGAAGCCTTCGGCGACGTGTTCGGCGGCCGGACCGGCCGGTCGCAGGCAGGGCCGCGCCGCGGCTCGGACCTGCGCTACGACCTCGAGATCACCCTGGAGCAGGCCTACAAGGGCGCCGACGTCGAGATCGCGGTGCCCACCACCGCCGCCTGCGAGACCTGCGAGGGCTCGGGCGCCAAGCCGGGCACCAAGCCCGTCACCTGCACCACCTGCCAGGGCGCGGGCCGCGTCCGCACCGCCAACGGCTTCTTCCAGGTCGAGCGCACCTGCCCCCGCTGCGGCGGCCAGGGCCAGATGATCGCCGAGCCCTGCGGGACCTGCCACGGCCACGGCCAGGTGCGGAAGAACCGCAAACTGCAGCTCAAGGTCCCGGCCGGGGTCGACGACGGCTCGCGCATCCGCCTGTCGGGCGAGGGCGACGCCGGACAGCGCGGCGGCCCGCGCGGCGACCTCTACGTCTTCATCTCGGTGACCCCGCACGAGCTGTTCGAGCGCGACAACCTCGACCTGCTGGTCACCGTTCCCGTGCCGATGACGGTGGCGGCCCTGGGCGGCGAGATCGACGCTCCTTGCCTCGTCTCCGACGCCTGCGACGGCCGCTGCAAGCAGTCGGTCGCGGTCCCCGCCGGGGCGCAGACCGGCAAGACGGTGCGCATCAAGGGCAAGGGCATGCCCCACCTTAACGGCCGCCAGCGGGGCGACCTGGTGGTCGAGCTGTTCGTCGAGACGCCGACCGACCTGACCGCCCATCAGAAGGAACTGCTGCAGGAGCTGGCCGCCTCGCTGGGCGAGAGCCAGACGCCGCGCAACACCTCGTTCGCGGGCAAGGCCAAACGCTTCTGGGCCGACATCCTCGGGGAAACGGCCCAGTGATCACGCCGGGGGGCATGTCTTGAGCGCCATTTTCCACGCCGGCATCTCCGGGGCCCGCGGCCGGATGGGTCGCGCCGTCTCGGCGGTTCTGGATGCGCGCGAGGACGTGGTCGTCGCCGCCCGCTTCGACCGGGGCGAGACGCCGGACGTCTCGCTCTGCGACGTGATCATCGACTTCTCGACGGCGGAAGCCTCGGTGGAGCTGGCGCGGACCTGCGCCGCCCGCGGCGGCCCCGCCCTGGTGATCGGCTCCACCGGCCTGTCCCCCGAGCAGGAGGACGAGATCCTCAAGGCCTCGGAGAAGATCGCCATCGTGCGCAGCGGCAACTTCTCGCTGGGCGTCAACATCCTGATCGGTCTGGTCCAGCACGCCGCGCAGCGGCTCGACGCCGCCGAATGGGACATCGAGATCGCCGAGGCCCATCACCGCCGCAAGGTCGACGCGCCGTCGGGCACCGCCCTGATGCTGGGCGAGGCGGCGGCCGAGGGTCGCGGCGAGGACCTCCCGGACCTGCGCGCCGCGCCGTGGGACGGCATCACCGGGCCCCGGCCCGAGGGGAAGATCGGCTTCAGTTCGATCCGCGCCGGCGGCATCGTCGGCGAGCATACGGTGATGTTCGCCTCCGAGGACGAGGTGCTGACCCTCAGCCACTCGGCCATCGACCGCTCCCTGTTCGCCAAGGGCGCGGTGGCCGCCGCCGCCTGGGTGCGCAGCCGCAAGCCGGGCCTCTACGACATGCAGGACGTGCTGGGCTTCCGGCAGGCCTGAGCCGGGTTCTACCGTCCCGTCGAGCCGAAGCCGCCGGCGCCGCGGGCGGTCTCGTCGAGGTTCTCGACCTCGACCATGGCCGCCTGCTCGTGACGGGCGATGACCATCTGGGCGATGCGCTCGCCGCGACCGATGACGAACGGCTCCGCGCCGTGGTTGATCAGGATGACCCCGACCTCGCCCCGATAGTCGCTGTCGATGGTGCCGGGCGAGTTCAGGCAGGTGATCCCGTGCTTCAGGGCGAGGCCCGAACGCGGCCGCACCTGGGCCTCGAAGCCCGGCTGCAGGGCGATCTTCAGCCCCGTGGGAACCAGCGCCCGCGCGCCCGGCTGCAGCGTCAGGGGAGCATCGTCGGGCACCGCCGCGCGCAGGTCCATTCCCGCCGAGCCGGACGTCTCGTAGGCCGGAAGCGGCAGGCCCGCCGAGTGCGGCAGGCGTTCGACGCGGACGGTGGTCATGGTCAGGGAGAATCCTGAAGGAGCCGATATCGCGCTTATCCTCTCCGGTCTCCCATTTCCACCCGCCATGTCGCGCATATCCCCGTGGCCATGTCTCCTGTCCGCCAGCTCGCCGGAGGCGGGTCAGCGCAGCTGTTCGGCGATGCGCGCGGCCAGCTTGCGCGCCACTTCCGCCTTCGACTGGCGCGGCCAGGTCTCGGCGCCGCCATCGCGGGTGAACAGGGACACGGCGTTGGCGTCGGCGCCGAACACCTCGCCCGAGACGTCGTTGCCGACGATCCAGTCGCAACCCTTTCTGGACAGCTTGGCGCGGGCGTTGGCTTCGAGATCGGCGGTCTCGGCGGCGAAGCCGATGACCAGACCCGGCCGCTTCGGACCCGGCGCCGAGACGGCGGCGAGGATGTCCGGATTCTCGATCAGCGCCAGCGAGGGCGGCCCGCCCGGGGCCTTCTTGATCTTGCCCGAGGCGACCCCGTCGATGCGCCAGTCGGCCACGGCGGCGCTCATCACCGCCACGTCGGCCGGGAGGGCGGCCTCGACGGCCGCCTGCATCTCGCGGGCCGTCTCGACCCACACCCGCTCCACCCCCGGCGGCGCGGCCAGGGCCACGGGCCCGGAGACCAGGGTGACCCTGGCGCCCAGCTTCTGCAGGGCCGCCGCCACGGCGTAGCCCTGTTTGCCGCTGGAGCGATTGGTCAGGCCGCGCACCGGATCGATCGGCTCGAAGGTGGGGCCCGCAGTCACCACCGCCGTCCGCCCCGCCAGCGGCCGACCGCCGGGCCCGGCGAGCAGGCCTTCGATGGCTGAGAAGATGGCGGACGGCTCGGCCATGCGACCGGGGCCGAACTCGCCGCAGGCCATCTCGCCCTCGTCGGGTCCGACCACAGCCGCGCCGTGGAAGCCGCCGAAGCCCTTGAGCCGCTCG
Source organism: Pseudomonadota bacterium (assembly GCA_023424215.1). Taxonomy (GTDB): domain Bacteria; phylum Pseudomonadota; class Alphaproteobacteria; order Caulobacterales; family Caulobacteraceae; genus Brevundimonas. Next base: position 13,459 of record JAFAEC010000128.1, read on the forward strand.
ACGTTGGCCTGCACCGCCGGATGCAGCCACATGCGGACATTCATGGCCGGGGCCAGGAGCATGCGCTTGTCGGTGGCCAGCAGGGTGGTCGAGGCCAGGTCGTCGGCCAGGCCGTTGGCCGCCTTGGCGATCAGACCCGCCGTGGCCGGGGCCACGACCACCAGATCCGCCCAGCGGGACAGCTCGATGTGTCCCATCGCCGTCTCGTCCTCGGGCATGAACAGCGCCTGCCGGACCGGATGGCCGGTCAGGGCGGCCAGCGACATGGGCGTGACGAACTCCGCCCCGGCGGCCGTCAGCACGCTCATCACCTCCGCGCCCGCCTTGCGCAGCAGGCGGACCAGTTCCAGCGCCTTGTAGGCGGCGATGCCGCCCCCGACGATGAGCAGGATCTTGCGTCCGGACAGCGAGGCCGAGGTCATGACGAAGGTCTAGCGGGGCGCCCGCCCGGCGTCGAGGGACGAGGGCCGAAACAAGAACATTGCGGGAACATTCTTCCTGTGGTTAACCTTTGCCGGGGTCGTCCCACCGATGAGGGAGGGTGTGATGTCGAATTTGCGTACCTTCGCCGCTGCATCAGTTGCGCTTCTGGCGCTCGCCGCCTGCGACGACGGGGCTTCGGCCGTCGAAACGCGGGAGCGCACCGCTTCGGACGCGCCCGCGGCGGCGCTGGTCTCGACGGCCGCGCCGGCCGAGGTTGCGGAGCCGCCGCCGGCCATGACCGCCAATCGCCGGGAAACGGTCGACGAGAAGATCGTCCGCCTGTTCGAGCGCAACGGGGCTGATTTCGAGGCGCGTTCGGCCGCCGACTACCTGGACAAGGTGCGGGCCTTCACGAGCCGGCCGCCGGCCGGCACCGAGCGGGTGGAGCGCGCCAACGGCGATGTCCTGCTCTATCAGGCCTCGACCAACACCTTCGCGGTGGTGTCCCGCGACGGCGCGCCGAGGACCATGTTCAAGCCTGACGACGGCGCGGCTTACTGGGCCGAGCAGAAGGCCAGGGCGTCCGACTTCGGCCGGCGGCGGAACGCCCCGGACTGAAGGCTCAGGCCGCGTCGTCCTCGCCGCGGTCGGCCATCTCGCGGATCAGCTCCAGCGCCAGCTTCTGCTGCCGGGTCGACAACTGCGGCGCCAGGCGGCCGATCTCAATGGTGTAGCGGGTCGCCGGGAAGTCGTGCTCGTAGGCGCCGCCTCCCTCGGCCATCCCGGCGATCTGCGCCCCGGACAGTCCTTCGAAGAAATAGCCGATGTCGACCTTGAAGAACCGGGCGATGTCCCAGAGCTTCGACGCCGAGATGCGGTTGGCGCCCTTCTCGTACTTCTGGATCTGCTGGAAGGTGAGCCCCAGCGCGCGACCGAGGTCGCTCTGGTTGTAGCCGAGCGCAAGGCGCTTCTCACAAACCCGACGGCCTACATGCTTGTCGACCGGGTGGGGGCCTTCGTCGCCCTTGCCTCTAGCCATCGTCACTCGCCCTCTGCGTTTAAAGCCACGCCAGACCTGAAATGCGCTCCGGCGCCCCGCGTGTCACGAAAAAACGCAAAATCAGCCAACGCGGTCCTCTTTACGGTTGCGTACACGGTTACGCCTCTCACGCCGCACGTGAATGAGCCAGATCAATTCCCCCGAACGACGTTCGACGCGCTTCGCGGTTCGCCCAGAAGGCGAGTGATTCGGTCCAGAGGGAGGGCCATGGCGAGCCCGGCCAGCACGGCCAGCCAGAACAGGAGGTCTCCCGTCCGCCCGTAGAAGGTGACCGACGTCGGAGCGGGAAGTCGGACGTCGATGACGCCGCTCTCGCCCGGATCGAGGCGGGCGTCGTCGACGATCCGTCCCCAGGGATCGATCATCGCCGACACGCCGGTCGGCGTCGAACGAACCACCGGAAGCCCTGTCTCGATCGCCCGGTAGCTGGCCAGATTGAGGTGCTGCAGCGGACCGGACGTGCGCCCGAACCAGGCGTCGTTGGAGATGTTCACGATCCAGCCGGGCCGACCCCGGACTCCGGGCGTGAAGCCCGGATAGAGGCTCTCGTAGCAGATCAGCGGCTGCGCCATCGGAGCCCCGGGAATCTCGACCGGGGCCGGCGTCGGACCCGGGCTGAAGTCCAGCGGCATATGGGTCAGGCTTCGCACCCCCATGGCGCCCAGCAGGTCGCCGGCCGGCAGGTATTCGCCGAACGGCACCAGGCGATGCTTGTCGTAGATGGACGAGACCCGCAGGCCGGCCTCGCCGATGTCCGTGAGGACGAAGGCGCTGTTGAAGTACCGGGCGCCCTCGGCCGCCAAGGGATCGGCCTCGCCCCGGCCGAGACCCGCGATCAGGGTCTGGCCGGGCTGCACGGCCCCGGCGATGGCGGTGGCCTCCCAGGCGCCCGCGGCGAACACCTGGTTCGCCGAGGCCGGCAGCGCGCCCTCGGGCCAGACGACGATGTCGGGCGTCACCGCGGCGGGGCGGGCCGTCAGGTTCACATAGCGCTCGACGATCCCGCGATACGCCTCGGGCGACCACTTGGACTCCTGCGGCACATCGGCCTGGACGATCCGCACCAGCGGTCCGTTCGCCTCGACCCGGGCCGAGGCGAGACGGATCTCCCCGCCGACCAGCAGGGCCACCAGCGCTGCGGCGCCGCCTGCCGCGGCGAACAGGCGGGGGCGACGCGGACCGCGCCCCCACAGGACGCCGAAGGCGGCGACGGCGGCGACAGTGACGAAACCCAGGCCATAGACGCCGGCGACGGCGGCGAACTGCGAGGCCGCGGATCCGGCCTTCCAGCTCGCGCCGGCCGGATTCCAGGGGAAGCCGGTCAGCACATGGCCGCGCAGCCACTCGAGCAGGCAGAACAGGGCCGCGAAGACCAGGGCCCTGCGGACGCCTTGCGGGCGGAGACGGCGGTAGAGGGCCGTCGCGGTCCCCCAGAAGAGGCCGAGGCCGATGGGGAGCAGCGAGGCGGCGAAGGGCGCCATCCAGGCCTGGGCGGGGTTGACGAGGAAGGCCTCCGCCACCCACCAGCAGCTGATGAAGAAGTAGGCGAAGCCGGCCAGCCAGCCCATCCAGAAGCCGCCGCGGACGGTCGTGGACCGCTCCGCCAGCAGCATCAGCAGCGGATAGCCGAGGAGGCCCGGCAGCACGCCGAAGGGCGGATGCGCCAGCGCGGCCGCCGCTCCGGCCAGCAAGGCGAGGGCGATGCGGCCGAAGCGCAGCGCCAGGCGGCCGCGAGGGGTCTCCGGATCAGGCGTCAGCTGCATCGGTCCTGTATGGGTCGGCGACGCCGAGACTGGCAAGGATCGCCCGCTCCTCGGCCTCCATGGCCTCGGCCTCGGCCTCGATTTCGTGGTCCCGCCCGAGGAGGTGGAGCACGCCGTGCACCGTCAGATGCGACAGATGGTCGGCAAGGGTCTTGCCCTGGGCCACGGCCTCGGCGGCGCAGACGCCATGGGCGAGGACCAGGTCCCCGAGGTGCGGCGCGGCGGATTCCGCGGCGGGAAACGACAGCACGTTGGTCGCGCGGTCCCGGCTCCGGAACCGTGCGTTAAGCGCCTGCACGGCCGCGTCGTCAGTCAGCAGGACGGCGATGTCGCCCTCAGTCGTGCCAAGCGCCGCCGCCGCCGCACGCTCGACCACGGCCGCCGCGGAAGGCAGGGCCGCGGTCCAGGCCTCGTCCTCGATCTCGACCTCGATCACCGGTCGGGATCTTCCAGATCCGCCCGCGGACGCTGGTTCGTGGCGTCGGCGTCGTAGGCCCTCACGATCCGCTCGACCATGGCGTGACGGACCACGTCCGAGGCCTCGAACTTCAGCATGCCCACCCCCTCGACGCCGTCGAGGATGCGCAGCGCGTGACCGAGGCCGGAATCCCGGGGATTGAGCAGGTCGATCTGCGAGGGGTCGCCGGTGACCACCATGCGCGCGCCCTCCCCGAGACGGGTGAGGACCATCTTCATCTGCAGGCGGGAGGTGTTCTGGGCCTCGTCCACGATGATGAAAGCATGGCTCAGGGTCCGGCCGCGCATGAAGGCGATCGGAGCGGCCTCGATCTCCCCCTTGTCGCGGCGCCGCCGCACGTCGTCCGCCCCGAGGATGTCGTTCAGGGCCTCCCAGATGGGCGCCAGGTAGGGGTCGACCTTCTCGTTCAGATCGCCGGGCAGGAAGCCGAGCTTCTCGCCGGCCTCGACCGCCGGGCGGGTGATGACCAGCCGGTCGACCTGGCCGCGGCGCAGCAGGGAGGCCCCGTAGGCGGCGGCGAGGAAGGTCTTGCCGGTGCCGGCCGGACCGACGCCGAAGCTCAGCTCGCAGCGCGACAGCATCTCGAGGTAGCGGGCCTGCGCGGCCGTCTTCGGGGCGATGGCGCCGCGGCGGCCGACCGGCAGGGCCGCCGCGTCGGGCACGGTGCGCCCCTGCCCCGGGCGAGGCGTGCTCACCGCAGCGCCCAGCGCCGTGCGCACGTCGGCCTCGGTGATCTCGGCCCCGGTGTCGGCGCGGTCCGCCAGCGTCTGGACCACCCGCTTGGCCTGCGCCCGGTCCTTCGGCGACCCGTTGATGGTCACCCCCCCGCCGGGCGCCTCAATCAGCACCTTGAAGGCGTCTTCAATGAGAGCCACGTGGCGGCTGTTCGGTCCGATGACGGCGCGCAGGGCCGCGTCGTCCAGAGCCAGAAACTCAGTCTCGCGCGCCATCAGGCCCCCGTCTGCTGCATCAGGCGTCCCGACAGGCTGTTCTGCTGGCCGCTCACGATCTCCACCGGAACGATCCGGCCGATCAGTTGATCCGCGTCTTCCACATGGACCGACTGGAGGTAGGGCGAGCGGCCGATGGCCTGCGAACCGTGCCGACCCTTGCGCTCGAACAGCACCGGCAGCGTGCGCCCGGCCTGCGCCGCGTTGAAGGCGACCTGCTGCCCGGTCAGCAGGTCCTGAAGGGCGTGTAGACGCGCCCGCGCCACCTCGTCGGGGACCTGGGCCGCCATGGTCGCCGCCGGCGTGCCCGGCCGCGGCGAGTACATGAAGGAGAAGGCGGAGGCGTAGTTCACTCGCCGCACCAGATCCAGGGTCTGTTCGAAGTCGGCCTCGGTCTCGCCCGGGAAGCCGACAATGAAGTCGCCGGACAGGGCCATGTCGGGTCGCGCTTCCCGGATGCGGTCGATCAGATCGAGATACTTCTGGCGACCGTGTTTGCGGTTCATCAGTCGCAGGATGCGGTCCGAGCCGGACTGCACGGGCAGGTGCAGATAGGGCATCAGCGCGTCCAGTTCGCCGTGGGCCGCGATCAGGTCGTCCGACATGTCGTTCGGATGGCTGGTCGTGTAGCGGATGCGGTCCAGCCCGGGGATTTCCGCGAGCGCATACGCCAGGCGGGCCAGCGTCGATGGCTTTCCGTCCGGACCTTCGCCGTCGTAGGCGTTGACGTTCTGACCCAGCAGGGTGACCTCGCGCACGCCCCGCGCGGCCAGCTCCCGCGCCTCGGACAGCACCGACGCAACCGGCCGGGACCACTCGGCGCCGCGGGTGTATGGCACCACGCAGAAGGTGCAGAACTTGTCGCAGCCCTCCTGCACGGTCAGGAAGGCGGTGACCCCGTCGACGCCGCGCGTCGCCGGCAAGGCGTCGAACTTGTCCACCGGCGCGAAGTCGGCGCCGATACGCTCGCCGCGGGCGCGGGCAGTGCGGGTCAGCAGCTCCGGCAACTGATGATAGGCCTGCGGTCCGACCACCAGGTCGACCGCCGGCTGGCGCTTCATGATCTCCTCGCCCTCGGCCTGGGCGACGCAGCCGGCCACGGCGATGGTCATCGCGCCGGCCTTCTCCTCCTTCAGCATCCGCAGCTTGCCGAGTTCGGAATAGACCTTCTCGGCCGCCTTCTCGCGGATGTGGCAGGTGTTGAGGATGACGAAGTCCGCGTCCTCGACCGCATCGGTCGCCGCGTAGCCGAGCGGGCGCAGCACGTCGGCCATGCGCTCGGAATCGTAGACGTTCATCTGGCAGCCGTAGGTCTTGATGAACAGGCGCTTGTGCGCCTCTTCGACCGCGGGCGGAACGAGGGTCTCGGTCATGCCCGGCTTATGATCGCCGAAACCGGCGACGGCAAGGCGATCAGGCGGTGGCGTCGTCGTCGCGGTGGGCGTGCCGTTTGAAGATCAGGCCTTCCCGACGCGACGGCTCCGCGCCCTCGATCGGCTTGCCGTAGAGCTCAAGCTTGTGGCCGACGAGCTCGAAGCCGAGGCGCTCGGCGATCTCGCTCTTGAGCCGCTCGATCTCGGCGTCGAAGAACTCGATGACCTCGCCGGTCCGCGTGTCGATCAGGTGGTCGTGGTGATCGTCCCCGGCCTCCTCGTAGCGGCTGCGGCCGTCTCCGAAGTCGTGCTTCTCGACGACGCCCGCCTCCTCGAACAGACGGACCGTGCGGTACACGGTGGCGATCGATATGTGCGGATCGATGGCCGAGGCGCGGCGGTACAGCTCCTCGACGTCCGGATGGTCTTCCGCAGACGACAGAACCCGGGCGATGACCCGCCGCTGCTCGGTCATCCGCATGCCGCGCTCGGCGCAGAGTTTCTCGATCCGGTCCATGGCGGTGAGAATAGGCGGCCCCGCTACGCTAGGGAAGCCGGACCCGGGAAATTGAGGGCCAGCACCAGGGCGTCCCGTCGGCGGCCGTCGGACCCGCCGTAATAGTCCCGCCGCCGCCCGACTTCCGTAAAGCCGAGGCGGGCGTAGAGCGCGCGCGCCGCGGCGTTGTCCTCGGCCACCTCCAGGAAGGCCCGCTGGGCCCCGAGGGCTTCGGCTCCGGCCAGCCCCTCGGCGGCAAGCTCCCGACCGAGTCCCTGCCGGCGGGCGGCGGGCCGTACGGCGAGCGTGAGGATCTCGGCCTCGTCGGCCACGACCCGCATCAGGATGAAGCCGTCGGGCCGCTCCACCGCGAACACCTCTTGCTGGGACAGCAGGGCGGCGATCGCGTCCGCATCCCACGGCGCGTCGAAAGCGCTGGCGTGAAGGGTCGCCAGCCGTTCCGGGTCGAACAGACCTGGTCCGCTCATGATCGCGCCGGTCTGGCCTGACCCGGCAGACGGCTGGGCGGGGTGGCGTCCGGAGCTCGGAGATAGAGCGGCGCGGAGGGCGCCGCGGCCGGGTCGGCGGCGGCGGCGAGGCGGGCCACCGCGTCGGGAGCGGGGCCCTGAAGGCAGAGAACCGCGGCGCCGACCGCCGCATCCTCGAGAAGGGCCGCGCCGGAGCCGACCAGGACCGCGCCCGGGCCGAAACCCGCCAGACGCTCGCGGGCGGCCTCGAGAGACAGCGCCTCTGGTGGGCCTTCCGGGGCGCCGGTCCGCCAGAAGCGCCCGTAAACCTGGCCGCGCCGGGCGTCGATGAGGGCGGCCACCCGGGAAGCCTCGGCCGAGGCGGCGAGGGCGTCGAGCGTGGAGATGCCCACGACCGGGCGGCCGAGCGCCGCGCCAAGGCCCTGCGCGAAGGCGAGGCCGACGCGAAGACCGGTGAACGATCCCGGCCCCACCGTAACCCCGATGCGCTCCACGCGATGGAGGCCGCCGGCCTCGTCGATGGCTGCCCGCGCCAACCCGCCCAGCCGCTCCTGATGCCCCTTGGTCATCTCGACCGAGCGCACGGCGACGGTGATGGCCCTGCCGTCGACGTCGAAGACGCCGGCGGTGCACAGACCAAGGGCGGTGTCGATGACCATCACCCTCATGCGGGGACTCCCGGACCGGCGGAGATCAGTCGCGCGCGAGCGCCACGACGATGCGGGCGATCGCCTGGCGCAGGTTGCGGTCGGCGATCATGGGAAAGGCGGCGGCCACCGCGCGACCGTCGGTCGTCGCCGTGATCGACCTCAGCGCCTCCGCGCCGACCCGGACCAAACCCTCCCCGACCTCGGTGGGAAAGAAGGATTCGACCGAGGTTCCGAGCACAGCCGCCACACGGTGCAGGCGGGACGCCGAGATACGGTTCTGGCCGCTCTCGTACTTCTGCACCTGCTGAAAGCTCACGCCGATGCGCTGCGCCAGCGCCGACTGCGACAGGCCGAGCGCCGAACGTCTCAGGCTGATGCGCGCGCCCACGTAGGCGTCCACCTCTTCCGCACCGCCGGGCCTTGCCATTCGCGCGCGCCTCCTGCTCCCAACGGGACAGTTTCACAATCCCCGCCAAAGCGCAACGTTTTCGTTTCATTCCGGCTCCCTGCGGGCGATGACAGCGGAAACGTCGACCGTGGCGGCGCGGGGCAGATGCTCCTCGGCGGCAAGGCCGGCGGGCCCGCCGCGCAGGATCAGCACGTCGTTCTCGATCCGCTCGAACAGGCGAGGCAGCAGGCGACCGTTGCCCACCTCCACGACGCAGCCCTGCCCCGGCCGTGGCCAACGCCCGGGGACATATTCGAGGATCACGCCGGCCGCCGCCCAGGGCGCCAGGTCTTCATTGGCCAGCTGCAGCCGGCGGACCGGCGGCGGCGGCCCCTCCCACGGGACCGCGGGGC
>JAFAEC010000023.1 GCA_023424215.1 Pseudomonadota bacterium
TGACCTCGTGATCACGGACATCGGGGGGCGGGGGGGGCCCCCCGGGGGGCGCCGCCGATCTTTCGCGTCCTCTCCCGAACTTCCTTCAAGGCGTCGATCATGAAGACTCTCTCCCTGACCCTGAGCGGGGTCCTGCTGGCCACGAGCGCCCTGGTGGCGCCGGCCGCGGCCTATGCCCAATCACCGGCCGCACAGCAGGCGCCGGCCGCCCAAACCGCCGAGCCGCAGGAAGACGAGAGCTCGACGCTCGACGAAATCGTCGTGCTGGGCCGGAACATCCCGGAGCCGAACCGCGAGAGCGCGGAGGTGGCCGTCTTCCTGACCGCCGAGGACCTGCAGCGCACCGGCGACAGCGACGCCGCCGGAGCCCTGGCCCGCGTCACCGGCCTCACCGTGGTCGACAGCCGCTTCGTCTATGTGCGCGGCCTCGGCGAGCGCTACTCCTCGGCGCTGCTCAACGGCTCGCCCCTGCCCAGCCCCGAACCGCTGCAGCGGGTCGTGCCGCTGGACCTGTTTCCTTCCAGCATCCTCGCCGGCGTGACGGTCCAGAAGTCCTATTCGCCCAACTATCCGGGCGAGTTCGGCGGCGGCGTGCTGGATCTCGAGACCATCGACGCCCCCGCCGACAGCTTCTTCAGCTTCGGCGCCTCGGTCGGCGGCAACAGCGAGACGACCAACAAGGAAGGCCTCGTCTACTACGGCTCGGACAGCGACTGGACCAGCTTTGACGACGGCACGCGCGACGTGCCCGGCCCGCTCGCGCTGGCGTTCGACTCGGGGCGTCAGATCACCCGCGGCGCCTACACGCCCAACGAACTCGAGACCATCGGCCACTCGCTGGTAAACGCCCCGCTGCGGCTGCTTCAGCGCCAGACGACGCCGGTCGACTTCGGCGTCGAGATGGCCGGCGGCCTGTCTTCCGACTCCTCGCTGGGCGTGCTCGGTCTGGTGGTCGCGGCAGGCTACGACAACAACTGGCGCCAGCGGACCGGCTTCAAGGAACAGGGCCAGTTCCAGGGCGACGTGCTGGTGCCGGTCACCAGCTACGCCACGGAATCGAACCAGAACGACGTGCAGCTGAACCTGCTCACCTCGATGTCGCTGACCCGGCCGGATCACGAGGTGAAGTGGACCAATCTCTACGTTCGCAACACCACCAAGGAAGCGCGCATCGAGGCGGGCCCGGACTTCGACGCCGGCGGCTCGGTGATCCGCAACGACTACACCGAGTGGTTCGTGCGGCAGCTGTTCACCAGCCAGCTGGCGGGCGAGCACTGGTTCGCCGACGGTTCGCTGAACCTCGACTGGCGCGTGGCCTGGGCGAAGACCTCGCGCGACGCGCCGTATGAGAGCCGTTTCCAGTACGGGGTGAACACGGCCGGCGACTACATCCACAACATCCAGGGCAACCTGATCTCCTTCTCGGAGCTGGACGACGATATGCTGTCCGGCGGCGTGGACCTCAGCTACGTCCTGCCGCTGTCGGACGCGCGCGAGGCGGTGTTCAGCGTCGGCCTGGCCTCGCTGGAAAACAGCCGGGAGGCCGAGCGCCGCGACCTGCAGTTCGCCGCCGTCAACGGCCTGACCGACGAGCAGCGCGAGTCGCGCGTCGACTTCCTGTTCTCGGACTTCAACATCAATCCGAACACGCTCGAGATCCGCGAGATCGCCGGCACCAACGGCGCCAGCGCCTATGACGCCGACCTGCAGGTCAACGCGGCCTATGCGATGGTCGACGCGGAGTTCCTGCCGCTGGTCCGGACCACCTTCGGCGTCCGCTACGAGGACGGCGAGCAGTCGGTGACCCCGCGCGACCTGTTCGGCGGCGCGGCGCCCTACGCGCCGACGACCCTCGAGGAGCAGTACTGGCTGCCGTCGGCGACGGTGACCTGGAACTTCGTCGAGGACATGCAGCTCCGCTTCGGGGCCTCGCAGACCATCGGCCGCCCGCAGTTCCGCGAACTGGCCCCGCAGGCCTATACGGATCCCGAGTCGGACCGGACCTTCATCGGCAACCCCTACCTCGTCGACACGGAAATCCTGAACCTCGACGCCCGCTGGGAGTGGTTCTTCGCCCGCCAGCAGTACGTGACCGCCGGCGTCTTCTACAAGGACATGGACCGTCCGGTGGAATCCGTCGTCGTGGACGTCGGCAACACCCGCCAGCAGTCCTACCTGAACGCGCCGCAGGCCCGCATTCTCGGCGTCGAGCTGGAGGCCAAGAAGTACTGGGAGTTCCCCGACGCCGGCATGGGCTTCATCGCCGACAAGCGCTGGCTGGTGCAGGCCAACTACACCTGGTCGGACTCCGAGGTGATCGCCGACGCCGACGACGTGGTCTACGACCTGTCGGGCGGTGGCGCGCCCTCCCCGGCCGCCTTCTTCATCGCCGACGGCAGCCGCCTGCAGGGCCAGTCCGAGCACGTCGCCAACCTGCAGTTCGGCTGGGAGGACGATGTCGCCCGCTCGCAGGCGACCTTCATCGTCAACTACGTCAGCGAGCGGATCACCGCCCGCGGCGCCGGCCAGGGCGGCGTGCGGGAGCCCGACTACGTCCAGGAGCCCGGCGTGTTCCTCGACTTCGTCTACCGTCGCGACTTCGACATGATGGGCCGCGAGCTGGGCCTGGCGCTGGAGTTCCGCAACCTGCTTGGGACGGACTTCGACGAGCACCAGGAGCTCGGCAACACGATCCGGATCAACAGCTACGATCTGGGGACCAGCGCCTCGGCCAGCCTGACGGCCCGCTTCTGACCAGCGTCCACGGAGGGGCGGCGCGCCGCCGCCCCTCTGCGAAGCGCAACGCTTTCGCGACAACTGCTCCGGCTGCGGCGCAACCGTCACGGCAAGTTCTCCGGGGCGTCATCCGGCCGTGAAGCCCGAACACGGACGATCGTTCTAGAACCCGACCGGGCCGTCGGGGCCCGCAGGGCGACCCCAGGTGATCGGCGCGATTCGAAACTGGAGCACGGGCGTTCGGGAAGGCCTCAGCGCCCGTCCGGACCGGTTGCGCCTCGGAATCGAGGCGGTCATGACGCTGGTGCTGGCGGTTCAGGCCGGCCGTCTTGTCTGGCTCTTCGTCGAGCCCGCGGCCCCGCCGGCGACATCCCCCGCCGCCGCCACGGCCGCCCCTGTCGACTATTCCGTATTCCAGCGCTTCGACGCCTTCTTCCGGACGGGCGCGCAGGGCAGCCTCGCCGAGGCCACCGCCGCGGAGGGCGGCCAGATGCGGCTGTATGGCGTGCGCAGCGACGGCTCCGGCGGCGGCTCGGCGATCATCGGCCTCGCCGACGGACGCCAGGTGTCGGTGGCGGTGGGCGAGACCGTCGACGCCGGCCTCGTGCTGCAATCGGTGGCCGCCGACCATGTCGTCCTCGCCCGAGGGAGCTCCCTCAGCCGGCTGATCTTCAGCGACGTGCCCCTCGGCGCCGCCGCGCCTCCCCCGCCGCCCGCGACGCCGCAGACAGTGACGCCG
>JAFAEC010000028.1 GCA_023424215.1 Pseudomonadota bacterium
GGCAGTTCCGCCCGCGCCCGGCGCGGGCGACCGGATCAATAGACGCGCTTGCGCGGCTCGATGTACTGGATGTCGTTCGACAGCGTGTAGGTGTGCACCGGCCGGTCGTCGAGGCGCACGGCGCGCCTGTCGAAGTCGACGAAGGCCAGCGTGTGCTTCATCCAGTTGGCGTCGTCGCGCTCGGGATAGTCCTCGCGCGCATGGGCGCCGCGACTCTCGGTGCGGGCCGCCGCGCCTTCCATGGTGACGGTGGCGAGGCCGATCAGGTTGTCGTATTCGAGCGTCTCGATGAGGTCGGAGTTCCACACCAGCGAGCGGTCGGTGACGTCGATGTCGTCGGTGCCGGCGAACACCTCGGCGATCAGCTTGCGGCCCTCCTCCAGCACCTCGCCGGTGCGGTAGACCGCGCAATTGTTCTGCATCACCTTCTGCATGCGCAGGCGCAGCTCCGCGGTCGGCGTGCCGCCATCGGCGTTGCGGAAGCGGTCGAGCCGGGAGATGGCGGCGTCGGCCGAATCGGCCGGCAGCTCGCGCTGCTTCTCGCCGGGGGTGAGCAGCTCGGCGCAGCGCAGCGCCGCCGCGCGGCCGAACACCACGAGGTCGGTCAGCGAGTTGGAGCCGAGCCGGTTGGCGCCGTGCACGGAGACGCAGGCGCATTCGCCCACCGCCATCAGGCCGGGCACCACATGGTCGGCATTGCCGCCCTTCTTGGTCAGCACCTCGCCGTGGAAGTTCGTGGGGATGCCGCCCATGTTGTAGTGCACGGTCGGCAGCACCGGGATCGGCTCCTTGGTCAGGTCGACGCCGGCAAAGATGCGCGCGCTCTCGGAGATGCCGGGCAGGCGCTCATGCAGCACCGCCGGATCGAGATGATCGAGGTGCAGGTAGATGTGGTCCTTGTTCTTGCCGACGCCCCGGCCCTCGCGGATCTCCATGGTCATGGAGCGCGAGACGACGTCGCGGGAGGCGAGGTCCTTGGCCGAGGGGGCGTAGCGCTCCATGAAGCGCTCGCCCTCGGAATTGGTGAGGTAACCGCCCTCGCCGCGCGCACCCTCGGTGATCAGGCAGCCCGAGCCGTAGATGCCGGTCGGGTGGAACTGCACGAACTCCATGTCCTGCAGCGGCAGGCCGGCGCGCAGCACCATGGCGTTGCCGTCGCCGGTGCAGGTGTGGGCTGAGGTGGCCGAGAAATAGGCGCGGCCGTAGCCGCCGGTGGCCAGGATGACCAGCTTGGCGCGGAAGCGGTGCAGGGTGCCGTCGTCGAGCTTCAGCGCCGTCAGGCCGGTGCAGACGCCGTCCTGCATGATCAGGTCGAGGCCGAAATATTCGACAAAGAACTCGACCTCGCGGCGCACCGACTGGCCGTAGAGGGTGTGCAGGATGGCGTGGCCGGTGCGATCGGCGGCGGCGCAGGTGCGCTGCACCGGGCCCTCGCCGAAATTGCGAGTCATGCCGCCGAAGGCGCGCTGGTAGATGCGGCCGTCGTCGGTGCGGCTGAACGGCACGCCCCAGTGCTCCAGCTCGTAGACGGCCTGCGGCGCGTTGCGCACCAGGTATTCGATGGCGTCCTGGTCGCCCAGCCAGTCCGACCCCTTGACGGTGTCGTACATGTGCCACTGCCAGCTGTCCTCGCCCATGTTGCCGAGCGAGGCGGAGATGCCGCCCTGGGCCGCGACGGTGTGCGAGCGGGTCGGGAAGACCTTGGTGACACAGGCGACCTTCAGGCCCTGCTGGGCGGCGCCGAGGGCGGCGCGGAGGCCGGAGCCGCCGGCCCCGAGCACCACGACGTCATAGGCGTGATCGACGAATTCGTAGGCAGCCACGCGATCAGGCTCCGAGACCGGCCGGGAGCGGGGCCGAGCCCAGCGCCAGGCGCACGATGAAGAAGACGCCGGCCGCGGCCAGCAGGAGGCAGAGGGCCCCGATCAGGAGGAGCAGGGCCGTGCGCGACGACGGCTTGTGGATGTAGTCGTCGACGATGACCTTCAGGCCCATGTTCATGTGCCAGGCCGAGATCAGCAGGGTGATCGCCAGCAGGGCCGCGTTCACCGGCGAGCGGAACCAGTCCAGCGCGCCGTCGTAACCAGCGCCCGACAGCGCCCAGGCGCTCCACAGACCCCACAGGGCGAGCGGGACGAGCACCAGCGAGGACAGGCGCTCGGCGGTCCACTCTCCGGCGCCGTGGCGCTCGGAGACCTTCACGTGACGGATGTAGCGGGCGGGCTTGCTCACAGGACCACCTTTCCGGTCGCGAACAGGACGATCCAGAAGCCGACGGCGATGACCAGGGCCGCGACGATGCTGACGACGGTCAGGTTGTTGGCCGACTTCGGGGTCAGGCCCGAGCCGGCGTCCCAGACCAGGTGCCGGATCCCGGCCGTCAGGTGGTAGGCGGCGGCGAGGGTGATGCCGAACCAGATCAGCAGGCCGAGCGGCGAGCCCATGATCGAGGCGAAACCGGCGTAGGCGTCGGGCCCGAAGGCCGCGGCGGCGAGCCAGGCGCCGATGAACACCGTGCCGACGGACAGCGCCCCCGCGGCCATGCGGTTCAGGATCGAGCCCCACATGGTGATGTGGAAGCGCCAGATCTGCAGGTGGGGGGACAGGGGCCGCACGCGGCCGTTGGGCTGACGCACGAAACGGCCGGTCTGGTCGGTCGTCGGATCGTTGGAGGCGTCGCCCGGAAGGGGAGAGCTCGACATGATGCGAATGGTTCTCAAAAACCCGAGCGAAATCAGCCGCCCGCTATCGGTGCACAGGCTTTAGTCAGCGCAAGGCGGGGGGTCAACGCGGCACGGCACCGCTCGTCTGTCCCGCCTCCGGGACAAAGAACGGTCGGCTCACCCTCCGCCCGCGGCGCTTGCCGCGCCGCCGGAATGGCGGCAGCCTCCGTCCCATGTCGGGGATTATCGCAGCCGCCTTCGCGGCCCTGCTGCAGCAGGCCGCTCCGCATCCGTCCACCCAGGCGCTCTACGAGCCGCCGGCGATCCGGCCGTTCGAGCCGCCGTCCGACTTCGGCCGCGAGACGGCGCAGGGCGACTCCGCCACGGACCTTCACCGCCCCGCACTGGAGGCGCCGGTGACCGTGGACTCGTACGCGCGCTCCTACGAGGCCGGTCCGGCCGACGCCGAGATCGCCTACGATCAGGGGGTGGCGTCAGCCGAGATCCGCGCGGACCAGGCGGCCGGGCCGTTGGGCGGCCACTGGAGGATTGTCGACGCCGGGGGCGTCGTGCTCGTCGACCTGGTGCTCAACGACGCCGGAAGGCTGGTCGAGGGCGGGTGGCGCGGGCCGGCGGGGTCAGGAGACGCCTACGTCGTGGACGGAACCCTGCGACTCGACGGGCTGGGAACCGTGATGCTGGAGCGCGCCGGCGACGGCTGGCGCGGCCGGCTGCACGCCGAGGGCGCCGCGCGGGCGGTGACGCTCACCCGCCTCCGTTGATCCGCAGGCCGGACAGCAGCCGCTGCAGCATAGCAGCGCCGTAGGGCGTCGCGACGCCCCTACCCCAGACCGGGTCCGGCCACAGCTGGTCGTCGTGGCGCCGCCCGACCACGTGGACGTGCAACTGGGCGGTGACGTTGCCGAGGGCGGCGACGTTGAGCTTCTGCACCGTTCGGCCGGCGACGACGCCGATGTCGCGCACCAGCTGGCCGGCTCGAACCACCTCCTCCCCGAGGGCGGCGCGTTCCTCGGGCGAGAGGTCCTCGAGTTCGTGCAGCCCCTCGCGACGCGGGATGAGGATCAGCCACGGAAAGCGGGAGTCGTCCTGCAGCCGCACATGGCAGAGCGGCCAGTCCAAGGCGGCGACGGAACCGGCCTCGAACGCGGGATCGACCTTGAAGCTCGTCATGACCTTCCGGTCGCCCACGGCGGCGGGAGCGTCAAGCCTCGCCGCTTCAGCCGAGCGTGTAGACCAAGCAGGCCTGGTCGGTGAGCTCGCGCAGCGGCGGCTGGAGGGCGAGCCGGGCGGACTCGATCTGCTGCTCGGTCGGCGCGCCGCGACCCATCGGGGCGGGCGGCGGCGGCGGCGGGGCCGGCGGCGGCACGAAGGCCGGGGCGTAGTCCACGTCGGTGGCCATGCCGCTGGACCCGTAGGCCGGCCAGCCGGCCAGCACGTCCGTCTCGCAGGCGCGGCCCGTCGGGTCGATCACCCGGACCGCTCCGAGGCTGGCGCCGGCGTTGGACGCCGCCTCGCGGGCCCGGCGCGCGGCGTCGCGCACCGCCTCGCCCTGCAGCCAGGTCTTCACCGCATTGTCGGGCTCGAGGTTGAAGGAAACCTGGCCGATCGAGGTCGGCTGCGAGGCCACGACGGTGGCGTAGACCCGCTCCAGCACCCGCATGTCGCGCACGGTGATGCTGACCGCGGCGTCGGCCTGGTAGCGCTCGATCTGGTCGGCGCGGGCGTTGTCGCGCAGCACGCCGTTCTCGTCGCGATACTGGTCGTAGAGCGGCCGGGTGGTGACGGTGGTCTCGACGCGGACGACGTCGACGCCATAGGCGCCGAGGGCCTGGCTGAGGGCGCGGATCTGGTCGGCCGCCTTGGCCGAGGCGTCGGCGGCGCTGCGGTCGATGGCCTGGAACGAGGCGCCGAAGGCGGCCCGGTTGGCGGCGACCTGGGTGCGCACATGGCCGATCGAGGCGATCACGGGATCCCGCATCCACCACGGCGCGGGGACGTAGCGCTCCCCGATGGTGGCCGGCGGGGTCTGGGCGGCGGCCAGCGCAGGCGCAGCGGCGGCCGCGGCGAGGACGGCGGCGAAGAGACGACGCATCGTGGAGCTCCCTCTGTGGTTGCGCCACCGTGGCCGTGGCGCGCGCCGACGTAAAGTCCCGGCGACATGATCGTCAGACGCCGTCAGCCTATCGCCGCCATAAGAACAATCTATGGAAAATTCGCATTTCGCATCATTGACTTTGTGCAGCGCACGCGCCATTTCGCGGTCGCGGCGCCGCTCCCCCCGGCGCTTCGGGATTTTCCAATCAGTCAATTGTTCGAGGAGAACAGCGATGCTGGGCGTCGGTCAGAAACTGCCTGAGTTCAAGATCATCGGCGTCAAGCCGGGCTTCAACAGCCACGAAGAGAACGGCGTCTCGGCCTTCGAGCCGGTCACCGAGAAGAGCTTCGAGGGCAAGTGGAAGGTCATCTTCTTCTACCCGAAGGACTTCACCTTCGTGTGCCCGACCGAGATCGCCGAGTTCGCCTCGCTGGCCCGCGATTTCGAGGACCGCGACACCGTCGTGCTCGGCGGCTCGACCGACAACGAGTTCGTCAAGCTGGCCTGGCGGCGTGACCACGCCGACCTGAACAAGCTGCCGATCTGGCAGTTCGCCGACAACGGCGGCAAGTTCGCCCGCGAGTTGGGCGTGCTCGACGAGGAAGAGGGCGTCGCCCTGCGCGCCACCTTCGTGGTCGACCCGCACAACGTCGTCCAGCACGTCTACGTCACCAACCTGAACGTCGGCCGCGCGCCGGCGGACACGCTGCGCGTCGTCGACGCCCTGCAGACCGACGAACTGTGCGCCTGCAACCGCCCGGTGGGCGGCGAGACCCTGGCGGCGTAACAGTAGCGCCAAGGTCTTCACGGACAGGCGGCGGCGAAAGTCGCCGCCTGTTTTGTATCTGATGATGCGCGGACGAGCGACGCGGTCGCTCGCGGCTCCGGCGCGCCTGCCTTGAAGGATTTCCCATGTCGATCGACGCCCTGCGTGATCTCATTCCCGCCTACGCCAAGGACATCTCGCTGAACCTGTCGTCGCTGGCCAACGAGACGGTGCTCAACGACCAGCAGAAGTGGGGCTGCTTCCTGGCTTCGGCCCACGCCATCGGCGTCGCGCCGGTGGTTCGCGCCATCGAGGCCCAGGCCTCGACCGTTCTGACCCCCGAGGCGATGAGCGCCGCCAAGGCCGCCGCCGCCATCATGGGCATGAACAACGTCTACTACCGGTCGCTGCACCTGATGAAGAACCACGAGTACACGACCCTGCCGGCGCGGCTGCGGATGAACGTGCTGGCCAATCCGGGCGTGACGAAGATGGACTTCGAGCTGTGGTCGACGGCGGTGTCGGCGATCAACGGCTGCGGCGCCTGCATGGACGCCCACGAGGGCGAACTGCGCAAGCACGGGGTGGCCAACACCCAGGTGCAGGCGGCGCTGCGGATCGCCTCGGTGGTGCACGCCGCCAGCCGGATCATCGCTTCGGAGACCGCGCTGGCGGGCTGAGGTCAGTCGCCGTCGAGGTGGTCGGCCAGCCGGCCGAACTGCTCGGCCATCACGCTGTCGACCGGATCGGCCATGGCGCCCGCGCCGGGGCCGCTGACGACGAAGGTCCATTTCAGCAGGCGCCCCGAGCCGCCGTCCGCGTCGCTCCAGCTGACGGTCAGGACCGCATCGGCGCCGATGTCCTGCAGCGGGCCGAACGGGGCGTCGAAGCGGATCATGCGCTGGTCCGGCCACACCAGCACCGCCTCCGCATGCTTGACCCCGCCGCCCGGCAGCGCCTCGCACCAGCAGCCGCCGGGGCGCAGGTCGATGGTGAGGTTGGCCGCGCTGCCCGAGTAGGTGTGCGCGTCGCTCCACCATGCGGCCGGGTCGCCGAGCGCGGCCAGCACCGCCTCGGGCGAGGCTGTCACGGCGCGTTCGTAGCCCAGGGCGAAGCCGTCCGCGGAGCGGCTGACCACCTCCGCCGAGGCTGACCCGGCGATGAGCGAGAGCGCCGCCGTGGCGGCGAGAATCCGGTGTTTCATGAGGCATCCTCCCGGCGCCCATCCGCGTCCGGGGCGGAGGTCGCGTCAAGCGGGTTCGTCAGGCCGAGGCGAAGGTCAGCGGCTCGCCCCAGAACTGGCTGACCAGCTCCGACTGCGGCCCCGGCTTGCCGGTGGTCAGGAAGTCGCGCCGGCCCGAGCCGCCCAGGTCGTACTCGGGGTGCCGTTCGAAATAGCGGTCCAGGGCGTCGGCCACGGCCGCCGGCTGATGGATGATCGGGGTGCCGGGCGGCAGGGCGGCGGCGAAGACGTCGGCGACGATCTCGTAGTGGGTGCAGCCCAGGATGGCCTTGTCCGGATGGCGGCCGATGCGGCGACGCAGGGAGGCGACGTGATCCTGCACCACGACCCGCAGCTCCTCGGCCGGGGCACCCAGTTCGATCAGCCCGGCCAGGCCGGGGCAGGCTTCGGAGAAGACCGCCAGGTCCTCGCGCCGCTTGTCGATCTCGATCTCGTAGACCCGGCTCATGGCGGTGGCGGCGGTGCAGAAGACGCCGATGACGTCGATCGCCTCCACCTTCTCGCCGTTGCGCTCGGCCTCGTAGGACCAGGGCAGGCCGGTGGCCGCCTCGATGGTCGGGACGATGATGCCGAGCACATTGACGGGCCGGCCGTGGCGAGCCCTGGCCTCGGGCACCCAGGTCTGCTGCAGGCGGCGCAGGGCGATGGCCGAAGCGGTGTTGCAGGCCAGCACGATGACGCTGGCCCCCGCCTCGAACAGCCGCTCGCAGCCGGCCCGGGTCAGGTCGACGATCTCCTCGCCGCCGCGGCCGCCGTAGGGGGCGTTGGCCTGGTCGGCCAGATAGACGAAGTCCCGCTCCGGAAAGCGGCGGGTCAGTTCATGGTGGACCGTCAGCCCGCCCACGCCGGAGTCGAAAACGCCTATCGCCATGGTCGCGCGCTTTAGACGCACCGTCCTCCCGCGTCCACCGGCGAAGATTTCAGCCAGTTCAGGTGACAGTCAGGCTTCGGGCGGCATAGGGTCCGCGACCCGGAACGTTCGGCAGGCACGGAGCTTCACATGCACAGACGACACCTACTCATCGCCGGAGGGAGCTTCATGGCCCTGTCGGGCTGCGCCGCGAACGGCATGGACATGGGCATGGGCGGGACCGGCCAGACGCCGTCGTCGCTGGCCGAGGACGCCCGCATCGGCCGCGCCGTGCTGCCGGCGCAGACGCCGCGGGCCGAGCTGCTGCAGGCGTGGACCGGGCCCTACCAGGGCGTGCCGCCGTGGGACAAGGTCACCGCGCCGAAGCTGCGCGAGGCCATCCTCGAGGGCATCGACCTGCAGCGGGCCGAGATCGCGGCGATCGCCAACCAGCTCGACGACCCGACCTTCGCCAACACCCTGGTGCCCTACCAGATGGCGGGCGAGCCGCTGGACCGGGCGACCAGCATCTTCGGGGTGATGACCCAGAACATCGGCTCGGACGACTATCAGGCGCTGGACGCCGAGGTGTCGCCGCTGCTGTCTGCGGCGGGCGACGAGATCATCTTCAACGAGGCGCTGTTCGCGCGCATCCGCAAGGTCGCAGACGAAGCGGCGGACATGGGCCTGACCGCCGAGCAGACCCGGCTGGCCGAACGCACCCGCGACGCCTTCGTGCGCAACGGCGCGGCGCTGGACGCGGCCGGCAAGGCCGAGCTGGGCCGGATCAATACCGCCCTGTCGAACGCCTTCACCGCCTTCTCGCAGAAGGTGGTCAACGACGAGAAGACCTGGACGGTCATCCCGACCGAGTCCGGCATGGCGGGCATGCCGGACTCGAACAAGGCCGCCGCCGCCGCCGCGGCGCGGAGCCGCAACGTCGACGGCTGGGTGATCGTCAACACCCGCTCGAGCGTGGATCCCTTCCTGACCTTCGCCGACGACCGCGACCTGCGCGAGCAGGTCTGGCGGAAGTTCGTGAACCGGGGCGATAACGGCGATGGCAACGACACGAATGCGATCATCGCCGAGATCGTGAAGCTGCGGGCCGAGCGGGCGAAGCTGCTGGGCTTCCCGCACCACGCGGCGTGGCGGATGCAGGACACCATGGCGAAGACGCCCGAGGCGGCCATGGACCTGATGATGCGGGTCTGGGCCCCGGCCAAGGCGCGGGTCGCGGAAGAGGTGGCCGACATGCGCGCCATCGCCGGCCACGACATCGAGCCGTGGGACTACCTGTACTACGCCGAGAAGGTCCGGAAGCAGAAGTACGACCTCGACCAGAACGAGCTGAAGCCCTACTTCGAGCTCAACAACGTGCGCGCCGGCTCGTTCGAGATGGCCCGGCGGCTGTACGGCTTCACCTTCGAGCGACTGCCGCAGGGGACGGTGCCGGTCTGGCATCCGGACGTGGTGGTCTACGAGGTCAAGGACCACGGCCAGCCCGCCGGCCTCTACTACGCCGACGACTACGCCCGTCCGGGCAAGCGTTCCGGCGCGTGGATGACAAGCTACCGCGGCTACTCGACCTACGACGGGGTCAAGAACGTGCTGGCCTCGAACAACAACAACTTCATCAAGGCAGAGGGCGACGAGCCGGTCCTGATCTCGCTGGACGACGCCGAGACCCTGTTCCACGAGTTCGGCCACGCCCTGCACTACCTGTCGTACCGGATCACCTATCCGGGCCTCGGCGGCACGCCGCGCGACTACGTCGAGTATCCGTCGCAGGTGCACGAGCACTGGGTGCTGAGCCGGCCGATCCTCGACGGCTACATGAAGCACGTCGAGACCGGCCAGCCGATGCCGCAGGAGCTGGTCGACAAGATCGAGGCCTCGCAGACCTTCAACCAGGGCTACGCCACGGTCAGCTACCTGTCCTCGGCGCTGGTCGACATGGATCTGCACACCCGCGCCGATCCCCCGACCGACCCCGACGCCTTCGAGCGCGAGAGCCTGGCGCGCTACGGCATGCCGGAGGAGATCGTGATGCGGCACCGCCTGCCGCAGTTCAATCACCTGTTCACCTCGGACGCCTACTCGGCCGGGTACTATTCGTACCTGTGGTCGGAGGTCATGGACGCCGACACCTGGGCCTATTTCGAGGAGTCGGGCGATGTGTTCAATCCGGACATCGCCGCCCGCTACAAGGCGATCATCCTGTCGGAGGGCAACTCTTCCGACCGCGGCGAGGCCTACCGCCGCTTCCGCGGCCGCGACCCGGACGTGGCCGCCCTGCTCAAGGTGCGGGGCTTCCCGACCAACTGATGCGACAGGGGCCCGCGGAGCGATCCGCGGGCCCTTTTGCAGGCGATACATTCCGGCGGCGACAAGCGGGACACGCCGGGGGAGACAGACGATACCGGCGTGACATCCGATACGGCTCAGGCCGGCCAGGCGGGGGCGGCCATCGCCAGCACGCGTTCGCCGCGGCGGGCGCGGGCGTAGTCGTCCTGACGCGCCGCCGGCAGCTGGCGCACGATCTCGCGCTGGACGATCTTCACGCAGGTGGTGTCGAGCATCTGCGACGGGCCGCGGCGGCAGGCGTCGCGGGCGGCCCCGGCGGCGCGCGCGTCGAAGGCGGCGGCGCCGGCCCCGGTCGACAGGTCGAGGTCGGCGAAGGGCACGCGCAGGGTGTCCTGGGCGGCGGCGGGGGCGGCGTACAGCAGCACGGCGCCGGCGAGGGAAAGCAGGGTGCGGGTCATCGATCAGGCTCCAGGCCGCTTGATTGCGGCACAAGCCAGATGATTGGCGGATGTGACGTTCGCCAGACCAGAACCGCGACAAAACGGCGAACACAGGCCGAGAACTGTTCAGCCGTTCACAAGTTCAACTTATGCATGGGGGCCGCCGGCCCGGCGACCCCCCTCTCCCCCTGTGGCGTCAGGCCTCGATCAGCGGCCGGCGGCTGCGCGCATATCCGACCCGGGCCGCGCCGGGCAGCTGGCGGATGGCCTCGCTGCGGAAGGCGGACAGGCAGAAGGCCTGGTCGCCGATACGGCTGCCCGGCCGACGGGCGTCGCGGCACATGCGACGGGCGGCGGCGTCGAGGCGGGCGTCGAAGGCGTCGGCGCCGGCGGCGGTCGACAGGTCGAGGTCGTTCCAGCGGATGCGCGCCTCCTGGGCCGAGGCGGCGCCGGCGGCGGCGAGGGTCAGGACGGCGGCGAGAGAAGCGAGGGTTTTCACGGCGATCTCCTTGGCGGGATGCGGTCGCTCGGGGCGGCGACGGTCGGGAGATACGGCGGCGCTGTTGCAACCACGTGTGGGTCTCGCGGCGAAATCGCGACCACAGGTGAATTCGCCGAAAGCTGAACAGCGATCACCCTGCGGGCGGGCGCGCCTTGTCTCGGCCCGGATTTTCCGTCATAAGCCGCCGCTTCCGGCGCAAGTGAACCCTGCGTCTCCACCTGCACGACCCCGGCGCGGCCGGACGAGGCAGGCGAGAACCCCCCGTCGACGTGATCGTCCACGGGGGTCGTCGTCGTATGGAGCCGCGGGACCGCGCATGAAAGGGTTTGGATGTTCGAGGCTCTGAACGAGCGGCTGACAGGCGTCTTCGACCGGATCACCGGCCGCGGCGCCCTGTCCGAAAAGGACGTGGCCGAGGCCATGCGCGAGGTGCGCGTGGCCCTGCTCGAGGCCGACGTCGCCCTGCCGGTCGTCAAGGACTTCATCGCCTTCGCCACCGAGCGCGCCACCGGCGAGGAGGTGATCCGCTCGGTCAAGCCGGCCGATCAGGTCGTCAAGATCGTCTACGACGGCCTGGTCGAGATGCTGGGCGGCGAGGAGCCGGTCGCGCTGAACACCAACGCCACGCCGCCGGCGGTCGTCCTGATGGCCGGCCTGCAGGGCTCGGGCAAGACGACCACCTCCGCCAAGCTGGCGCTGCGGCTGACGAAGTTCGACCGCAAGAAGGTGATGATGGCCTCGCTGGACACCCGGCGTCCGGCGGCCATGGAGCAGCTTGAGACCCTCGGCAAGCAGATCGAGGTCGCCACCCTGCCGATCGTCAAGGGCGAGTCGGCGGTCCAGATCACCAAGCGGGCGCTGTCGTCGGCGAAGCTGCAGGGCTTCGACGTCCTGATCCTCGACACCGCCGGCCGCATCACCCTCGACGAGGCGCTGATGGCCGAGGTGGCCGAGGTCGCCGCCGTGGCGAAGCCGGTCGAGACCCTTCTCGTGGCCGACAGCCTGACCGGCCAGGATGCGGTGCGCACCGCCCGCGCCTTCCACGAGCGCCTGCCGTTGACCGGCCTGATCCTGACCCGCGCCGACGGCGACGGGCGCGGCGGGGCCATGCTGTCGATGCGGGCGGTCACCGGCCTGCCGATCAAGTATCTCGGCGCCGGCGAGAAGGTCGACCAGCTCGAGGTGTTCGACGCCCGCCGCGTCGCCGGCCGCATCCTGGGCCAGGGCGACATCGTCGCGCTGGTCGAGAAGGCCAGCCAGGAGCTGGACCAGGCCAAGGCCGAGAAAATGGCGAGGAAGCTGGCCAAGGGCCAGTTCGACCTCGACGACCTGATGGGCCAGCTGCAGCAGATGAAGCGCATGGGCGGCCTGCAGGGGATCATGGGCCTGCTGCCCGGCGTGGCCAAGATGAAGGCCCAGATGGCCGACGCCAACATCGACGACCGGATGATCAGCCGCCAGGAGGCGATCATCAGCTCGATGACCAAGGCCGAGCGCAAGAAGCCGGACCTGCTGAACGCCAGCCGCAAGCGGCGCATCGCCGCCGGCGCGGGCGTCGAGGTGCAGGACGTCAACCGCCTGCTCAAGCAGCACCGCCAGATGGCCGACACGGTCAAGGCGCTGTCGCGGGGCGGGCCGAAGAAGATGCAGCAGATGGCCGCCATGCTGGGCGGCGTCGGCGGCGGCGGAATGGGCGGGCCCGACATGGCCCGCCTGAAGGCGATGGGCGGAGGCAAGATGGCCGAACCCAGCGCCGAGGAGATGAAAGCCCTTCAGGACCGGCTCGCCGGCCTGGGCGGCGGACAGATGCCCAACCTGCCGGGCGGCCTTCCGGGGCTGCCGGGCTTCCCCAAGAAGAACTGACTACCGAAAGAGACCTGAAATGCTGAAGATTCGTCTGGCCCGCGGCGGCGCCAAGAAGCGCCCCTACTACTACATCGTCGTCGCCGACTCCCACTCGCCGCGCGACGGCAAGTTCATCGAGCGCGTCGGCAGCTACAACCCGATGCTGCCGCGCGACGGCGAGCAGAAGCGCGTCGTCCTGAAGACCGACCGCATCGCCGAGTGGCTGGGCAAGGGTGCCCAGCCGACCGACCGCGTCGCCCGTTTCCTGTCGCAGGACGAGGCGCTGGCCGACAAGGTGAAGTGGACCCAGGGCAACAACCCGAAGAAGGCCGAGCCGGGCAAGAAGGCCCAGGAGCGCGCCGCCGAGCGCGCCCAGCGCGAGGCCGACCGTCTGGAAGCCGAAGCCGCCGCCAAGGCCGAGGCCGCCGAAGCCGCCGCCCGCGCCAAGGAAGAGGCCGCCGCCGCCAAGGCCGCCGCTGACGCCGCCCCGGCCGCTGAGGAGGCTCCGGCTGCTGAAGAGGCTCCGGCCGCCGAAGCCGCCGCCGAGGAAGCCCCGGCCGCCGAAGAGGCGACCGAGGAGAAGGCCGAGGGCTGAGGCCCTTCGCCGGATCGGAACTGAAGGAAGGCGGCGTCCCGCGGGGCGCCGCCTTTCTCTTTTTTGCGTGCGCCTGTCGCGCTTCGCGCTACTTGAGACGCACAGGGAAGGCGGCGGGACCCCATGAGCGAGACCAAGGAAAAGCTGGTGCTGGTCGGCCAGGTGGCCGGCGGTTTCGGGGTGAAGGGCGAGGTGCGGGTGACGGCGTACACCGCCGATCCGATGACCCTGCTCGGCTACCGCGATCTGCTGCGCGCCGACGGCTCGCCGGGCCTGACCCTGCTGTCGGGCCGACCCGACAAGAACGGCGTGGTGGGGCGGGCGAAGGAGATCGCCACCAAGGAACAGGCGGACGCCCTGCGCGGGCTGAAGCTGTTCGTGCCCCGCGAGCGGCTGCCCGAGCCCGACGAGGACGAGTTCTACCTGACCGACCTGATCGGGCTGGAGGCGCGCGATCCGGACGACGTCGTGCTGGGCCGGGTCAAGTCGGTGCAGAACTTCGGAGCGTCGGACATGCTGGAGATCGCTCCGGCCGCCGGCGGTCCGACCTGGTACCTGCCCTTCACCCGCGAGGCGGTGCCCGACCTGCATATCGCCGACGGCTGGCTGCGCGCCGTGCGGCCGCACGAGGTCGACGAGCGCGAGCCGGACTAGCTGTTGTCCTCGGTCGGGGCGCCGGGGCCGTTCTTCTTGATGGATTCGATGGCGTTCTGGGCCGAGGCCTTGGAAGCGTACCCCTCGGTCGAGAAGATGGTTTCGGAATTGTACTTGAAGCGGACGCGGTACTCGCCCGCCTTGTCCTTATAGATCTCGAACTTGTGCGCCATGGCGACCTCCTGTCCATCTACGGCCACGCTGGACCCGGCGGCGTCCCGCCGTCAATCGGAGGCGTGTCCGCTGGTGGACACAGGCGCGTGAGCGGCCAGATGAACCGGCGCCGCCGCGGGGCGTTGCTGTGGTCGCACAGCAGGGAGCGCCGACATGGGTATCTTCAGTTCGATCTGGGACCGGATTCGCGGACACAAGAAGGCGGAGGCGCCGGCGCCGCAGGTCCCCACGCCGACCATCGCCCCGACCGCCGCGGCGCCCGCGGCGACGACCCTGCCGCCGGTCGACGTCGAGGCGGTGCTGCAGTCCATGGCCGAGATGAAGGGCGAGGACGCCGCCGGCAACTGGCGCACCTCCATCGTCGACCTGCTCAAGCTGCTGGGCCTCGACTCCAGCCTCGAGGCGCGCAAGCAGCTGGCCGAGGAGCTGAACGTCCATGCTGGCCCGCACGGCTCGGCCGAGCAGAACATCGCCCTGTCGAAGGCGGTGTGGCGCAAGCTGGCCGAGAACGGCGGGCTGGTGCCCGACTCGCTGCGGGACTGAGGCGGAGGCGGCGGCCATGCCCTCCAGCGTCATCCGCCGCTTCGCCTATGACGAACCGCACCGCCGCCTGCGCGTGGTCTTCACCTCGGGCGACGTCTACGACTATGAGGCCGTCCCGCCCGAGGTGGTGCAGGACTTCCGCAACGCCTTCTCGAAGGGCCGCTTCTTCGGCCCGAACATCCGCGACCGGTATCGCTACCGGCGGGTGGAGCGGGCGGCCCGCTGAGGCCTATTCCTCGCCGTCCGGCAGGCCCATCATGTGGAAGCCGGCGTCGACGTGGATGACCTCCCCGGTGGTCGACAGGCCGAGGTCGGAGCACAGCCACAGGGCGCAGCCGGCCACGCCCTCCATGGAGGTGTCCTCCTTCATCGCCGACATGGCGCGGCCCTGGGAGATCATGCCGCGGCCGCCCGAGATGCCGGCCAGCGACAGGGTGCGCATGGCCCCGGCCGAGATGGCGTTGACGCGGACGCCCTTCGGCCCGAGGTCGCGGGCGATGTAGCGGGTCGCGGCCTCCAGCGCGGCCTTGGCCACACCCATGGTGTTGTAGTTGGGGATGGCGCGCTCGGACCCGAGGTAGGTCATGGTGATCATGGCGCCGCCGTTCGGCATCAGCTTCGAGGCGCGGCGGGCCACGTCGACGAAGCTGAAGGCCGAGATGTTCATGGCCAGCAGGAAGCTGTCGCGGGTGGTGTTGTCGACGAAGGAGCCCTGCAGCTCGTTCTTGTTGGCGAAGGCCACCGAGTGGACGACGAAGTCGATCGTGCCGAACTCCTTCTCCAGCTCGGCGAAGGCGGCGTCCATGGAGGCGTCGTCGGTGACGTCGGCCTGGATCAGCAGTTTCGCCCCGACGCTCTCGGCCAGCGGGCGCACGCGGCGCTCCAGTCCCTCGCCGAGGTAGGTGAAGGCCAGCTCGGCGCCCTGGGCGGCCAGCTGCGAGGCGATGCCCCAGGCGATGGAGTTCGCGTTCGCCACCCCCATGATCAGGCCCTTCTTGCCCTTCATGAGTTCGCCCTTGGGCATGTTCCAGCCGCTCTCGCTCGCCATGGTCAGTCTCCTTCAGGGGCCTATCGCTCGCAACGCGGTTGCTCGCTATTTGAGGCCGTTCTCGTTGGCCCGGCGCTCGCAACGCGGTTGCTCGCTGCCTGAGGCTGCGGCGGGAGGGTTAGCAGGGGCGGCGCCCTCGGGGAAGGCCGCGGCCTCCGCCCGTCGGCGACGCGCCAGGCGGGCCAGCAGGGGCGTGGCGGTGACGCCGTGCACAATGATCGAGAGCAGGATGATGAACCCGACCACGGCCCACAGCCGCTCGCTGTCCCCGAAGTCGCCGTGGTTGATGCCGTAGGCGAGGTAGTAGACCGAGCCGACGCCGCGGATGCCGAGGAAGGCCAGCAGCAGGCGCTCGCGCAGCGGCTGGGCCGAGCCGGTCATGGCCAGCAGGCCGGCGACGGGACGCACCACGAAGACCACGGCGAGGCCGACGAGGGCGTCGATCCAGGTCAGGCTGGACAGCAGGCCGTTGGCCAGCGCGCCGCCGAACAGCACCAGCAGCAGCATCATCAGCAGCCGCTCTATCTGGTCCGAGAAGTCGTGCATCTCCTGATGGAACTCGTGATCCCGCTCGGAGCCGCGGATCATCACGGCGCAGACGAAGACGGCGAGGAAGCCGTAGCCGTGGACCATCTCGGTGACCGAGTAGGCGATCAGGGTGGCGGCCAGCGCGATCAGGCCGTCGGCCAGTTTCGACAGGCCGCGCCGGCTGCGGAACAGCAGATAGCCGAGCAGTTTGCCGATCAGCATCCCGGCCCCGAGGCCGGCCAGCAGCTTCCAGCCGACCTTGATGCTGAACCAGTCGGTCAGGCCCGACTGGCTGGCGAGGCCGCCGGCGGCGGCGAGGATGGCGAGGTGGACGAAGGGGAAGGCGAGGGCGTCGTTCAGCCCCGCCTCGGAGGTCAGGCCGAAGCGGACCTCGTCCTCGTCGCCGGACCTGGGCGGGCCGCACTGGACGTCGGAGGCCAGCACCGGATCCGTCGGCGCCATGCTGGCCCCGAACAGCAGGGCCATGGCCAGGCTGAAGCCGAGGCCGGCCCAGCCGAGCCAGGCGACGGCGGCGATGGTGAGGGGCATGGCGATCGCGAGCAGCCGCCAGGTGGTCGACCAGCTGCGCCAGCCGGGAACCCGATCGATCTTCAGGCCGGCGCCCATCAGGCTGATGATGACCACCAGCTCCGTCAGCCGTTCCGTGGCCGTGTCCCAGGTGCGCGGGTCGGGATCGAAGGCCAGCAGGCCGGTCGAGAACACCGCCACCCCGATCGCCACGCACAGGATGGCCAAGGTCAACGGCAGGCGCTTAAGGCCGACCGGCGCCCAGGACACCAGCAGCACCACGCCGCCGAGGCCGAGCAGGAACAGGATGTAGGGGTCGGGGGTCAGGAACGGCTCCGTCTGTCGGGAAGCCGACTATAGCGCGCCGGCGCGGGGCCGGGTTGCCTGGTCAGACCTTCGACAGGCCCGGCCCGCCGTCTAAACCTTGCTGAGGATCAGCGTGCCGTTGGTGCCGCCGAAGCCGAAGCTGTTGGACATGACGTGGGTCAGCTCGCCGTCGTGGCGTTCCCGCAGGATCGGCATGCCCTCGAACTCGGCGTCGAGGCTCTCGATGTGGGCGCTCTCGGCGGCGAAGCCGTGCTTCATCATCAGCAGGCAGTAGATCGCCTCCTGCGCCCCCGCCGCGCCGAGGCTGTGGCCGGTCAGGGACTTGGTCGAGGAGATCATCGGCAGGGCGTCGCCGAAGACGTTGCGCACCGCGCCCATCTCCTTGGAGTCGCCGACCGGGGTCGAGGTGCCGTGCGGGTTGAGGTAGTCGATCTTTGGATTGCCGGCCATTTCGAGCGCGATGCGCATGCAGCGCTCGGCGCCCTCGCCGGAGGGGGCGACCATGTCGTAGCCGTCGGAGTTGGCGCCGTAGCCGGTGACCTCGGCGTAGATGGTCGCGCCGCGCGCCTTGGCCCGCTCGTATTCCTCCAGCACCACGATGCCGGCGCCGCCGGCGATGACGAAGCCGTCGCGATCCTTGTCGTAGGCCCGGCTGGCCTTCGAGGGCGTTTCGTTGAAGTTCGAGGACATGGCGCCCATGGCGTCGAACATGTTCGACATCGACCAGTCGATGTCCTCGCAGCCGCCGGCGAAGACCACGTCCTGCTTGCCCCAGGCGATCTGTTCGGCGGCCGCGCCGATGCAGTGGGCGCTGGTCGCGCAGGCCGAGGAGATCGAATAGTTGATCCCCTTCAGCTGGAACCAGGTGGCCAGCACGGCCGAGGGGCCGGAGGCCATGGCCTTGGGCACGGCGAACGGGCCGATGCGCTTGGGCGAGCCCTTCTCGATGGTGGTCTGGGCCGCCTGCAGGATGACCTGGGTCGAGGGGCCGCCCTCGCCGACGATCAGGCCGATGCGCTCGTCGCGGATCTCTTCCGGCGTCAGGCCGGAGTCCTTCAGCGCCTCCTCGAAGGCGATGTGGCCCCAGGCGGTGCCGTTGGCGAGGAAGCGCGAGGCGCGGCGGTCGACCAGCGGGGCCCAGTCCTCGGCCGTATGGCCGAGGGCCGGCGGAGCCCAGACCTGCGAGCGGAAGCCGTGCGCGGCGTGGTCGGCGGCGTGTTTCACGCCCGAGCGGGCCTCGCGCAGGGAGGCCGCGACCTCGTCCTGCCCGGTGCCGATCGAGGAGACGATGCCCAGTCCGGTGACGACCACACGCCGCATGAAATGTCCTTCCGCTACTTTTGTCCGCGCCGCGTTGTCCGCGGTCTCGCCTGTGTCAGTTTCTCAGCCGCCCGCCGGTTCCGCATTGCCGCCGAACAGGCCGACGCGCATGTCGTCGCAGCGGTAGATGATCTCGCCGTCGGCCTCGAGCACGCCGTCGGCGATGCCCATGACCAGCTTGCGGTTGATGACCCGCTTGAGGTCGATCTTGTAGACCACCCGCTTGATGTCGGGCGTGACCTGGCCGGTGAATTTCACGTCGCCGACGCCGAGCGCGCGGCCGCGGCCCTGGCCGCCGATCCAGCCCAGATAGAAGCCGACCAGCTGCCACATGGCGTCCAGCCCGAGGCAGCCCGGCATCACCGGGTCGTTGATGAAGTGGCACTGGAAGAACCAGAGGTCCGGATGGATGTCGAGCTCGGCCTCGACATAGCCCTTGCCGTGTGCGCCGCCGTCGGCGCTCATCTTCACGATGCGATCGAACATCAGCATCGGCGGGGCCGGCAACTGGGGATTGCCGGGGCCGAACAGCTCGCCGCGGCCGGAGGCCAGCAGGGCCTGATAGTCGAAGGACGAAGGGTATTGCGACTGGGTCAAAAGGGCGTCTCCGCGGGGGTTGTCCCTGCGCCGGCGCGAGGCCGGGTTCGTATGGTTGCGCTGCCGGTTACACGAGGGAACCTCATGGCTCAAACGATTTAACCCGCGCCCGCCCGGTCGGTTCAGCGCGGGCCGGTCAGGCGAATCTCGAACAGCGAGGGCCAGTTCTTGCCGGTGACGAACAGGCGACGGCCCTCCGGGTCCCAGGCGATGCCGTTCAGCACGTCGTCCGCCGGGTTTATGCCCCGGCGATCGGGCAGCAGGCCGGACAGGTCGACGACACCGGTCACTTCGCCGGTCGCCGGATCGATGCGCACAAGCACGTCCGACTGCCAGACGTTGGCGAAGACCTCGCCCTCGATCCATTCCAGCTCGTTGATGCGCGCCAGGGGGCGGCCGCCCAGGGTCACGTCCACGCGTCCGGTCTCGGCGAAGGTGTCCGGGTCGAGGAAACGGAGCGCCGGGCCGCCGTCCGACAGGATCAGCCGCGAGCCGTCGTCGGTCAGCCCCCAGCCCTCGCCCGCATAGGTGAACTCGCCCCGGGGCTCGAGGTCGTCGGCGTTCCAGACGAAACCCCTCCCGCTGCGCCAGGTGAGGGTGAACACGCGGCCGGCGATCTCGGTCAGGCCTTCCCCGAACAGGGAGGGGTCGAGTTCGCGCCGCTGCAGCACGGCCCCGTCCTCGAGGCGCACCCGCCGGACGGTGGACGGGTAGCGGCCGGTGCTTTCCAGCAACTCGCCGTCTCGCCACACCAGACCCTGGGTGAAGGCGCGCGGGTCGTGCGGCCATTCGCGCACCACCTCGTAGCCATAGACGGGTACGGCCGGAGCCGCCGGCGTCTGCAGCGTCGCCGGCCCGGCCAGGAACAGACTCGCGAGACCGGCGAGTCCGATCACGTCAGACCCCCGGTTCGGCGGTCTCGCGGCGATTGAGCTCGGCCTGACGGGCCGCCTCGGCGCGGGCCTTCTTCTCGGCGCCGGCGCGACCCCACATGTTCAGGGCCTCCACGAGGGCCGAGAAAGCCATGGCGGCGTAGATGTAGCCCTTGGGCACGTGAACCCCGAAGCCGTCGGCGATCAGCACGGCGCCGATCATCAGCAGGAAGCCGAGCGCCAGCATCACCACGGTGGGGTTCTTCTCGATGAAGTTGGCCAGCGGGTCGGCGGCCAGCAGCATGACGGTGACGGCGGCGATCACGGCCACGACCATGATCGGGATGTGATCGGTCATGCCCACGGCGGTCAGGATCGAGTCGATCGAGAACACCAGGTCGAGCAGGATGATCTGGAAGATGGCCGCGCCCATGTTGTTGATGACCGCATTCTTGGCGTCCATCACGTCGTGGGTCGGCTTCGGATCGACGGTGTGGTGGATCTCCTTGGTCGCCTTCCACACCAGGAACAGGCCGCCGGCGATGAGGATCAGGTCGCGCCAGCTGAAGGCCGTCTCGAAGGTCGGCTCGCCGTGCGACCCGGCCGGCCCGACGAGCCCGAGGTCGAAGACCGGCGCGGTCAGGCCGACGATCCAGCCGATGGTCATCAGCAGGGCCAGACGCATGATCAGCGCCAGGCCGATGCCGATGCGGCGCGTCCGCTGGCGCTGTTCGGGGGGCAGCTTGTTCGACAGGATCGAGATGAAGACGAGGTTGTCGATGCCGAGGACGACCTCCATCACCACGAGTGTGACCAGCGCCGCCCAGGCGGCCGGATCGGAGAAGAGGGCGAGGAGGCTGTCGAACATCTGCGGGTCCTGAAGATCCGGTCTGGAATGCGCCTGATACGGCGCCGGTTGCGGTTGCGGCAATGCATCAGGCTCGCGCCCGGAGCCGGGGAGCGGGAAAATGCCGCAGCCGGAGGGCGCATTTCCCTGTGGTGGTGCAACCGTAGCAGGTTCAGGGTGGGCTGTCCGTCACGCGAAGCGCCGCATGTCCATTCGCCGGCTCCTCTCCCTGGTCCTGACCCTCGGCATTCTGATGCTGGGCGCGCCGGCGGTCGCCATGAGCGCGCCGTCGCACCATCCGGTCCCGGCCGACTGCGCCCCGGAGACGACCGACAAATCCTCGCCCGCCTGCATCCAGATCTGCGCCACGCGCACGGTCTGCCCGCCCGCGCCGGTTCCGGCCGCCGCCGCGGCGCCTCCCGTCGCGAGGCCCGCTGTCGCGCCCCCGACCGACGACCGGATCGCCGGCCGCTCCCTCGGACCCGAACCGCCTCCGCCCCGGAGCTGAATGCGTCTGCACCACTGCAAACCATTCAATTCTGAAAATCGGAGACTGATATGAAACGCGTTCTCACCCTGGCCGCGCTGGCCCTGACCGTGTCCGGCGGCACCGCCCTGGCGGCCGAGCCGGGCGTCGTGGCCCAGCTGGTCCACAGCTGCTGCGACCTGGCGGCGGCCTGTTGCGAGGCTTGCGTCGAGTGCTGCAAGGCCTGCGTCGACTGCCTCGGCGACTGCGCCGGGCATTGCGCCGACCACGGCTGCCACTGACGGCTGACCGAGGAGGGGCGTCCGGTCCATCGGGCCGGACGCCCTTTTTGCGTCGTTCAGCGCGGCGCCGGCCGCAGGTCGACGACGACCGGGAAATGGTCCGAAATCACCCGTCCGGCGAAGGAGTCGGTGAGCACGCCGAACCGCTCGACGGCGAGCCGGGGCCCGACGAACACATGATCGATGGCCACAGCGTCGTTATCGTTGGCGATGTCGAAGGCGTTGAAGGTGCCGGCGGGGCCGAAGACGACGGGGCTGACGGTCCGGGCGTCGGTCAGGCCCGAGGCGACGATGCGCTGGTAGGGCGGCGTGTCCGGCCCGGTGTTGAAGTCGCCCATCAGCACGACCCGCGCCGTCTCGCCGTCGACCTCGGCCGGGGTCAGGCGCGACACCAGGATGGCGCACTGCTCGCGCGCCTCCTCGCCGGCGTGATCGAAATGGGTGTTGCGCACGTCCAGCAGGCCGCCGTCGCGGCGGTCGCGCAAGACGACGCGGGTGACGGTGCGTGGATAGGCGGCGTCCCAGCCCTTCGACGGGACCTCAGGCGTGGGCGAGCACCAGAAGGTGTCGGCGCTGACCCGCTCGTAGCGATCGCGCTTCCAGAACAGGGTGGTGGTCTCGCCCACCGGGCCGCCGTCGTCGCGGCCGAGGCCATAGCGGTCGTAGCCGGGCATGTGGTCGGCCAGGTAGCCGACCATGGCGGAGTGCGCCTCCTGCACGCCGAGGATGTCCGGGTCGAGGAAGGCGATCTGGGCGGCCATGTGCGGCCGCCGCTCGGCCCAGGTCGGATTGTCGGTCGGGACGTCGACCCGGATGTTGTAGCTCATTACCCGGAAGCCGGGCTCGTGGGCCCGGGCGGCGGGGGCGAGGGTCAGCAGGGAGAGGGCGACGAGGAGCGACAGGGCGCGGGCGACAGGCATGCGAGGTTTCCGGGGAGGGCGGTCGCCGCATCCTGCCTCGCGCGACGCCGCCGCGGCCACGCAATTCCGGTTACTCCGGCGCGCGCGGTGCGGCCTGCTGCCTCGGTTGCGGTTTGGGGGCTTGGGTGCTATCAGGCGCCCGGCTTAGGCCGAGGGCGCGTCGCGAGGCGCGTCCCCGGCGTGCTTTCTTCAAGCATTTCAGGCCTTTGATCGGGGCGAACCCGCCGCCGGTCCTAACCCGAACGCTAACCCGCGCGGACCTTGTAAGTGGCTGACGATTTCAGAACGACGGAAGTCGGCGAGCGCTATGCACAGGCGCTGTTCGACCTGGCTGACGAAACGGGCGCGCTGGACGCCGTGCGCGCCGACCTGAAGTCGCTGCGCGCCGCCTGGGCCGACAGCGCCGACCTGCGCCGCCTGGCGACCTCGCCGGTGATCGCCGCCGAGGACCAGCAGAAGGGTCTCGTGGCCATCGCCGACGCGGCGAAGTTCCACCGCACCACCCGCAACTTCCTCGGCCTGCTCGGCCAGAACGGCCGTGCCCGCGACCTGCCGGGCGTGATCGCCGGCTTCGAGAAGCTGTACGCGAAGAAGACCGGCGTGGTCGCCGCCGAGGTGGTGACCGCCCAGCCGCTGGACGCCGCGCAGCTGAAGTCGATCCAGACCGCCCTGCGCACCGCGCTTGGCAAGGATCCCGAAATGACCACCCGCGTGGATCCGGCGATCCTCGGCGGCCTCAAGGTCAAGGTGGGCTCGAAGCTGTTCGACGCCTCGCTGAAGACCAAGCTCGACCAGATGAAATTCGCGCTGAAGCGCGCCTGACCCAACGACGGCGCCTCACCCGCGCACCAGAGACGAAGACAGAGAGATCCCATGGACATCCGCGCCGCCGAAATCTCGGCCATCCTCAAGTCGCAGATCGCCAACTTCGGCGTGGAAGCCGACGTCTCCGACGTCGGCCAGGTGCTGTCGGTCGGCGACGGCATCGCCCGCATCCACGGCCTCGACAACGTCCAGGCCGGCGAGATGATCGAGTTCCCCAAGGCCGGCGTGAAGGGCATGGCCCTGAATCTCGAGCGCGACAACGTCGGCGCCGTGATCTTCGGTTCGGACGCCGCCATCTCGGAAGGCGATGAAGTCCGTCGCCTCGGCGAGATCGTGGACGTGCCGGTCGGCAAGGGCCTGCTGGGCCGCGTGGTCAACCCGCTGGGCGAGCCGATCGACGGCAAGGGCCCGATCCAGTTCACCGAGCGTCGCCGCGTGGACGTGAAGGCCCCGGGCATCATCCCCCGCAAGTCGGTGCACGAGCCGATGCAGACCGGCCTGAAGGCCATCGACACCCTGATCCCGATCGGCCGCGGCCAGCGCGAGTTGATCATCGGGGACCGTCAGGTCGGCAAGACCGCCGTGGCCATCGACGCGATCCTGAACCAGAAGTCGGTCAACGCCACCGACGACGAGTCGGCCAAGCTGTACTGCATCTACGTGGCCGTCGGTCAGAAGCGCTCGACCGTGGCGCAGATCGTCAAGACGCTCGAGGAGTCGGGCGCGCTGGAATACACCATCGTGGTCGCCGCCACCGCCTCGGAGCCGGCCCCGCTGCAGTTCCTGGCCCCGTTCGCCGGCACCGCCATGGGCGAGTTCTTCCGCGACAACGGCATGCACGGCCTGATCGTCTATGACGACCTGTCGAAGCAGGCCGTGGCCTATCGCCAGATGTCGCTGCTGCTGCGCCGTCCGCCGGGCCGCGAAGCCTACCCGGGCGACGTCTTCTACCTGCACTCCCGCCTGCTGGAGCGCTCGGCCAAGCTGAACGCCGACTACGGCTCGGGCTCGCTGACCGCCCTGCCGCTGATCGAGACCCAGGCCAACGACGTGTCGGCCTATATCCCGACCAATGTGATCTCGATCACCGACGGCCAGATCTTCCTCGAGTCCGACCTGTTCTACCAGGGCATCCGCCCGGCCGTGAACGTCGGCATCTCGGTGTCGCGCGTGGGCTCCTCGGCCCAGACCAAGGCGATGAAGAAGGTCGCCGGCACCATCAAGGGCGAGCTGGCCCAGTACCGGGAAATGGCCGCCTTCGCGAAGTTCGGCTCGGACCTCGACGCCTCGACCCAGAAGCTGCTGGCCCGCGGCGCGCGCCTGACCGAGCTGCTGAAGCAGCCGCAGTACAGCCCGCTGACCATGGAAGAGCAGGTCGTGTCGATCTACGCCGGCACCCGCGGCTACCTCGACGGCGTGGCGGTGTCGGACATCGGCCGCTTCGAGTCGGAGCTGCTGGCCCGCATCAAGTCCTCGAACCCCGGCCTGCTGGAAGGCATCCGGACCAAGAAGGACCTGACCGCGGAGCTGGAGGCCGAGCTGAAGTCGGTGCTGGACGCCTTCGTCAAGACCTTCGCCTGAGACCCTGACCGGATAGCGAGAGAGTAGCGCCGGATGGCCAGCCTCAAGGAAATGCGCAATCGGATCGGAAGCGTGAAGTCCACGCAGAAGATCACGAAGGCCCTGAACATGGTCGCCGCGGCCAAGCTGAAGCGCGCCCAGGAGCAGGCCGAGAGCGCGCGTCCCTACGCCCGCAAGATGGCGGCCGTCATCGCCAACCTGGCGGCCGGCGTCTCGGGCGACGGCGCGCCGAAGCTGCTGGCCGGCACGGGTCGCGACCAGAAGCACCTGATCGTCGTCGCCACCGGCGACAAGGGTCTGGCGGGCGGCTTCAACACCAACGTCATCCGGGCCGCGCGCGAGCGCATCAAAAGCCTGCTCGACGACGGCAAGGACGTCCGCGTCATCGCCGTGGGCCGCAAGGTCCGCGACGGTCTGGCGCGCATCTACGGCGACCGCATCGTGCGCACCTTCGAGATGTCGGAGCACAAGACCATCGGCCTGCCGGCGGCGGAGCCGGTCGCGGCCCTGATCGCCGAGGAGTTCGAGGCCGGCAACGCCGACGTGGTGACCCTGTTCTACAGCCGCTTCCAGTCGGTCATCTCGCAGGTGCCGACGCCGAAGCAGCTGATCCCGGCGGTCGTCGACGGCGACGCGCCGCCGATCGACCTGAACGGGGCGGTCTACGAGTACGAGCCCTCGGAGGAGGAAATCCTCGAGACCCTGCTGCCGCGCAACATCACCACCCAGATCCTGGCCGCCCTGTACGAGAACCAGGCCAGCTTCTTCGGGGCCCAGATGGGCGCCATGGACAACGCCACGCGCAACGCGGGCGACCTAATCAACAGCCTGACCCTGCAGTACAACCGCAAGCGCCAGGCCCAGATCACCACCGAACTGATCGAGATCATCGCCGGCGCGGAAGCGCTCTGATCCGACCCCGCACAGACACGACTTTCCGAACGGAATGAACCGATGACCGACACCACCGCCCCGAAGACCCGCGCTCCCCGCGCCAAGAAGGCCGCTCCGGCCGCCGCCCCGACCGCCGCGCGGGCGTCCGCCGCCGTCGCCCAGGGCCGCATCGCCCAGGTCATCGGCGCCGTCGTCGACGTCGAGTTCGAAGGTCACCTGCCGGCCATCCTGTCGGCGCTGGAGACCCAGAACGTCGACCAGAAGACGGGCGAGCCCTTCACCCTGGTGCTGGAAGTCGCCCAGCACCTCGGCGAGAACATGGTCCGCACCATCGCCATGGACACCACCGAGGGCCTGACCCGCGGCCAGGCGGTGACCGACACCGGCCAGTCGATCCTCGCCCCGGTCGGCCCGGGCACGCTGGGCCGCATCATGAACGTGGTCGGCGCCCCGATCGACGAGCAGGGCCCGATCAAGACGACCATGTATCGTCCGATCCACCGCGACGCCCCGTCGTTCGAAGAGCAGTCGACCTCGTCGGAAATCCTCGTCACCGGCATCAAGGTCATCGACCTGATGTGCCCCTACACCAAGGGCGGCAAGATCGGCCTGTTCGGCGGCGCCGGCGTGGGCAAGACCGTGACCATGCAGGAGCTGATCAACAACATCGCCAAGGCGTACGGCGGCTACTCGGTGCTGGCCGGCGTGGGCGAGCGCACCCGCGAAGGCAACGACCTGTACCACGAGATGATCGAGTCCAACGTGAACGTGGACCCGACCAAGAACAACGGCTCGACCGAAGGCTCCAAGTGCGCCCTCGTCTACGGCCAGATGAACGAGCCGCCGGGCGCCCGCGCCCGCGTCGCCCTGACCGGTCTGGCCCAGGCCGAGTACTTCCGCGACGAGGAAGGCAAGGACGTGCTGCTCTTCGTCGACAACATCTTCCGCTTCACCCAGGCGGGCTCGGAAGTGTCGGCGCTGCTGGGCCGCATCCCGTCGGCGGTGGGCTATCAGCCGACCCTGGCCACCGAGATGGGCAACCTGCAGGAGCGCATCACCTCGACCAAGAAGGGCTCGATCACCTCGGTTCAGGCCATCTACGTGCCCGCCGACGACCTGACCGACCCGGCCCCGGCCGCCTCGTTCGCCCACCTCGACGCCACCACCGTGCTGTCGCGCGACATCGCCGCCCAGGCCATCTTCCCGGCCGTGGACCCGCTGGACTCGACCTCGCGGATCATGGACCCGCTGGTCATCGGCGAGGAGCACTACCAGGTCGCCCGTTCGGTCCAGGAAGTGCTGCAGCAGTACAAGGCGCTGAAGGACATCATCGCCATCCTCGGCATGGACGAGCTGTCGGAAGAGGACAAGCTGATCGTGGCCCGCGCCCGCAAGATCCAGCGTTTCCTGTCGCAGCCGTTCTTCGTGGCCGAGCAGTTCACCAACTCGCCGGGCAAGTTCGTCTCGCTGGAAGACACGATCCGCTCGTTCAAGGGCATCGTGGCCGGCGAATACGACCACCTGCCGGAAGCGGCCTTCTACATGGTCGGCGCCATCGAGGAAGCCGTCGAGAAGGCCCAGAAGCTGGCCGAGGCGGCGTAAGCATGGCCGGCAAGCTGCAGTTCTCGCTGGTCGCCCCGGAACGCGAGGTCTTCTCGGGCCTCGTCGACCAGGTCGACGCCCCGGGCGTCGAGGGCGACTTCGGCGTGCTGGCCGACCACGCGCCGTTCATGACCGCCCTGCGCGAAGGCGTGGTGACGGTCATCGACGGCGGCTCGCGCCGCCAGTTCGAGGTGCACGGCGGCTTCGCCGACGTCACCCCGGCCGGCCTGACCATCCTCGCCGAACAGGCGTCGGAAGTGGCGGCGGGCTGATCCCGCGGTGACGGGGCCGGAACTCGTTCTGGTCCTGGCGTGGATCGGAGCGATCGTCGGGCCGCTCGTTTGCGTATTTCTGATCCGGCGGCTGCTGCGCGGCCGCCGGATTTTTATTGCCGCAGCCCTCGCCCTCCTCGTCCTCGTCGGGTGGAGCCTCGGCGTCTGGGCCTTCATGGTCGAGCCGAACACCCTGCAGGTGCGGCATGTGGCGGTGGAAAGCGCCCGTTGGCGGGGGCCGCCGCTGCGCATCGGCATCATCTCCGACACCCATGTCGCCGCCCCGCACATGGACGTGGCGCGCGTCCGCGAGGTGGTGGAGCGGATGAACGCCGAACGGCCCGACATCGTCGTGCTCCTCGGCGACCACGCCGGCGGGCACGAGCCGGCAGACGTGCGGGCCGCGCCCGAACGATCCGAGGTTCTGCAGGGCGTCGAGGCCTTCGGGGCGCTGAGGAGCCCGTTGGGAACGTTTGCGGTGCTCGGCAACCATGACTCATGGTTCGACGACCGGGCGACGGCGGCGGCGTTGGCGCGGGCGGACGCTGTCCTACTAGAGAACCGGGCGGTCCGGGTCGCGCGGCCGGGCGGCGCGTTCTGGGTCGGGGGGTTGGCCGACATGGATTCGCCGCGGCTGACGACCTCGGCGCCGACGACCCTCGCGCACGCAGACGATGACGCACCGGTGATCGTGCTGAGCCATTGGCCCGATCCGTTCGCCGCGATTCCGGATCGAGTCGCCCTCACTCTCGCGGGCCACACGCACTGCGGCCAGGTGAACCTCCCGATGCTCGGGCGGCCCGTCCTGCCGTCGCCGGGGTCCTATCGCTGGCCGTGCGGCCTCTACGACGAGGGCGGTCGCAAGCTGTTCGTGACCGGCGGCGTCGGCGTGTCGATCCTGCCGGTGCGCTTCCGGGCGCCGCCCGAGATCGTGGTCCTGACGCTCGAGGCCCCGGTTGACCCCGCCGCCGGGCGCTTTAGATAGCCGCTGCAAGACGAGGCCACGTCCTCGCCCCGCGCGCGCCGCGGGCCAAGTCCGGGACGGCCCGGCCCTTTGCGAGGAGGGCCGCGCGTGGCCTGGACGTATCTGATCATCGCCGGACTGCTGGAAATCGTCTGGGCGTATTTCATGAAGCAGTCGGTCGGCTTCACCCGGCTGTGGCCGAGCGTGGCGACCCTGGCCTTCATGGGCGTCAGCTTCGCCCTGCTGTCGCTGGCCATGAAGTCCCTGCCGATGGGCACGGCCTATGTGGTGTGGACCGGCATCGGGGCGGTGGGCGCCTTCATCGTCGGGGTGATCTTCCTCGGCGAGCACCTGAGCCCGCTGCGGGTGCTGGCGGCCCTGCTGGTGCTGGCGGGGCTGGTGCTGTTCCGGCTGGCGCCGGGCGGGGAGGCGCACTGACGGCTTGCCGGCCTTCGCCCCCTCCACCATGCTTTGCATGGCGGCTATGGGTAGCAAACGCACCTAAGCTCGAATAAGTCGTTAGCTCGTCGTTTTAGGGGGCTTACGTGGCGCTGGGACGGAAGAACAGCGGGAAGCAACTGACCAGCCATCTGAAGCGCCTTTATGGCCGGCTGGGCGGCGAACTGCGCTGGATAGAGAACCCGCCGAAGCTGAGGCAGAAGAAGTGGCGGGGCGGCGAGGCGTTCGCAGCCGAGGCCGCCGAGCGCGAAACGAGGGCTGAAGAGATCAGGGAGGCGCTTCCGCACATCGTTTACGTGATCCAGATGTTCGATCCGGAATGGGACCCCGACCAAGAAAAGCTGATCAGGCCGCTCCGCCGGGGGCCGAACCGTCCGCCGCACGGATGGGCGGACGCGGCCTACGACGTGTTGCGAGAGAGCGGCGACTGGCTGACGGTGAGGGAGATGCTGGACCGCGTGGTCGAGCGCCACGACCTCAGCGTGGATGACGGTCCCGCCTATGTTCAGGCATACGGCGCTATCAACGCGGCGTTGCAGCGCGCGCAGCGCGGATTGCTGAATGACGGGGGACAACCGCCGCGATGGGCGCTTGAGTCACGACAGCGCGGGAATGAGGCTAGCGCCGCTGGCGAGGACGATTGCTAGGTGGCGGCGGCTCCCATGCTGCGACCACAGCTTCACGGAAGCGTTGGCGCAGGCTCGAAAGCAGGCGACTGAACGGCGACGGATCGCGATCCCGGATGTTCAACGGCGCGGCGGTGCGCTTCAGCATCTCCTTCTCGACGGTCTTGTGATAGCCGCAGACCTTATATCCGATCACGACTTCGCCGCGCAGCCAATCGCTGAGGGCCGCTTCGCTCGCCTGACGGCTCTTCAGGTCGCCCAGTTCGCCGGTCCCCGCCACCCAGTGGATAGCGAAGACCGATTGACGGAACGGCGAGTCCCCAATGCTTCCGAGAAGGTGTCCGGTGACCCTCTCGCGCAGAGAGTAGCCTTCGCCGACGTATCCGTTGCGCCACACCCCGTGGTCCCAGGCCGGCAACTGCGGATCAGGGAAATAGCCAGCAAGGCTGAAGAGCCGTTCGCCGCTCCGAAGGAACAAGGCGTAGACGCCAGGGCTCAGGGGCATCCGCTTGGGGTCGTCCATGAACTCGCTGGCCGACATGAACTCGAAGCCGTCACGCCAACGCTTCGCGGATCGAGCGTCGGCGACGCGCGGGGTTTCCACTTCTCCGCCGGCGCGCTTGGCCTCCTTGCGCGCCCGCCGCCGCTCCTCGGCGCTCGGCGGGCTCCACTCGATCGGCGCGCCGTCCTGGTTGATGATTTCGCAACGGCGCTTGGAACCGCCTTCTTTCTTTTTCAGGAAATAGCCAGCCATCGGCGAGCGGCCTGGCGTCATCATCGTT
Organism: Pseudomonadota bacterium; assembly: GCA_023424215.1. GTDB lineage: Bacteria > Pseudomonadota > Alphaproteobacteria > Caulobacterales > Caulobacteraceae > Brevundimonas. The sequence continues at coordinate 30,459 of JAFAEC010000028.1, forward strand.
CCCAGGAGTGCGGCGAAACTGTCGTCCGGACCGCTGGCCGTGTGGCCCAACCGCCATGTGAGCTGAGCGGTGTAGAGGTCCAGGTAGTTGCCGAGGATGCGACGATAGATCATCCGCATGCCCTCAAGGACGCGGAAGCCACTCTCGGCCCAATTGGTGCAGGCCTCGGGCGTGTAGAAGTGGTGGTCGTGGATGACCCGCTTCAGCGCGCAATGCTCGCGAATCTGGCCCCAGTGTCCGCCGTCGGCGAATACGACAGCGTTCGGATCGACCACGTCGATGAACGGCGGGATGGGGTGATGCTCCTGCTTGGCGACCCACGCGCGGGCGGGACCACCCCGCTGGCGGGCCAGCGTCACCCGCAACGTCCGGTCCGGCGCCCCATATGGGAAACGGTAGTGGTCCTTATCACCGCGCACGTTCTTGGGGCGGATGTAGCCTTTCAGCTCCTTGCCATCGATTTCGATCTCGTCGCGCAGGATCGTGCGTCGCTCGAAGGCCTGCATCGCGCATCTGATTTTGTGGAGCCAGACGAAGATCGTCTTGTAGTTCTTCACCTTGGCGCGAAGGTCGCGTCTGATCTCCAAAGCGCTGCGCCCCTGATAGGCGACATTGAACTGCGCGAGGATCAGCAGGATCGTCTTGAAGGGGAGTTTGCGGTAGGCGAACGGCGTGTTGGTGGTCAGGGTGAACTGCTTCAAGCACTGCTTGCATTTGAAGAGCTTGCCATCTTGGTAGGCCCACGCCGCCGGGCATCCACAGCGGTTGCAGAACGGCTCCCCGCCATTTTCAGCGAATCGATAACGGCGAAACAGAGCACGCGCCTCTTCCTCCGAGAGTTCGGCGACCTCGGTTGGCGTCGCGGCATGTGCCGGGCCTTGTAGGAGAGCCAATGAGGTCAACGCACATACGGGAGGTTTGTCGCGTATGTGCGATACTGATCGCGTCGTAGCGTGTCAAGAAGTTTGTCGCATATGTGCGCGTTTTATCGCTTCAGCGAGCGATACGTCGCGTCGGTTGATCACCCGGCGAAGTGGTGGCATGAACAGTCATGGCTAAGCGCGCCGGAACCTCCACCGATGTTGATGATCCCGAAAACGCTTGGCGGGAGAAGGCGCGAACGCTTTTGCGGGTCGAGCAGCGTCGCCAGAATCTCACCTACGCCGACATCGCCGAGCGCATGCAGGCCATAGGGATCGAAGAAACTGAGGTCAGCGTCCGCAACAAGATCAGCCGAGGGACATTCCCGGCGACCTTCATGCTGCAATTCATGCACGTGCTTGGGATCGACCTGATCCCCTTCAAGCCTCAGTTGACCGGGGAATTCACGCTGCCGCCCGAGCTGCTCGGCAATCTTCCGCAGACTCGAATGACGCCGGAGCTGATCGCAGCCTTGGTGGGAGCTACAAAGAAGGGTTGACCCATGTTTCGGCGGTGTCCGCCGGATGCAATCCGTGCAGCCTTCGCCAGAGACCTACCAACGGACCGATGGGCCTTCGGCGAACCGCGTGACCGGCTGGAGGTCATCGAGTCGGCGTTCTCTGTTGCCCCGACACCCTTTATGCCGGGCGGTGCGAGAACAGAATAATCCCGGAGCCCACCAAGCACACGACCGCCCCAAGCAGGTCCCAGCGGTCGGGCGGTTGGCGCTCGACCAGCCACAGCCAGAGAAGCGACGCGGCTATGTAGACGCCGCCGTAGATGGCGTAGGTGCGGCCGGCGGCGTCGACGTCCACGCGGGTGAGGAAGAAGGCGAAGGCGGCCAAACAGAGCAGCCCCGGCGCCAGCCACCAGATCGAGCGGTCCTGCCGCAGCCACATCCAGAAGGTGAAGCAGCCAGCGATCTCGGCGACAGCGGCCAGGCTGTAGTAGAGCCAGACCTTCACGCCCCCACTTCCGCCAGGTCGGTAGGTAGCCGCTGCTTCTGGAGGTGCTGCGGTGGCGAGACCATCGTCACGGCGACCCGTCCTTGCCTTCGTCAGACGCGCTGCGCAGGATTTCGATGCCGCCCTTTACGGCGATCGCCGCGACCAGCATGCCGACGACCAGATCGGGCCAAGCCTGATCCAGCCACATGACTAGACCACCGGCGACGAGGATGCCGCCGTTCGAGGCGAAGTCATTCAGGCTGAAGGTCTCGGCGGCCTCCATGTTGACGTCGCCGGACGTGTCCCGCCGCAGGAGCACCAGGCAGATCAGGTTCACGATCGCGGCAACAAGCGCGAGGCCCATCATCGTCCAGCCGACCGGCTCGGTGCCGAACCACCAGCGCCGGCCGACGTCGATCAGCACCCCGGCGGCGAACACCAGCAACAGGATGCCTGACAGGCGCGCCGCGCCCCGTTTCCAGGATGCGGCGCGGCCGATCGCCACAAAGCTGATCAGGTAGACGACGGAGTCCGAGGCGTTGTCGACGGCGTTGGCCAGCAGCGCGCTGGAGTCGGCCATGATGCCCCCGATGCCGAGCCCCACGAACAGCAGGGCGTTGAGGATCAAGACCATCAGCAGCGTGCGCCGCTGCTGATGGTCCGCCGAGGCAAGTTTGCTCAATCTTCCAGTCCTTCCGAAGCACGATGCCGAACCGCCTTGGCGGCGAAGGTCGGCAGCACGAGCAGGGTCAACGCAGTCGCCGTCAGAAGGCCCCCGATGACGACGGTCGCGAGCGGCTTCTGCACCTCGGCTCCGGCTCCATGCGCCAAGGCCATGGGGATGAAGCCGACGATCGCGACCAGGGCGGTCGTCAGCACCGCGCGCAGCCGGCTGGCGGCGCCTTCGATCGCCGCCACCTTGGCGGGCAGACCCTCGTTCAGTCGTTGGCGGATGGCCTGCATGAGCACCAGTCCGTTCAGGGTGGCGACGCCGGACACGGCGATGAAGCCGACCGCCGCCGAGACCGAGAAGGGCATGCCTCGCAGCAGGAGCGCCAAGGCGCCGCCGACGAGGGCGAGCGGCACGCAGACGAAGACCAGCCCCGCCTCGGCGAATGAGCCGAGCGCCATGAACAGCAGCACGCCGATCAGCACGAACACGATCGGGATGACGATGCTGAAGCGCTGTTCGGCCCGCTTCAGGTTCTCGAACTGTCCGCCCCAATCCAGATAGACGCCGGCGGGGAGTTCGATCTCCGACACCCGATCCTGGGCGTCGGCGACGAAGCCGCCGAGGTCGCGGCCCCGGACGTTGGCCTGAACCACCATGCGGCGGCTGCCGTTCTCACGACTGATCTGGTTGGGTCCCTCGCCGGTCTGGATGCGGGCCACCGACGACAGCGGCACGACCACGCCCGTTTCCGAGACGACGGGCAGGGCCGCGAGCGCCGCCGGGTCGTTTCGTGCGGCTTCAGGCAGGCGGACGACGACGTCGAAACGCCGGTCGCCTTCGAAGATGGTCCCCGCTTCGGCGCCGCCGATGCCGGCGGACACCGCTTCGCTGACGTCGGCCGCCGACAGGCCGTAGCTGGCGGCGGCGATGCGATCGACGCTGACGGTCAGGGTGGGCAGGCCGGACGCCTGCTCGACCCGCACGTCGGCCGCGCCGGACGTCTCCCGGAGCGAGCCGGCGACCTGATCCGCCACCCGCTGGAGAGTGGCGAAGTCGTCGCCATAGACCATGACGGCGAGATCAGTCCGAACGCCCGAGATGAGTTCGTTGAAGCGCAGTTCGATCGGCTGGCTGAACTCGAAATTGTTCCCGATCTGCTGGCCCGCGATTTCCTCGATGCGTTCGATCAGCGCCTCCTTCTCCAATCCCGGATCGGGCCATTCGCTGCGATCCTTCAGGACGATGACGCTGTCGGAAATGTTCGGCGGCATGGGATCGACGGCCGCCTCGGCGGTTCCGGTCCGCGAGAACATGGTCTCGACCTCGGGCTGCGCCGTGATCGCGCGCTCCAACGCCATCTGCATCGCCAGCGACTGTTCGAGCGAAGCCGACGGCACGCGCAGGGCCTGCATGGCGATGTCGCCCTCGTCGAGGGTCGGGATGAATTCCCGGCCCAGCGCCATGAAGGACACCGCGCCGACGGCGAGGGCCGCCAGGGCAGAGATCAGCACCACTTTCGGCCGAGCCACGGCCGCCTGGATGGCGGGCTGAATGTAGCGGCGCGCGAAGCGAAGGATGCGGGTCTCGTGTTCGACGACCTCGCCGTCCGGCCCGACGTGGACGGACTTGGGATCGCGCACCAGAAGGGCGGTCATCGCCGGCACGAAGGTGAAGGAGAAGATGAAGGCGCCGACCAGCGCCAGCATGACCGTCGCGCCCATCGGCTGGAACGTCTTGCCCTCCACGCCTTCCAGCATCAGCAGCGGCGCGAACACCAGCAGGATGATCAACTGTCCGAACGCCGCCGGCTTGACCATCTGCCGGGCGGACTGGACGGCGACGTCGAGGCGTTCGTGGCGGGTGAGCAGGCGGCCGAGCTGAGCGCGCCGCTGGGTCAGCAGCAGCAGCGTGTTCTCGATCACCACCACCCCGCCGTCGACCATCAGGCCGAAGTCCAGGGCGCCAAGGCTCATGAGATTTCCGCTGATGCCGAAGCGGTTCATGCCGATGACGGCGAACAGGAAGCTGAGCGGGATCATCAAAGCCGTGATCGTGGCGGCGCGGATGTTGCCGAGCAGGAGGAACAGCACCAGCACCACAAGCAGGGCGCCCTCGGTGAGGTTGCGGGCGACGGTCGCGATGGTCGAATTGACCAGTTCGCTTCGGTTCAAGACGGTATTGGCGACGATGCCGGGCGGGAGGCTGTCGTCCACCTCCTCCAGCCGTTCGGCCGCCGCCTGTGCCACCGTGCGGCTGTTGCCGCCAGCGATCATCAGGGCCGTGCCAAGGACCGCTTCATGGCCGTCGCGGCTGGCGCCGCCGAGGCGCGGCTCCTGTCCGATCTCCACCGTGGCGACGTCGGCGACGCGGACCACCAAACCTCCGCGATTGACCACCGGGGCCTGCGCCAGATCCTCGACCGTGCTCGCCAGAGCGTCCGTGCGGACGACCAGCGCCTCGCCGGCGCGCTGGATGTAGCCTGCGCCGGCCTGGGTGTTGGCGCGCTCCAGCGCCTCGACCAGATCGCCGAGGCCGAGGCCATAGCCGGACAGGCGGGCAGGGTCGGGACGAACGGCGTATTCCTTGACGTAGCCACCGACAGTGTCGACGCCCGCCAAGCCTTCCGCGCTGCGCATCTGCGGCGCGATGGTCCAGTCCTGAACGGTCCGGAGATAGGTGGCGCGCTGTTGGGGCGTGGTCAGCCGCTCCCCTTCCGGAGTCAGATAGACACGTCCTGGCTGCCAACCCGGCTGCCCCGGCTGCGCCAGGTTCTGACTGTTGAAAGGGACGTAATCGACGGTCCACATCAGGACCTCGCCGAGACCCGTCGTGATCGGCGACATCGCGGGCTCGACGCCTTCAGGCAATCCTTCCCGCGCCGCCGCGAGCCGTTCAGCGACCTGCTGGCGCGCGAAATAGATGTCCGTCTGATCGGTGAAGATGGCGGTGATCTGGCTGAAGCCGTTGCGCGACAGGGATCGCGTGCTGGTCAGGCCGGGAATGCCGGCCAGGCTCGTCTCAAGCGGATAGGTGACCTGTCGCTCGATCTGTTCGGGGGCCAGCGCCGGCGCGACCGTGGTGATCTGCACCTGCCGGTTGGTGATGTCGGGCACTGCGTCGATGGGCAGTTTGGTCAGTTCGAACAGACCCAGACCAGCGACGAGCACGACGGCGATGACGACGAACCAGCGGAACCGGACCGACGCCGCGATGATGGCGTTGAACATGCGCGTCGCTCCCTAGTCTTCGTGCTCGACCTCGCCCTTGGCGAGTTCGGCTTTGAGAAGGAAGGCGTTGGCGCCGGCGACACGCTCAACGCCGGTCAGGCCCCGCAGGATTTCGGTCCGATCGCCGGCCTGGCGGCCGACCAGCACGGGCGCGACGCGGAACCCCGTTGGGGTGCGCACGAAGACCACGGTCGCGCCCTCCACCGTCTGCACGGCCTCGGACGGCACGGTCAGGGTTCCTGACGTTTCGCCGGTGACGATGACGCCAGTCACCGCCGACCCTGCGGGCGGAAGCAGCGATCCGGTGGGGCGGGCGCGAATTACGGCTGCGCCGTTCCCCGCGCCCGCGCCGGCGGCCACGCCGGTGACGACCGCGTCAAACTCGCCAGTCGGACCCTGCACCCGGATCGCGGAGCCGGCGCGAACCTGACCCGCCAGCGCCGGGGGTGCGCTGAAGACGATCTCCACCCGCGCCGGGTTGGTGACCTCGGCGATCACCCCGCCCTGGGGCGCGAAGCCACCAGGGCCGACCTGGACGCTGGTTACGACGCCGCTGATCGGGCTCGTGACGCTGAGACGGCCGGAGGCGCTGGGTGACCCGGCGGCGACTGCCCGGGCTCGGGCCGCGCGCGCGGCCGCCTCGGCGCTTAAGGCTTGGGCATGGGCGATTTCGGCGTCCCGCTCAGCCACAACGCCTTGCTCCGCGAGACTTTCCTCGCGCTGGTGGGCCTGCTCGGCGGCCACCGCATTGGCCTGGGCGGCGTCGGCCTCGGCCCGGAGCCCCGCCGCGTCCCCACTGACCAATACCGCCAAGGGCTGACCGGCGCGGACGGACTGTCCCGGCGCCACGAGGACCCGCTCGACCCGTCCGCCCACGGAGGCGGCGACCGCCGCACGCGCGTCGACCATGGGTTCCACCCGACCGGACAGCCGCGTTTCGCCGCCGCCGCCCCCGGTGACCGCCACGATCGCGATACGGGCAGCCTCGATCTGCGCGGACGTCAGAAGGAGCACGCCTTCCTCGCCTTCCTCGTCAGCGTGTTCGGCCTCAGCCGACTCCGCGGCGCTCGGGTCCGCCGCAGGACGGGTGAGGACATAGATGCCGGCGCCGCCGAGGATCACAACGGCGGCGGCCCCCGCCATGAGCCAGGTTCGATTGTTTTCGGGGATACGGTTCATTGCTGTGTTCCAAACGGGGCGCGGCCTTGCAGGCGCGCGAGGTCGATTTCGGCGCGGACGCGAGCCAGGCGGGCGTCCACGGCGGCATTGCGGGCATTGATCAAGGCCGCGCGCGAAGAGCGGAGTTCGAGTTGGGAGATGCGCCCCGCCTCGAAGCCGATCCGGGAAAGGCGATAGGCTTCCTCGGCGGCGGTCACCCCTGCATCGGCAGCGGCGACCCGGCTGGCCGAAGCCCGAAGGTGGGCCTCGGCGGCGTTGCGGTCCGCCTCGGCCTCCTGACGGGCGCCGATCAGCCGGGCCTCGGCGGCCCGGAACTCGGCGCGGGCCGCGTCGATGGCGCCCCGGTTCCGGTCGAACAGCGGCAACGGCATGCTGACGCCGAAGGTCAGGGCCGTGGCGTCCTCGGCTTCGTAGCGCCGGATGCCCACCGAGGCGGTGACGTCGGGGCGGGCGCGAATCCGTTCGACCTCGATCCGGCTCTCTGCGGCGGCGCGTTCCGCCTCGGCGACCAGAACTTCGGGAGCCGCCCCGGCGGCGACGGTCACGCCGGCCGGTGTCCTATTCAGCAGACTCGCATCGATCGAGGTGACCGGCGTCGGCAGCATGGCCACGGCGGTCAGTCGGGCGAAGGCCGCGTCGCGTTCCGCCTGCGCCTCGTCCAGGGTCGCGCGCGCCGCCGCCGCTTCCGTCTCGCCCTGAATGCCGCGCAGAAGCGGCTCGCGACCTTCCTCCACGAGGATCAGGGCGGCGCGGGTGTCGGCGATGGTGACGGTCAGCGCTTCCTCGGCCAGTTGAAACCGGCGCTCGGCCGCCTCGGCCTCGGCGTAGACGAGCGCCAGTCGGCTCGCCGCCTCGACGTCGGCGAGGTCCCGGCGCAGGGCGGCGGTCCCGGCTTCGGCGCGGGCGACGCCGACTCGCGCGCTGCGGCGGCCCCACAGTTCGAGGTCCTGGCTCAGGGAGAGGGTGGTCTCGGCGTTGTCGTAGCCCTGGAAGGGGCCGGTGCCGAAGGCGTTCTCCGCCTCCAGCCCCAACTCCGGATTGGGCCGGACGCGCGCCTGTCGGACGCGCGCCTCGGCGGCGTCCAGGAGCGCGTCGGCTTCCATGGTGGCGGGCGTCTCGCCCAGGCGAGCGAGCAGGACCTCGAACGAGGGCGCAGGGTCGGCCCAGGCGGGTCCGCCGAGAAAGCCGGCCGCTATCGCGACCAGCGCGCAGCCCGCCATGAGGGGCGGACGGCGACGATAAGGGGGTGACATGTTTCATTTCCCGAGTGGTTGACGTGGAGGGCGCGCGGATGCGCGCGATCCCGTCAGCCTCGGGGAGGGCGTTCCGGTCCGGCCGGCGTGCGGGACGCCAAGGGATCGCTGGGCAGGAGAACCCTCGGCTCTCCAGACGCGGCCGCCGGGGACACGTCACCGTGCCCGACCGCCACGGCGCCGCCATGGTGACAGTGGCCGTGCGAGCAGATCGCATGGTCGTCGGGATCAGACGGCAGATCGCCACCGTCGTCGGCGACTGACGCCGCCGCATGAGCGGGTTCCAGTTCCACGGCACAGGCCGCAGCATCGACGGTCGGGATCAGAACGAACACGGCGACGAACAGCGCCAAGAGCGCCGCCATAATGCCGTGTCTGTTCTCCGATCGAACCATGCCGCCCTTTAGCACGGTTCGCGGCAACATCAACGAACGGTAGGTCGCAGCGCGAGCGCGGACGTTGCAGCCTATGGCGTTCGCGACGTCTTTGCTCCGCGTTTGGCGATTCACGTTCTAGGCGCGCCCACCGCTTCTTCCGTCAGGTCCTTTCGCCAACGCGCCGCCTTGATCAGCGCCCGAGCCACACTGGCGCGATCAGGCGCGGTCGCGACAATTCGGCCGTTTCGCAGTCCAATGAAGCCTCGGCCATCTCGCTCAGGCGCGATCTGGCAGAGCTGGCTTCCGTGGAAGAAGGACAAGCTGCTCATCGAGCCAGCTCCAGCGAGACAGCACCAGGCTGCTGGAGGTGCTTAGTCGCCAGAACCCAGCCCTGCGGCCCCGACGCCATCGGCACAGCGCGCACTCGTCCGGCCAGTCGCAAGGGCCTCAGACAGGCTCGAACCCGCTTGGCCATCGTGATTTCCAGCTTGATGTCTGCGGGATCGAGCTCTCGCCTCTCGACGACCGCCTGCGCCAGCCCTCTCGACGTGAGCGGTCCTTCGGCTTCTCTCAAGCAATCAACGACGATGCTGGTGATCTCTCCCGGCGCAGCAGCGTAAATTGGCCGGGCTCGCTTCGGCGCGATTTCACCGATGTCGATGTCCGGTTTGAGCAGGACAAGGACCGCGTCCAGGTTTTGGATCGCTTTCTGAAGGTCGCGGATGAGCCCTTGATGTTGCTCCAACTCCCCGTCCAGCTCGGCGCGTTTGCGGACCAGGGTGTGAAGGGCGACAGAATGCTCCGTGCCGAAAGGGATGATCGAACTTGCCATGCCCTCACCATAAAGGCAGGGGTTCCCACGGTCTCGGTTGTCAAGGTGTGTTTGCTACCCATAGCCGTTGCATGGTCCCCCTCCCCCTGAGGGGGAGGAGACGCGACACCCATGCTCGAACTGCGCCCGAACTGCGAATGCTGCGACCGCGACCTGCCGTTCGACAGCCCGGACGCCCGCATCTGCACCTTCGAATGCACCTTCTGCGCCGACTGCGCCGAGGGGACGCTCAAGGGCGTCTGCCCGAACTGCGGCGGGAATTTCGTGGCGCGGCCGATCCGGCCCGCGCGGCTGATGGCGAAATACCCGGCCTCGACCGTCCGGGTGCTCAAGCCGGAGGGCTGCGCCGCCTAGATCACCAGCGGCGCGAAGGCGGCCACCACCTGTTCGTAGGCCTTGCGCTTGAACGGCACGATCAGGGCGGGCGCCTCGTCCAGCCGTCCCCAGCGCCACGCGTCGAACTCGATCTCGGCGTGCTGCTCCAGGTCGATCTCCGACTCCTCGCCGGTGAAGCGGAAGGCGAACCACTTCTGCTTCTGCCCCTTCCAGCCGCGGGCCTGCTTGGCGCCGCCGTAGTCGGCCGGGAAGTCGTAGGCGATCCATTGCTGAATCTCGGCCAGCGGCTCGGCGGAGACGACGCCGGTCTCCTCGGCCAGCTCGCGCCGGGCGGCGGCCTCGTAGTCCTCGCCCTCGTCGACGCCGCCCTGCGGAAACTGCCAGCAGTGCGGCTCGGGCGTGCCGGCGCGGCGCCCGTACCAGACCCTGCCGTCCGGATGGAACAGGACGACGCCGACGTTGGGGCGGTGGTTGGGGAAGTCGGTCATTGTTGAGGCATCAGGTGGCAGGCAGCAGGCAGCAGGGAAGAAGAGGAGTTGCTGCTTAGCGCAGACACAGCCCCCTGTCCTTCTGCCTGCTGCCTGCTGCCTGCTGCCTGTCCCTACCGTCCCGGCCGGTTCGCCATCGCGCTGGCCGGGGCCAGCTGCAGGCCTCGGGCGTCGAGTCCGGCGGTCCAGCGGGCGACGGCCTCGACCGTGACCGGATAGCTGAAGCCCGATCCCAGCGCCTGGCCGCGGGATTTGGCGAGCGCCTCGAGCGCGTTGAGCTGGCCGACGATGGCCGCCGGCGACTGCTGCTCGTCGATGATGCGGTTGGCGCTGGCGCGGGCCCAGGCGCCGCGGCTGCGGCTCATCGAGCCGTCGTCGAGGAAGGCGACGCCGCGCTGGCGCAGCACGCCCGTGAAAGCGGTCATGCCGGCCTCTGAGGTCAGGAAGCGGTCGCCGAGGTAGTTGGTCACGCCGAAGTAGCCGGTGGCCCGGCTGAGCAGCCAGTTCAGCCGGGCCTCGATGTCGGCCGGCTCGGCCGAGGCCAGCAGGGTGTAGGGGCCGGGGTCGTTGGCCGGATAGCCGGTCGGCTCCATGGGGATCTCGATCATCACCTCGTGGCCCTGGGCGCGGGCGAGGTCGATCCAGCCCTGCAGGCCGTCGGCGTAGGGGACGAAGCTGAGCGTCACCTCCGCCGGCAGGCGCTCGATGGCGGCGCGGGTGGTGGTGGGGTTCAGACCGAGGCCGCCGACGATCAGGGCCACGCGCGGCTTGCCGTTCGACTGGAAGGGGCGGGCGTAGACTTGGGCCGGGACGCGGCCGTCGGGGGCGATGCGCGGCAGCGGGCCGTCGGGTCCGGGCTGATGCAGGCCGGCGATCGGCGCGGCGGGCAGCGGCCGGGCGGCGACCCGCGGCGCGGTCACCGGCGCGCCGTCTCCCGAGACCGTGGCCCCGTCCGGCAGGGTGATGACGGCCTCGCCTAACAGGGCCGGATCGGTCTCGCCGGTCAGGTCGGCGTAGAGGCCGCCGGACTCCATCGAGAAGGCCTCGAGGCCCGTGGGTGTCGGCGCGGGGGCCGGGGCCTGGCGTTCCAGGGCGACGCGGGCCGAGGGCGCGCCGGCGCGGGGATCGCCGAGCACGGTGACGAACAGCCCGGCGGCGCCGAGCAGCAGCAGGCCGGCCCCGGCGACGGCGACGGGGGGCTTCTTCAGGAACCGGCCGAGCGGGGCCAGCCGGTCGCGCAGGGCGATCCGGGCCGGCGGCGTTCCGGCGGTGGCGGCGAGAACGGACTGGCGCTTTGCGAACATGGACCGTGTGGACGCTCGAAGGCGGGGTCGCGCGGACGGACCCCTTCGACGCTCACCTTGCCCGCCCCCGGTTAAGAAAGCCTAACGGGGCGTTAGCCATGCCGGGAGTGAGGAGTTAGGGCTTAGGAATCAGGAATTAGGGACAGGGATCCGGAGCAGGCGTCACGAGATCCCTAATCCCTGATTCCTAAGCCCTAATTCCTGTCTCAGGGCGTTTCGTCGCCTTCGGGCTCCGCCGCCGCCATGGCCGTGCCCGGCGGCGTGACCACGATCCCTTCCGGCGCGGCGGCCAGCTGCGTCAGGTCACCACCGGCGCGCAGCACGTCGAGGGCACGCTCGAGCTGGTAGTCCTTGTCCTTGTCGTAGTCCTCGCCCGGAGCCTCGTGCGGCGTGTGCGAGCCCTTGCGTTCCTCGCCGATCGAGGAGTCCAGGGCGGTGGCGTAGGCGGCTTCGGAATAGATGAAGCTGGAGCGCGACACGATGCGCGCCTCGGCCGCCGAACGGGCCACCTCGAGATCCGGCTCGATGCCGATCTTCTGGATGGAGCGGCCCGAGGGCGTGTAGTAGCGCGCGGTGGTGATCGACAGCGCCCCGTCCGCGCCGCCGCGCAGCGGGATGACCGTCTGCACCGAGCCCTTCCCGAAGCTGGTCAGGCCGACGATGGTGGCGCGCTCGTGATCCTTCAGCGCGCCGGCGACGATTTCCGACGCCGAGGCCGAGCCGTAGTTGATCAGCACCACCACCGGCGCGCCGTCGGTGAGGTCGCCGGGCCGGGCCGAATAGCGCATGATCTGCTCGGGCTTGCGGCCGCGCTGGCTGACCACCTCGCCCCGCTCGAGGAAGGCGTCCGACACGGCGATGGCCGCGTCGAGCAGGCCGCCGCCGTTGTTGCGCAGGTCCAGCACCCAGCCCTTGATGGCGGGGTTCTCCCGCTTGAGGCGGGCGATCGTCTCGCCCAGCTCCCGACCGGTGTTCTCATTGAAGGTGGAGACGCGCAGATAGCCGAACTCGCCTTCCACGCGACCCGAGACGGACTCGATCTTGATCACCTCGCGGGTCAGCACGACCTCGCGCGGCTCCTCGCCGTCCCGCAGGAAGGTGACGGTGACCGAGGTGCCGATGGCGCCGCGCAGCTTCTCCGAGACCTGGCTGACGGTCAGGCCCGAGGCGCTCTGTCCCTCGATGGCGGAGATGACGTCCCCCGCCTGGACCCCCGCCCGGGCGGCGGGGCCGTCGTCCATCGGCGAGATGACCTTCACCAGGCCGCCTTCCGAGGTGATGGTCAGGCCGACCCCGGAATACTGGCCCTCGGTGCGCTCGCGCAGCTCGCCGTAGTCCGTCGGCGGCAGGTAGTTCGAGTGCGGATCGAGCGCGCCCATCATGCCCTGCAGCGCCGCCTCGATCAGCTTCTTGTCGTCGACCGGGACGACGTAGGCCTGCTCGACGATGCCGAGGACGTCGCCGAACAGGCCGATCATCCGGAAGGCCTCGTTGCGGGGGGTCTGTCCCGCGGAGGCGGCGGCTCCGAGCCCGACCACGGTGGCGGCGGCGGCGCCGATCATCAGCAGCTTGCGCATTCGTCTTCTTCTCATGGGCCGGGAGCCGGCCGGATCTCCCATGTAGGAGACCCGCGGTCCGAATTCGTGGCGCGCCGGCGTTCGGCCGATAAAATCAGCGTCATCCGACGATTGGAAGCGGATTCGCCCGCCGGGCGGCGGTTCAGCGCAGCCACGGGGCCGGATCGACCGGGCGCTCCTCGCGGCGCAGTTCGAAGGCGATCTCGCCGCCGGCCCCGGCGCGGCCGAGGGTCTGGCCGTCCGTCACCCGGGCGCCGTTCTCGACGGCGACCTCGTCCAGACCGGCGATCACCCCGCGCCAGCCGGGGCCGAGGTCGAGGATGACCACCTGGCCCCACCCGGACAGGGGTCCGGTCCACGCCACCCGTCCGCTGGCGGGGGCGCGCGCCTCCAGCCCGGTCGCTTATACACATCTGACGCTGCCG
>JAFAEC010000036.1 GCA_023424215.1 Pseudomonadota bacterium
CCAGACGATCGTGGCGTAGAACGTCCACAGCCACCACTTCGGCAGCGGCTTATCAAGTTCCTTGATGCCGTCCCACTCGTGACCTGTCGTTTCGACGCCGGTCACTTCATCGACTTCCTTGATGCTCATTTGCGGCCCTCGCCGGGGAACGATTTTTTGTCGAGATCGAGAGCCTGTTTCTGCGCATCCTCGAAGCGGCGCCGATTGCCCGGCCAGAAGGCATAGGCAATGACGCCAAGAAACAGGGCAATGAACAGCAGAAGGGATGCGACCTGACTGAACTGGGCGACCGTGTCGTACGTCATGATGAGCACCTCATCTCAGGTTCGGGCCAGCGGCATCGAAACTGGTGAAGTCCACCAGCGTGCCGAGCACCTGCAGGTAGGCAATCATCGCATCGAGCTCCGTCGCCTCGCTGCCGACTTTGCCGTCGAATTTCCCGATGCGGGCTTTCGGATAACGCGTCAGCATTTCGCGTGCGGCCCGCGACTCCGGATCGGTTTGCGCTCTGAGATCGGCGACGGCCTTCTCGATCATCTCATCGGTGTAGGGAACGCCGACAGCTCGCAGTGCCTTCAACCGTTCCGCAAAGTTGGCGGCGTCGAGCTTACGGGTTGCGACCCACGCGTATCCCGGCATGATGCTTTCGGGCACGACAGCGCGTGGATTGATCATGTGCTCGGCGTGCCATTGATCCGAGTACTTTCCACCGACGCGCGCGAGGTCCGGCCCCGTCCGCTTCGAGCCCCACTGGAATGGGTGATCGTACATGCTCTCGGCGGCGAGGCTGTAGTGGCCGTAGCGCTCGACCTCGTCCCGGAGCGGGCGAACCATCTGCGAGTGGCAGCTGTAGCAACCCTCGGAGACGTAGATGTCGCGTCCCGCCTGCTCCAGGGGGGTGTAGGGACGCACGCCCTCCACTTCCTCGATGGTGCTCTCCACCCAGAACAGGGGGGCGATCTCGATCAGCCCCCCGATCGACACCGTGATGACGATGCCGATGACGAGCCACAGCGAGTGGCGCTCGAACTTCTGATGTCGCTTCCACATGGTGCGCTTATTCCGCCGGCAGGAGTTGGGGTTCGATCGTCGAGGACGGCGCGGTCTTCGCGTCGGTCACGGGCATGCGGATCGTCTTCCAGACGTTCCAGGCCATGATCCCCGTTCCGCTGAAGAACATCAGGCCGCCCAGCACCCGGATCACGTTCTGGATGTGCTTGGCCGAGACCGTCTCGATGAAGCTGTTGGCCAGGAAGCCGTCGGGCGTGTACTCGCGCCACATCAGGCCTTCCATGATCCCGGAGACCCACATCGAGGTGATGTAGAGGACGATGCCGGTGGTCGCGATCCAGAAGTGCCACTCGATGGCGGCCTTCGAATACATGGCCGGCTTCTTCCACAGCCACGGCACGAGGCAGTAGATCGCCCCGAAGGTGATCAGGCCGTTCCAGCCCAGGGCGCCGGAGTGCACGTGGCCGACGGTCCAGTCAGTGTAGTGCGACAGGGCGTTGACCGTCCGGATGGACATCAGCGGCCCCTCGAAGGTGGCCATGCCGTAGAAGGCGATGGCGACCACCATCATGCGGATCACCGGGTCGGTGCGCAGCTTGTCCCACGCCCCCGACAGGGTCATCAGGCCGTTGATCATGCCGCCCCACGACGGCATCCACAGCATCACCGAGAAGGTCATGCCCAGGGTCTGCGCCCACTGCGGCAGCGCCGTGTAGTGCAGGTGGTGCGGCCCGGCCCAGATGTAGATGAAGATCAGCGACCAGAAGTGGACGATCGACAGACGGTACGAATAGACCGGCCGCTCCGCCCGCTTCGGCACGAAGTAGTACATGATGCCGAGGAAGCCGGTGGTCAGCCAGAAGCCCACGGCGTTGTGGCCGTACCACCACTGGGTCAGGGCGTCCTGCACCCCGGCGAAGGCCGAATAGCTGCGCGCCTCCGTCAGCCCGACCGGAATCGCCAGATTGTTGACGATGTGCAGGATGGCGATGGTGACGATGAAGGCCAGGTAGAACCAGTTGGCCACATAGATGTGCGGCTCCTTGCGCTTCCAGATCGTGCCGAGGAAGACCAGCAGGTAGGCCACCCAGACCACCGTCAGCCACAGGTCGGTCAGCCACTCGGGCTCGGCGTATTCGCGCGACTGGGTGATGCCGGCCAGGTAGCCCACGGCGGCCAGCACGATGAACAGCTGGTAGCCCCAGAACACGAACCACGGCAGCACGCCGCCGAACAGCCGCGCCTTGCAGGTCCGCTGCACCACCCAGAAGGAGGTCGCGATCAGGGCGTTGCCGAGGAAGGCGAAGATCACCCCCGAGGTGTGCAGCGGGCGGATGCGCCCGAAGTTGGTCCAGCCATGGTCGGGGAAGTAGAGCTGGTTCGGCCAGGCCAGCTGGGCCGCGGCGATGACGCCGACCAGCATGCCCACCAGCCCCCAGAACACCGTGGCCACGACCCCGGCGCGAATCACGCCGTCGGCGTAGCGCGAGGCGTCCGAGCGGAATCGCTCATTGCCCACGCCGATGGTCATGGCCCCAAGCGAGGCCACGCCCGCCGCCAGCAGGATATAGCCCTGCAGCCGGAAGGCCGGATCTTCGGTCATGCCGGTCCCCAGAAGGGCCAGCAAGGTCAGCAGTCCCACTGACAGGAACAGCCAGGTCACGTCGCCTGGCGTGCCTGCGGTCCTCGATTGTGTCGCCATGTTGCGGACGTCCCCACACGAATTGGTGACGGCCTCCGTGCGCCCGATCCGGACCCTCGGCATTGCGCTAGCGCAAAGACGCACTCCGGGATTTCAGGGTGGACTCCCCGCCCCCGCCTTTCCGCACACAACACGAGCCGGGCCGGCGGGATGCGCTTCAGCCGCCCGATGTCCGCCGCTCGCGGCGGCCGCCCCGGCTTGAGCTGGGTCAATGCGCCCGGCCGGCGACGCCCCAGATTGCCTCCCGGACACGCCGGAAAAGGAGGCGACAATGAAGGTCAGTGAAGTGATGCATCGCGGTGCCGTTTGTCTGGATGACGACACGCCGCTTCGGGAAGTCGCCCGCGCCATGCGGGAGGAGGACGTCGGCGCGATTCCGATCAGCGCAGCCGGCGAACTGGTCGGCCTCGTCACCGATCGCGACATCGCCTGCCGGGCGGTCGCCGACGGCGGCAACATCGCCGGTCTGACGGCCCGCGACGTGATGTCGGAAGACCCCGTCTGCTGCGATGCCGACGACGATCTGGAGCAGGCGGTCCAGTTGATGGAGAACCGCCGGATCCGACGCCTTCCGGTGATGGACGAAGGGTCGCTGGTCGGCATGCTCAGCCTGGGCGACATCTCCGGCCGCGCGGGCGACGCGGTCGCGGCCGAGGTTCTCCGTTCCGTGGCCAGCCACCACTGAACCGGCCCCCGGGTCAGGGCGGTTCGCGACGATTGATCTCGCTCAAGGCGAACCGCCCGCCGCGGCCGTACCAACCCTGCTGAGGGAAGGAGTGCAGCCATGTCCACCGGACTGCCCGTCTTCGACACCACCGTCCAGGAATCCAACGCTTGGCTGAAGGCCATCGAGGCGCGATTGCCGCCCTGCGATCGGCAGCAGGCCTACGCCGCCTTTCGCGCCGCCGGCCATGTGCTCCGCGACCGACTGCCGATGGAGGCCGTGCTCGGTCTCTCGGCCCAATTGCCGATGCTCCTGCGCGGCGTCTTCCTCGAGGGCTGGCGACCGGTCGAGGGCGCGCTCGACATTCGCGGCGCCGATGATTTCGGCGCGGAGATCGAGCGGCGGTTCCCGCCGGCCTTTCCAAAAAGAGGCGTGGAGGCCGCCGAGGCGGTGTTCCGCGTCATGGTCGATCATCTCGATCCCGGCGAGACCCGCAAGCTGGCCGAGCGCCTGCCCAAATCGCTCAGGGCCCTCTGGCCTGCCGCACACACCGTCTGACGCCGAGGTCCACAGATGTCCCGCCCCGACCTTCTCTTCGTCCTGACCGCCGGCGGCCGCGCGCGCCTCGTCAAGCGCGCCCCGAACGGCGGCGATCACTACGTCACGGTCGAGGAGATCGACCACACCGACGCCCTCCAGCAGCTTCGCGAGGAGCTGAGGTCCAGCCCGCCGGCGCGGGTTTTCTCCAGCCATGACTCGCGGCGCTCCGCGTCCGGCCCCGAGGACTTCCTCACCCCCGCCAAGGAGGCTTTCATGACGGAGGTCGCCGACCGCGCCCTTGCGAGGGTCGAGCGCGACATGCTGGACGGCGTCTTCCTCGCCGCGCCGCCGCGGCTGATGGACGTGTTCGAGGAGCGACTGAACGGCCGCGCGCCGATCGCGGGCAGGCTGGCCAAGGACATCACCAAGGCCCCGGACCACAGACTCGGCGACTGGCTGGATCAGGCCCTTCGCCCGCAGTTCGGCTCGTGAGGGCGACCGGAATGCCTTTCCCTCTCCAGATCGCCTTCGAGGGCGGCTTGCCGCCCAGCGACGCCTTGCGCGCCCGTATCGAGCGCGAGGCCGACAAGCTCGAACGCTTCCACGACGGCATCATCGCGTGCCGCGTCGCCGTCATCGGCCGCCCGGGCCGCCGCCGCCATGGCGACCTCTATGCGGTCCGCCTGCAGATCTCCACGCCCGGCGACTGCGACGTGGTGATCGACCGCAACCCGCCCGCCGACCACGCTCATGAGGACGCCTTCGTGACCGTCCGCGACGCCTTCGACGCGGCCCGCCGACGGCTTCAGGACCGCCGCCGGCGCGTGCAGGGCCAGGTCAAGCACCACGAGCCTGCGCCGCAGGGCCGGATCGTCCGGCTCTTCCCCGACGAGGGCTACGGCTTCATCGAAAGCGGCGACGGACGGGAGATCTATTTCCACCGCAACGCCGTCGTGAACGACGGCTTCGAGCGGCTCGCCGTGGGGACGGCCGTGCGCTTCGCCGAAGCCGAGGGCGACAAGGGCCCGCAGGCCTCCACCGTCCACGCCAACGGCAAGGCCTGAACGCCGCCCTCGGGCGGCTCGTGGCTGGTGCGAGCGGCGGGGATCGAACCCGCATGACCGAGGTCGAGGGATTTTAAGTCCCTTGCGTCTACCAGTTTCGCCACGCTCGCGGCGGGATCAGTGCGACGCCGCCTCCGCCGGCCGCATGGCCCGGAAGTCGACGTCCGAGTCCGCGATCAGATACACCAGCCCCGCCCAGGCGGCGACGTTCTGGCTCAGCTGTTCCGGATCGATCTTGTCCAGGGTGTCGTCGGCGGTGTGGTGCAGGTCGAAATAGCGCGTGCCGTCCTGGTTCAGCCCGAACACCGGCACGCCGGCGGCGGCCAGCGGCCCGATGTCGGCCCCGCCGTGCAGCTCCGGCTGCGGCGAGGGCAGGACGCCGATCGGATACAGCACGCGCGTCGCGGCCCGGGCGAAGTCCGAATTCTGCGCCCCCGGCGGAAGGCCCAGGGCGTAGATGCGGTCGGCGCCGAAGTCGCTCTCGCCGGCGATGATGTGCTTCTCCACCGCCGGGCCGACGCCGCGCAGATAGGCCCCGCCGCCGTTGCCGGTGTCGGTCGGCTGCGCCACCTCCTCGGAGCCGTACAGCACCACCCGGATGGTCCGCGCCGGGCGCCGGCCCGATTCAGCGATGGCCCTGGCCGCGGCCAGGGTGATGGCGCCGCCGGCGCCGTCGTCAATGGCCCCGGTGCCGAGGTCCCAGCTGTCCATATGCGAGCCCAGCACGATGATCTCCTCGGGCCGCGAGGCGCCGGGGATGTCGCCGATGACGTTCTGCGACATCGTCTCATAGGTATGCGCGGTCGATGACAGGCTCAGCCGCACCGTCTCGCCCATATCGATCAGCCGCGACAGCTGGTCGGCGTCGGGGGCGGACAGCGCGAAGCCCGGCAGCGGCACCACGCCGTCGACGTAGCGGGTGGTCCCGGTGTGCGCCATCCGGTGCTCGTCCGAGCCGACCGAGCGCATGACGAAGGCCACGGCCCCCTTGTCGGCCGCCGCGCCGGGGCCGGCGCCGCGGATGCGGGTCAGCGGCCCATAGCCGGCGCCACTGTTGGTCGCGATCAGCTGGCCGGCGTCGACATAGGCGATCTTGCCGGCCAGCGACCCGGCCGGCGCGGCGTTCAGCGCCTCCAGCGACTCGAAGCGCACCACCTCGGCCTCGATCACGCCGTTGGTGCCCGGCGAGTGGCCCAGCGCGGCGGCCACCAGTCGCTGCGGACGCGCCCCGACGATGGCCACGCTCTCCTCGCCGCGCTCCCAGCCGACCAGCGGGAACTGTTCGATGCGCACATTCCGGAAGCCGTGGGCGCGCATGTAGTCGGCCGCCCAGGCCGAGGCGTCCTGCTCCGCCTTGGAGCCCGCCGGCCGCGCCCCGAACCGGGTCGTCAGCTGCGTGACGTAGTCGAGGGCGATGTTCTCCGCCATCGCCGCGTCCCGAATCCGCTCGGCCCGCTCGATGGTCGCGGCGTCCTGCGCCGCGGCGGGCGCGGCGGCGGTCAGCGCCATGGTCAGGCTCAGCGCGCTGGCGGCGAAAAGGCGGAAGGTCAGGGACATCGGCGGCTCCGGACTCAGAAGGAGCCGGAACCTAGACCGCGGATCGGAACCCGCAAAGCGTCGAGGGCCCGAGTTTCCTCCGCCGCGACATAAGCTGGATCACTCGCCCTTGACGTAGGGCTCCACCGGACCCTGCAGCTTGACGGTCAGCGCCTTGCCACGACGGTCGACGCGGTTGCCCACGGCCAACCGGACCCAGCCTTCCGACACGCAGTATTCCTCGACGTTGGTCTTCTCCTCGCCCTTGAAGCGGACGCCGATCCCCTTGGCCAGGACGTCGGCGTCGTGGAAGGGGCTGTCGGGGTCGACGCAGAGGCGGTCGGGAAGGACGTCGGTCATGGCGGAATCTCGCAGGCGAATTCAGCCGCCGCCTTTAGCCGACCGGGCCGCGCCCTCCAAGGCTTGACCTGACGCCGCGTCACCAGTCTAGGTTCGTTTCGAAACAGGACGGACCTCATGACCGAGCCCGCGCGCGACCTCGAGACCCGCGACTTCACCGCGCCCGCGGGCGACGGCTTCCCGCTGTCGATGCGGCTGGTCGCCCCGCCCGATCCGGTCGGCGCCGTGCTGGTCAGCTCCGGCACCGGCTTCCCCAAGGGCTTCTACGACCGCTTCGCCCGCCATCTCGCCGGCAAGGGCGCCGCGGTGCTGACCTACGATTTCCGCGGCATCGCCGGCTCGCGGCCCGACGACCTCGCGGCCATGCAGATGGACTACACCGACTGGGGCCGCCTCGACATGCCCGCCGCGCTCGACGCCCTCGCCGGGGCCGCGCCGGGCCTGCCGCTCTTCCACGTCGGCCACAGCGTCGGCGGCCACTTCCTCGGCTTCATGCCCAATCACGACCGCATCGTCCGCCACGCCTTCGTCTCGGTCGGCAGCGGCTGGTGGGGCGCGCACCACCGCTCCTACAACCCGCTCGAGCTGTTCTTCTGGCACGGCTACGGCCCGTACAGCCTGGCCCGGCGCGGCTACGTGCGCGGCGGCGGCCTGTGGGCCGGGACCGACCTGCCGCGCGGCGTGTTCGAGACCTGGAAACGCTGGTGCCTCAAGCCGGCCTACTTCCTCGACGAACTGCAGGACCGTTTGCGGCCGCACCATTTCGACGCCGTCGCCGCCCCGGTCCGCTCGTGGATTTTCATCGACGACCCGATCGCCACCCCGGCCACCTCCGAGGCGCTGCTGCGCATCTATCCGAACGCGCCGAAGGACATCGTCGTGCGCGCTCCGGCCGACTACGGCGTCCGCCGCATCGGCCACGAGGGGGCGTTCCGTCGGGGGATGGAGCCGCTCTGGAACGAGATCGCCGACTGGCTGCTTGAACCGGCGTCCGCGCGGCATAGGTAAGCCGCCCCCCTCCACGGAGCCTGCCATGACCGACCAGCCCGCGATCGTCGTCGACGGAAACCGCATTCCCCTGCTCGGCTTCGGCACCTGGATGCTCGCGCCGGCCGACGCCCGCCGCATGGTCGCCGAGGCCCTGCGCATCGGCTACCGCCACATCGACACGGCCTGGATCTACCGCAACGAAAAGGCCGTCGGCGACGGCATCCGCGACGCGGTCGAGGCGGGTCATGTCGCCCGCGAGGACGTCTGGCTGACCACCAAGATCTGGGTCGACCACTTCCACCGCGACGCCCTGCTGAAGCAGGCGGAGGAGTCCGCCGCCAGCCTCGGCTTCAGCCCCGACCTGCTGCTGCTGCACTGGCCCAAGCCGAAGCCCGCGCTGGAGGAGACGATCGGGGCGCTGAACGAGGCGAAGGGGCGCGGCCTGACCCGCGCCATCGGCCTGTCCAACTTCCCCTCGGCCGAGTTCCGCCGCGCCCAGTCGCTGTCGGCGGCCCGTCTGATCACCAACCAGGTCGAGTACCACCCCTACCTGAAGCTCTCGTCGTTGAAGGCGACCGCGCGCGAGCTCGGCTCCTCGATCACCGCATGGTCGCCGCTGGCCCAGGGCAAGGTCGCCGACGACCCGACGCTGCAGGACATCGCCCGCGCCCACGGCAAGACGCCCGGCCAGGTGACGCTGCGCTGGCTGATCCAGCAGGAGGTCATCGCCATTCCGCGCACGGCGAAGGAGAGCCGCGCCGCCGAGAATTTCGACATCTTCGACTTCCAGCTCTCGGCCGAGGAGATGGATCGCATCCACGCCCTGGCCCGCCCGGACGGCCGGATCGGCGACTGGATTGATCCCGCCTTCAAATGGGATGAAGAATGGGCGTGAAGCCCGGCGGCTGAACCGGGCTCGCACGGAGGCGACGCTCATGGGTTCGGTGCTGGGATTTCCCGGCGTCGATCCGTCCGACGCGGCGGTCGGCGCAAGGCTGAGGCGATGGCGCGAGCAGCGCGGCATGTCGGTCGACGACCTCGCCCGCCTGATGGACATCTCGCCCGAGGAAGAGCGCCGCGCCGAGGCCGGGCGCGCCCATCTCGACAGCGCCTCGATCGGCGCCGCCACGGCCGCCCTGCGCCTGCCCCTCTGGGCCCTGGTCTCGGACACCCGCGCCTACTGATCGCAGGTGACAGCCGGCGCGGGCCCGCCTAAGCCTCGCCGCATGGCCTACAAGTCCCTGCGCGATTTCATCGCCCTGCTCGAAGCCGAAGGCGAACTGGTCCGCGTCACCGAACCGGTTTCCACCCATCTTGAGATGACCGAGATCCAGACCCGCTTGCTGCGCAACGGCGGCCCGGCGGTGCTGTTCGAGAAGCCGGTCATGCCCGACGGCTCGATCAGCCCGATCCCCTGCCTCGCCAACCTGTTCGGCACGGTCAAGCGCGTCGCCATGGGCGTGACCCTCGAGAAGAAGGCCCGCACCACCGCCGCCGAACTGCGCGAGGTCGGCGAGCTGCTCGCCTTCCTGCGCAACCCGACCCCGCCGCGCGGCTTCGGCGACGCCATGGAGATGCTGCCGCTGGCCCAGACGGTGATGTCGATGCGGCCGAAGGTGGTGAAATCGGCCCCCGTCCAGCAGGTCGTGCTCAAGGGCGACGACATCGACCTGACGCGCCTCCCGGTTCAGGGCTGCTGGCCCGGCGAGCCGGCCCCGCTGATCACCTGGGGCCTCGTCGTCACCAAGGGCCCGTCCGACGCCCGCGAGGACGACTTCAACCTCGGCATCTACCGCATGCAGGTGCTGGGCAAGGACCGCGCCATCATGCGCTGGCTGGCCCACCGCGGCGGGGCCCAGCACTACGCCCGCCACAAGAAGAAGAGCACCGGGCCCCTGCCCTGCGCCGTCGTCCTCGGCGCCGATCCGGGGACCATCCTCGCCGCCGTCACCCCGGTGCCCGACACCCTCAGCGAATACCAGTTCGCCGGCCTGCTGCGCGGCGCCAAGGCCGAGCTGGTCCCCTGCAAGACCGTGCCTCTGATGGTCCCGGCCCAGGCCGAGATCGTGCTGGAGGGCCACGTCCTGCTCGACGAGCATGCCCCGGAGGGCCCCTATGGCGACCACACCGGCTACTACAATTCGGTCGAGACCTTCCCGGTCTTCCAGGTGTCGGCGATCACCATGCGCCGCGACCCGATCTACCTGACCACCTTCACCGGCCGCCCGCCGGACGAGCCCTCGGTGCTGGGCGAGGCGCTGAACGAGGTCTTCATCCCCCTGCTGCAGCAGCAATTTCCCGAGATCGTCGACTTCTGGCTGCCGCCCGAGGGCTGCAGCTACCGCATCGCCGTGGTGTCGATGAAGAAGGCCTACCCCGGCCACGCCAAGCGGGTGATGCTCGGCGTCTGGAGCTACCTGCGCCAGTTCATGTACACCAAGTGGGTCATCGTCGTGGACGACGACATCGACGCTCGCGACTGGAAAGACGTGATGTGGGCCATCTCCACCAAGATGGACCCGGCCCGCGACATCACCGTCATCGAGAACACCCCGATCGACTACCTCGACTTCGCCAGCCCCGAGAGCGGTCTCGGCTCCAAGATCGGCCTCGACGCCACCGACAAATGGCCGCCCGAGACGAAGCGCGAATGGGGCGAGGAAATCCGCATGGATGCGGAGGTGGTCGAGCGGGTCAGCGAGATCTGGGACCGGCTGGGGCTGCCGGGCGACGGATCGCCGATCTGGAAATAGCGCTTCCGGCCGGGCAACGGGAACTTCTGCGAAATGTGGCCGAAAAGCGCTTTTCAAATGGCGAAAGGATAATAGTCTCGCGCCCGTTCTAGTTCTCCGGAGACTGCCCCGATGAAGCGTACCCTCGTCGCCGTTATCGCCCTGGCCATGGCCGCCCCCGCCGTCAGCATTCCGGCGACCGCCGACGCCCAGGTGCTCACGGGGCGCGGCGCGCGGCAGGCCCCGCGGCGGCCCGCGATCACCGAGGCCGAGCTGAACCGGCTCTACGACGCCGAGGACGAGGTGATGGAGCTCGACGGCCGCATCGCCGACATCCAGGCGGCGGGCCAGGCCGCCGGCGGCCTGACCGAGGCGCAGCAGCGCGAAATCACGACCCTGACCCGCCAGCGCAACGCCGCCCAGAGCACGGTCGACCGGCTGGAGCGCAAGCGGAACCGCTGATCCCGTCGCGGCCGGCGAACGGCTTGCCCCCGGCGGCGGATTGGCCGAGGAGAAGCGTCATGCGCCTCCTCCCGCTCCTTGTCGCCGCCGCCGTCCTGTCGCCGAGTCACGCCATGTCCCAGACCCCGTCCCTTCCCAACGCCGCGCCGTGGGACCAGCCCTTCCTGCCGCCCGCGCCGGCCTGGGACGGGGCCAGCCGCGCACTGCTGCGCGACGCCTCCGATCCGTGGGTCACGCCGTTCGAGGCCGATCCCGCGCATGACTTCAGCCCGACCTACGCCGACACCCGCGCGTGGTTTGACCGGCTCGACGCCGCCTCGGAGCTGATCCGCATCGAACAGTTCGGCGTCTCGCCCGAAGGTCGGCCGATCTACGCCGTCGTCGCCTCGAAGGACGGGGCGACGTTCGATCCGGCCAAGCCGGTGCTGCTGGCCCAGGCCGGCATCCACCCCGGCGAGATCGACGGCAAGGACGCGGGCATGATGCTGCTCCGCGACATCGCCTTCTACGGCAAGGACGAGCTGCTCGACCGGGTCAACCTGATCCTGATCCCGATCCTGTCGGTCGACGGCCACGAGCGCGCCTCGGCCTATGCCCGTCCCAACCAGCGCGGGCCGCGCATCCAGGGCTGGCGCAACACCGCGACCAACCAGAACCTCAACCGCGACTACCTCAAGCTCGACCAGGTCGAGATGCGGGCGGTGCGCGGCCTGATCCTTAAGTACCGGCCCGACCTGTACGTGGACATCCACGTCACCGACGGCATGGATTACCAGTACGACGTAACCTACGGATACAACGGCGAAAACGGAATCTGGTCGCGTTCGCCGGCGATCGCGCGCTGGCTCGACGCGGCCTTCAAGCCGGCGATGAACGCCTCGCTCGAGGCGCAGGGCCACATCCCCGGCGAACTGGTCTTCGGCGTCGACGATTCCGATCCCCGCGCCGGCCTCTCGGACGGCGGTCTGGGCGAGCGCTTCTCCAACGGCTGGGGCTCGGCCGCCCACGTGCCGACCATCCTGATCGAGAACCACAGCCTCAAGCCGCACGAGCAGCGCGTCCTCGGGACCTACGTCTTCCTCGAACAGGCGATGCGTCTGCTGGCCGGTCACGGCGCGGACCTGCGCGCCGCCATCTCCGCGGACAGCGCCCTGCGTCCGGCGGAAATTCCCGCAAACTTCGTCGCCGAGGACGAGCCGACGACCACCCGCGCCTTCAAGGGCATCCGCTACGAGATGTACGACAGCCCCGCCTCGGGCCGTCAGGAGATCCGCTGGCTGGGCGAGCCCGACCCGGAGCTGTGGCAGATGCCCTTCTACGGCTCCCGCCCGACCCTGACTTTGCGCCGGCCGGAGGCCTACTGGGTCCCCGCCCACCGCTCGGACGTCATCGAGCGTCTGCGGGCCCACGGGGTGACGATGGAGGTGCTCGACGCGCCGCGCACCGTGCCGGTCGAGATGCTTCGCCTCGAGGATCCGCGACTCGCCAGCCGCGCCAACGAGGGCCACGTCCAGGTCAGCCTCGCCTCGGTCACGCCGGAGCGCCGCGACTGGACCTTCCAGCCCGGCTCCGCTCGCGTGCCGACGGACCAGCCGCTCGGCGACATCGTCGTTCTGCTGCTGGAGCCGCAGTCGTCCGAGAGCCTGTTCGCCTGGGGGATGTTCCCCGAGGTTCTCAGCCGCGTCGAATACATCGAGGGCTACGCCATCGCCCCCCTGGCCGAGCGCATGCTCGCCGCCGATCCGGCCCTCAAGGCCGAGTTCGAGGCGAAGCTGGCCGCCGAGCCGGAGTTCGCCGCCGACGGCGACGCCCGGCTGCAGTGGTTCTACGAGCGCACGCCCTTCTACGACGAGCGCTACCGGCTCTATCCGATCGCCCGGGAGAACTGAGCGGGGCGGCGGTTGCGCCGAGGGAAGCGCCCGGCCATATCGGGGCATGAGCTCCCCGCCTGACGCCGCCTCCCCCGACATCCTGCCCGATCTCGTCGCCGCCGCCCTGAAGGCGGGGGCCGACGCCGCCGAGGCCGTCGCCTCCGAACGCGCCTCCCTCTCGGTCGGCGTCCGCAACGGCGCGCTGGAGGATGTCGAGCGCGAGGAGAGCCGCGACCTCGGCCTGCGCGTCTTCGTCGGCCGCCGTCAGGCCACCGTTTCCGCCTCCGACCTGTCCGAGGCCACGCGCGCGCGGCTCGTCGAGCGCGCCGTGGCCATGGCGAAGCTCGCCCCGGAAGATCCCTGGGCCTCGCTCGCGCCGCAGGACCGACTCGCCCGGGCGCCGTTCGCTGATCTCGACCTGTTCGACCCGGCCGAACGCGGGGCCGCCGAGCTGGAGGCCGCCGCCGCCGAGGCCGAGGCCGTCGCCCTGGCCGTCGACGGTGTGGCCCGCTCCGAGGGCGGCCACGCCGCCGCCTCCACCAGCCGCTGGCGTCTGGTCACCTCGCATGGCTTCGACGGCGCCTGGCAGGGCTCGGCCTTCTCGCTCGGCGTCGGCGTCATCGCCGAGAAGGACGGCGCCATGGAGCGCGGCGGCGAGCACCGCGCCGTGCGCCACCTCTCCGACCTTCCGACGCCGGAGACCATCGGCGCCGAGGCCGCCCGCCGCGCCGTCGCCCGCGTCGGCCCGCGCAAGATCGCCTCGACCACCGCCCCGGTGATCTTCGAGAACCGCGTCGCCGCCCAGGTCCTGTCGCCCCTGCTCGGCGCCATCTCCGGTCCGTCGATCGCGCGGGGCACCTCCTTCCTGAAGGACCGTCTCGGCCAGCCGGTGCTGCCGGCCGGCGTCGACCTGATCGACGATCCGTTCCGGCTGCGCGGCCTCGGTTCCGCCCCGTTCGACGACGAGGGGGTCGAGGTGACCCGACGCGCCATCGTCGAGCGCGGCGTGCTGACCACCTGGCTGCTCAACACCGCCTCCGCCGCCCAGCTCGGCCTGGCGTCCACCGGCCACGCCTCGCGCGGCCTCGCCGGCCCGCCCGGCGTCTCGACCCACAACCTGCACCTCGAGCCCGGCGACCGCGACCTCGCCGGCCTCATGGCCGACGCGGGCGCCGGCCTGCTCATCACCTCCATGTTCGGCCCGTCGCTGAACGCCAACACCGGCGACTGGTCCGCGGGCGTCTCCGGCTTCTGGTTCGCGGGCGGCGAGATCGCCTACCCGGTCAGCGAGATCACCGTCGCCGGCAATCTCAAGGACCTGTGGGCCCGTCTGGTCCCCGGCTCGGATCTCGAGTTCCGCGGCAGCTTCAACAGCCCGTCCCTGCTGTTCGACGCGGTGGCCATCGCCGGCAAATGAGCGACCTCGCGGCTGAGCTCGACCTCATCCGCGCCGCCGCGGCCGAGGCGGGGCGCCTCGCCCTCGCGGAGCGGGAAAGGGGTCTCAAGGTCTGGTCGAAGTCCGGCGGCTCGCCGGTCACCTCGGCGGACCTGGCGGTCGACCGCCTGCTCCGCGACGTTCTGCTGGGTGCCCGCCCCGACTACGGCTGGCTGTCCGAGGAGACGGCCGACGGCCCGGACCGCCTGGCGCGCCGCCGCGTCTTCGTGGTCGACCCCATCGACGGCACCGTCGCCTATATAAAGAACAAGCCGTGGTGGTGCATCCCCATCGCCGTGGTCGAGGACGGTCGCCCGGTCGCGGCCGTCATCCACGCCCCGGCCCTCGGCGAGACCTTCGCCGCGACGCTCGGCGGCGGGGCCACCCTCGACGGTGCGCCGATCAGCGCCTCCGACACGACCGATCTCGACGACGCGGCCGTGCTGGCAGACGCCCGTCTGCTGGAAGGCCCGCACTGGCCCGAGCCGTGGCCCGCGATGCGCTTCGAGAAGCGCAACGCCATCGCCTACCGCATGGCCCTGGTCGCCGCTGGCGCTTTCGACGCGGCCATCGCCCTCACGCCCAAGTGGGATTGGGACGTCTGCGCCGGCGCCCTCGTCGTCGAGGAGGCCGGCGGCCGGGTCAGCGACCACCATGGCGGCGCCTGGCGTTTCAATCGCCCCGACCCGCGCCAGCACAGCCTCGTCTGCGCCGCCCCGGCCCTCCACGCCCAGATCGTGCGCCGGACCGCGCCGATACCGCTCGTCGGCTGAAGCCGCCGGCGCGCGGGCAGCCGGCGCAAATCCACGTCTCCCGGTTGATCCAGGTCACGGCGCGCCTCGCCCGACCGGCCCATGGTGCGAGCGAAGGTCGAAAGGAGCTACCGAATGAAGGCGCGTCGACTTCTGCCGCTCGCTGCGGCCGCCGCGGCCCTGGCCCTGGCGGGTTGCCACCACGGCTATTACGGACCCGGCCCGATCGGCGGCCTCGGGGTTGTCTATATCCGCACGGCGCCGCCGCCGCCCCGCTACGTGCCGCGCCCGCCGCCGCCGTCGCCGACCGCGATCTGGATCGACGGCTACTGGAACTGGACCGGGGTCACCTTCGTCTGGGTCGACGGCTACTGGGATCGCAATCCGCCGCCGGGTCGCACGTGGGAGCCGGGCGGCTGGGTGCAGGCGCCGCAGGGCTGGTACCGCCAACCGGGCCGGTGGGTGGAGCGGCGCGGGAGGCGCTGAATCGGATCAGGCCGGCGAAGTCTCCCCTTCGGTAGCCGGTCCTGGGTCGGGGGGGGGGGCGGGGAGAACGCGGCCCCCCCCACCCCCCCCCCCCCCCGCGACAAGTTCGTCGGGAATGCGGGGCGCGATCCCCGAGGCTTCATTCGGCCGATCCTTGAACCGGCGGCGCACAGCGCCTATTCCGCTCGCGCCGCGACCCCTCCCAGCCCGGACCTGCCATGACCGCCGAAACCCAGACGCCCCAGTTGCTCCATCTCGTCATCGGCGGGGAACTTCGCCACCTCGACGCGCCGGTGTTCCGCGATCTGTCGAAGGTGGAGTTCGTCGGCGCCTTCCCGAACTACGAGGAGGCCCGCAAAGCGTGGAAGGCCCGGGCCCAGGCCACGGTCGACAACGCCCACATGCGCTATTTCATCCTCCACGCCCACCGGCTGATCGACCCGCGCGGCGACGGCCAGTAGACGGAACCCGGGCGGCGGCTGGCGCGCTTTGCCCGTGACAGCCACGCTATGGAGGGCCCGCCCATGACCACCACCCTGATCGTCGTCGTTCTGCTGGTCATCGGCGTGGGCATCGTGCTGTGGGCCGTGCGTCGCAAGCCCGCCGACCGGCCGAACCCGCTCCCCGGCGAAAGCGACACCGCCTGGAACGATCCGGTGACCCGCGCCGACGCCGCCCCGCCGCCCCGCGCCGATCCGGACCCTCGCCCGTGACCCTGTTCGGGCGCACGCTCGGACCGGAGGAGATCGCCGGGCTCGTCCTCATGCTCGGGACGCTGGCCCTGTGGCTGTTCGCCCTCCGCGGCGAGCGCGACTGGCGGAACCGGTTCCGGCGCTGGGAGGCCGACCGCAAGGCGCGCCGCGAGGCTGAATCTGGAGCCCGCGCCCCCGAAGAGCCGCCCTCGGGTCCGGTCCGCGGCCCCTGGGGCTGATCACTCCCGGCGCAGCAGCTTCTCGGTCAGCAGCGTGCCCCACCACTGCGCCTTGAACTCGGCCCGGATCGCCCTGGGGTCGTAGGCATCGCTGTCCACCCAGTCGATGAAGCTGACCCCGGTCGGCTCGACCTCCCGGAGGTACTTCTCCAGCGTGTAATCCAGCACCCCGGTCAGCCCCTCGCGGTGGTGCAGGTACTTCTTGTCCAGCTGGCGGATGGCCTCCGAGATCGGCTCGCCCAGGTGGAAATGGCGGTACAGCACCGCCATCATCCCGGCCCGGTCCGCCCCCGACTTGCAGTGGATCAGCACCGGATACTCGATGGTCCGGAACAGCTCCCGCGCCCGATGAATCCGGTCCCGCTGCGGCGGGTCGCGACTGTCCAGCGGCGCGTCGATCAGGGTCAGTCCAAGTCGCGCGCAGGCGTCCTTCTCCAGCGCATAGTAGGCCTCGTCCCGCGCCCCGCGCAGGTTGATCACGGTGCGGATGCCCTGATCCTTCCACCACGCCAGTTGCCGCGGCGACGGCTGGTTGGTCCGCACCAGGTCCGGCCCGAGCCAGTGGGCGTTCATGAACCAGCGCCGCAGGAAGGCGTGGTCCTTCCAGACATAGTCCCACCGCGCCCTGAAGCGGCCCGACGGGGTGGAAAGGTCATAGCGGGACATGCGGGGGAGATAGCCTGTCACGGGCCCGGCGTCATGCGGGTCGCGCCGTGGGTGTGCCGGTCAGGGTCGCGCGCGCGGCCCGCCCCTTGCCCCCTCTCCTTCAAGTTGAAGGAGTCTGTCCCATGACGATACATCCCTGGGTCGCAACGACGGCGGCCGCCCTCGTGCTGGCGGCCGGCCCGGCCATGGCCGGGGAACGCGGCGGGCCGGTCAGCCCGCCGGGCTGCGGCGGCGGCTGCGGCCATCATCGCC
>JAFAEC010000102.1 GCA_023424215.1 Pseudomonadota bacterium
CATCAACAGTGGCGATCAGCACTTTAAGGTAACGGTTTAGTCAGCAGCTTTCAGACCGTCTGCGGAAACTTCACGTACGCCCTTGATGCCCTTGGCCTTGTTGATGGCCATTTCACGCTCGGCCTCAGTGGCTACGGTACCGGAAAGCGAAACAACGCCGTCCTTGGTTTCAACTTCAATGTCCATGCCAGGTGTCGCATCCTCGGCCAGCAAGGTTGATTTCACCTTGGTGGTAATCCAGGTATCGGAAACGGCGTCACCAGCCTTTTCCACGTTTTCGTTAGCGGCCAGCATAAGCGTATCGGTCTTTTGCACCGCTGGATTGACGTCGGCGAAGGCAGCACCGGCCATAGGCAGGCTCAGGGCAGCAGCAATGGCGGTAGCAGTAAGAGATTTCTGGATTGTATTCATAATGGCACTCCTGTTTTTTAAATGACTGCGGTATTACTCCGACCGCAGATCCACAGGAAATATCGCAAGCGGCATGCCAGTTTTTTGCGTTTAAAAAAGCCTTAAATTTCAATAACTTGAAAACCAGCAATGGCTTAAAGCCACTAGCACCTTGCATGTTTTGGGGTGCCAGAGCGGGCAAGTTGCACAGGTTTGCCCGCTGAAAACAAAACGCCCCGACGAGTCGGGGCGTTTGGTCAAACGGCATGCCTGATGACGCCAGGCTTGCGAGCTGCCTTTCGGTCAATCAGGCTTCGGAAGCCTTCGCCGCAGCAACGTCCTTGATCGAGAGCTTGATGCGACCGCGGTTGTCCACGTCCAGCACCAGCACCTCGACTTCCTGACCTTCTTTCAGAATGTCAGTCACTTTTTCGACACGCTGATCGCTCAACATCGAAATGTGCACCAGACCGTCCTTGCCCGGCAGGATGTTGACGAAGGCACCGAAGTCGACGATGCGCTCCACCTTGCCGACGTAGATCTTGCCGATCTCGGCTTCTGCCGTGATGGCCAGCACGCGCTGCTTGGCAGCCTCGGCCGCATCTTTGGTTTCGCCAAAGATCTTGATCGAGCCATCGTCTTCGATGTCGATCGAGGCCTTGGTTTCTTCGCAGATGCCACGGATGGTCGCGCCACCCTTGCCGATCACGTCGCGGATCTTGTCCTGATCGATCTTCATCGCAATCATGGTCGGCGCGTTGGCCGACAGCTCGCTGCGCGACTGGGAAATGACCTGGTTCATCTGGCCGAGGATGTTCAGGCGCGCTTCCAGCGCCTGCTCCAGCGCCTGCTCCATGATCTCTTCGGTGATGCCCTGGATCTTGATGTCCATCTGCAGCGCGGTGACGCCATTGGCGGTACCGGCCACCTTGAAGTCCATATCGCCCAGGTGGTCCTCGTCACCGAGGATGTCGGTCAGTACGGCAAACTTGTCGCCTTCCTTGACCAGGCCCATGGCGATACCGGCCACCGGCGCCTTCATCGGCACACCGGCGTCCATCAACGCCAGGGAAGCACCGCAGACGGAAGCCATCGAGCTGGAGCCGTTGGATTCGGTGATCTCCGAAACCACGCGAATGGTGTACGGGAACTCGTCAGCGCTCGGCAGCATTGCGGCAACACCACGACGGGCCAGACGGCCATGACCGATTTCGCGACGGCCAGTGGCGCCCATGCGACCACACTCACCGACTGAGTACGGCGGGAAGTTGTAGTGCAACAGGAACGGGTCTTTCTTCTCGCCTTCCAGGGTGTCGAGGATCTGGGCGTCACGGGCGGTGCCGAGGGTGGCTACGACCAACGCCTGGGTTTCGCCACGGGTGAACAGCGCGGAACCGTGGGTCTTGTCGAGCACGCCGACTTCGATGTTCAGACCACGCACGGTACGGGTGTCACGGCCGTCGATACGCGGCTTGCCGTTGACGATGTTCTCGCGAACGGTGCGGTATTCGATCTCGCCGAACGCATCCTTCACTTCACCCGCGGAAGGCTGACCTTCTTCCTTGGCGAAGCGGGCAACCACCTGCTCGCGCAGCTCGCCCAGGCGGGCATAGCGGTCCTGCTTGATGGTGATGGTGTAGGCCTGGGAAATCGCCTCGCCGAACTCGCTGCGAATAGCGTTGAGCAGCTCGGTGTTTTCCGCCGGCGGCTGCCAGTCCCAAGTCGGCTTGCCGGCTTCGGCGGCCAGCTCGGCAACGGCCTGGATAACCACCTGGAATTCGTCGTGGGCGAACAGCACCGCGCCCAGCATCTGGTCTTCGGTGAGCTCCTTGGCTTCGGACTCCACCATCAGGACGGCGTCCTTGGTGCCGGCCACGACCATGTCCAGGCTGGAAGCCTTGAGCTGCTCGTAGGTCGGGTTCAGCAGGTAGCCGGTTTCCGGATGGAAAGCCACGCGCGCGGCGCCAATGGGGCCGTTGAACGGAATACCGGAGATGGCCAGCGCAGCGGAGGTACCGATCATCGCTGCAATGTCCGGATCGGTCTTCTTGCTGGTCGATACCACGGTGCAGATCACCTGCACTTCATTCTGGAAACCTTCCGGGAACAGCGGGCGGATCGGACGGTCGATCAGGCGCGAGACCAGGGTCTCCTTCTCGCTCGGCCGGCCTTCACGCTTGAAGTAGCCGCCCGGGATCTTGCCGGCCGCGAAGGTCTTTTCCTGGTAGTTCACCGTCAGCGGGAAGAAGTCCTGGCCGGGCTTCGGCTGGCGGGCGTAGACGACGGTGGCCAGAACCACGGTCTCGCCGTAGGTGGCGAGCACGGCGCCGTCGGCCTGGCGCGCGATGCGGCCGGTCTCGAGGGTCAGCGGCCGGCCGGCCCACTCGATCGTCTTGCGTTTGATGTCGAACATTTTTCTTCTTTCTCATCCCGAGGCCGTATTGCCGTCGGGGGCGGGCGTTCAGGGGTTCAGTCCTTCGGTCCCTGTGGACCCGGGCGGCCGGATGCCGGACCGGGCGGGTGGATGAGGACCGGTGCGGCCCTCTGCGTGTGCGCCGGGATGAGCCCGCGGCGCGCGGGCGGATAGCAGAAGGGCCCGCGAGCGGGCCCTTCCAGAACCTGGCTGTTAGCGGCGCAGGCCCAGCTTCGCGATGATCGCCTGGTAACGGGCGCTATCGGTCTTGTTCAGGTGGTCCAGAAGGCGCCGACGCTGCGAGACCAGCTTGAGCAGGCCGCGACGCGAGTGGTTGTCCTTCTTGTGGGTCTTGAAGTGCTCGGTGAGGTTGGTGATGCGCTCAGAAAGGATCGCGACCTGGACCTCGGCCGAACCGGTATCGCCCTCGCCACGGGCGTTATCGGAGATGATTTGAGCCTTGCGCTCAGCGGTAACCGACATCGAATGACTCCGTCATTGGAGATTGAAGACGCGGTCGGGCTCGAGCCGACCGGCCCGCATCGAACAGAGGGCGACGAGGGTTCCGTCCTGAAAGACCGAAACGGTTCGCGATCCCTCCCGAAGGCGGGCCTTGAGCGTTTCGACCTGTCGGGGGAGCAGAACGATCGGCCGTCCCTGGCGAAGCTGGAAGGCGTCCTGGTCCGTTACGGCCAGCTCCGGGATGTCGTCCAGGGCGGTCGCGACGGGAAGCAAGCCTTCCGGGGCGGCGTCCCTATGCACCATTTCCGCCAGGGAATCCAGCGTGACGGCGTTTTCGACCGAGAACGGCCCCACCCGTTCCCGCCGCAGGGCCGAGACATGCCCTTCCGCCCCCAGCGCCGCGGCCAGGTCCCGCGCCAGCGAACGCACATAGACGCCCTTGCCGGTCCGCATCGTGATCTCGACGTGGTCCGGGTCCGGCGCCGCCGTCACCGCCGCCTCGTGGATGGTCACCCGCCGCGCCTTCAGCTCGACCTCGACCCCCTCGCGGGCGAGATCGTAGGCCCGCTGGCCGTCCACCCTGATGGCCGAGAAGGCCGGCGGAACCTGGTCGATCTCGCCGACGAAGGTGGCCAGCGCGGCCTTCACCTGCTCCACGGCCGGCCGCACGTCCGAGCGGGCGACGATGTCGCCTTCCCGGTCGACGCTGTCGGTGGAGATCCCCCAGTGGATGGTGAAACGGTAGACCTTCTCCGCGTCCATCATGAACGGTACGGTCTTGGTGGCCTCGCCGAGCGCGATGGGCAGGATGCCCGAGGCCAACGGGTCGAGGGTCCCGGCGTGACCCGCCTTCTGCGCGTCGAACAGGCGGCGGACCCGCGTCACCGCCTCGGTCGAACCCATCTCCACCGGCTTGTCGAGGCAGACCCAGCCGTGAACCGGAGAGCCGCGCTTGCGGCGCGCCATCAGTCCTCGTCCCCCTCGCCGGACCGCTCAATGTCGGCCCTTACGCGGGGATCGGAGAACAGGCGGTCCATCCGCCCGGCCGCGTCGAAGCTCTCGTCGTGGCGGAATTTCAGGTCGGGGGTGAACTTCATGTCGATGTGCCGCCCCAGCACGCCGCGCAGGAAGCGGGCGTGGGCGTTCAGCGCCTTGACGATCTCCTCGACATGGCCCGCCGTGGGCGCCGTTTCGACGCCCGCCCCCAGCGGTTCGACGAAGCAGGTGGCGTGTTTCAGATCCGGGCTCATCCGCACTTCGGTGACCGTGACCGATACCCCCTCCATCGCCGGGTCGTGAATCTCCTCCTCGCGAAGCACTTCGACCAGGGCGTGGCGGATCAGTTCGCCGGCCCGCAGCTGGCGCTGCGAGGGCCCCTGCGGTCCCGAAGCGTTGCGGGTGTGCTGCTTGCGGCCCATGGCGGCCCTCCTCTGCGGTCGCCCGCCGGGGCTCGGACCCGGCTCGAAGCGAGACGGCCGGAGGGAAAGCCAAGGCTTCCGATCACGGCCGAAGTTCAGGAGCGCGCGGTCTAGTCCCGCCGCGCCGGGGTGTCCAGTTCGGCCCGCGCCACCGCCGCGCTCAGTTCCGACGAGACGATGGAGCGGAACGGCCGCACCGGCAGGCCGCCGGCGTTCAGCACGCCCGCCGTCCAGTGGTTGCACAGATGGGCGACGGAGAAGGTCTCGCGGCTGGCGAAGAAGCGCGCGTCGTCCCCGGGCCTGACCGCGGCGACACGCGGACCGCCCCCGGACAGGTCGAGGGAGTCCTCGATGCGCCCGGCCACGGCGTCGAAACCGGCCGGGCTCAGGCGCAGCACCCGTCGCCCGTTCTCCCGGGACATGGCCGCGGGAGACTGTTGCGCCGGGTCGAGCATGACCACCGAGGCGTTCCCCGGCCGGAAGAAGGCGCGCGCCCCGTCGGGCAGGCGATGGTGGATCGGACTCTGGTCGACGTAGAATTTGGCGTCTCCCCAGCCGACCAGGATCCAGTCGCCCGGCGGGAGCGAGCGTACAGCGCGCGCGAGGGGGCCGCCCCGCGCCTCGATCGCCGCCCGCGGCAGGGCGAGGTCGGTATGGAAGCCGTTGTCCAGCAGGTGCGCCTCGACCGCCGTCGAGCCGTTGGCCGGCGGCCACAGCCCGGCGTCCCCGGGTGCCGTCCACGTCCACAGCGCCGCCAGCCCGCCGAGAACGCCGGCCAGGAGCATTCCCATTCCCCTCCCGACCCGCTTCATCGACGCACGAGGCTCCATGCGCCGCACACAGCGCTCGCCGGCGCATCCGGGCCGGCGGGCACGCCCGCCCGGAACAGCATCAACTCGACGCGGTCGCGACGATGCAGCAGGGCCACGGCGCCCGGCGCCTGGCCGCCGCACATCGCCGAGGCGGCGACGGTCCGTTCTCCCTCGGCGGGGATGATGGTTCTCAGCTCGATCTGGGCGTCGGCGGGCGCGTTCCAGCGGTCGGCGAAGGTCTCTCCGGAGACGAAGGCCTCGCGCGCTGCGGCGATCCGCAGCGGGCGCGTCCGCAGGGTCGCGCCGTTCTCAAGGCGGATATCCGCCCCGACGAAGGCGGCGCCGCCCACCGCCTGGCGCGTCGCCTCGTCCGCAGGCCGGAACCCTCCGGTCAGGAGACGGTCCTCGGCGTCGGCGGAGACCGGCTCGCGCGGCGCGGCCGCAGACGTCCGCAGGCCGGCCACGCCGTCGGCGGCGCCATCGGCGATCCAGCCGCCGGCCCGCGCGACCGCCGGGGCCGCGTCGTAGCGCACAGCCTGCCACGTCGCCACGGCGTGCTTCTGCTCGATCGCCAGGAGGAACAGCACGAGACAGACAAAGGCGAGGGCGCTCGCCAGCGCCTTGAGGGCGCGGCGGCGCGGCGCGCGGGTCCGGCTGACGTGGGCGAGAGCGGTCATCGTCGCAACCCTAGCGGGCCGCGCGCCGTGCGCGAAGAGCTATCGCCCGACAGGGGCGTCGTCGCCGGCGGGGGTCGCCGGCGGCGCGGCCCATTCACCGCGCCAGGTGTAGGCCAGGGTCACGCAGTGACGGTAGGTTCCGTCCGACCAGCGCCCCACCGCCTGAAGCGTCAGGGGCCGGGCCAGCCGCACCCGACCGCTGACCAGCCACGCCGCCTCCGCTCCGGGACACAGGGCGCGGGTCAGGCCGCGGCCGTCTCCCTCGGGCGAGATCGTGTAGATCGCCGTTTCCGTCGCTCCCTGAGGAAGGGCGCGACGCACGGCGTCCGGCCCGCCGCGGCGCACCTCGGCCGCGCCACGGTTCGAGGTGGAGATGATCTTGCGCACGCTGATGGCCCCGAACAGGCCGCGATCGGCCTCGAGGGTCACGCCCCGCGTGAGGGCCTGGGTGATGCGGTCCGACGCGTCGTAGGCGAGGTAGCGTATCTCCGCCGCCGCCGGTCCGGCGACGAACGACAGGGCCAGGGCGGCGGTCAGGATGCGGCGCATGCGTCTTGATCCCCGATGCGGATGGCGAAACGGCGGCGCCTGCGCGCCGCCGTCCTGCATCCTGCCTAGTCCAGCGTGCGCTTGATCTCTTCGACCGTGAAGCACTCGATGTAGTCGCCGGCCTTGATGTCCTGGAAGCCCTGGAAGTGCATGCCGCACTCCTGCCCCGACGGGACTTCGTTGACCTCGTCCTTGAAGCGCTTGAGCGTGTTGAGCGTGCCCAGTTCCAGCACCACCACGTCGTCGCGGATGATGCGGACCTTGGCGCCCTTGCGCACCACGCCCTCGGTGACCCGGCAGCCGGCGATCTTGCCGACCTTCGAGATGTCGAACACCTGCAGCACCTGGGCGTTGCCCAGGAAGGTCTCGCGCTGGAGCGGCGCCAGCATGCCCGAGAGCACGCCCTTCATGTCGTCGAGCAGGTCGTAGATGATCGAGTAGTAGCGGATCTCCACGCCCTCGCGGTCGGCGAGGTCGCGGGCCTGCTTCGAGGCGCGAACGTTGAAGCCGAGGATCGGCGCGCCGGCCGACTTGGCCAGTTGCACGTCGCTTTCGGTGATGCCCCCGGCGCCGGACATGACCGTGCGCGCGCGAACCTCATCGTTGCCCATCTTGTCGAGCGAGCCGACGATGGCCTCGGCGGAACCCTGCACGTCGGCCTTGATGACCACGGGCAGTTCCGAGATCTTCTTGGTGCCTAGTTTGGCCATCATGTCGGCCAGCGACACCGAGGTGGCGCCGCCGCCCATGGCCTTCTCGCGACGGACGCGGGCGCGGTACTCGGTCAGCTCGCGGGCGCGGGCCTCGCTCTCGACCACGGCGAACACGTCGCCGGGGCTGGGCGCCTCGTCCAGACCCAGGATCTCGACCGGAACGGACGGGCCGGCCTCGGTCAGCTGGGCGTTGCGCTCGTCGAGCAGGGCGCGAACCTTGCCCCAGGCGGAGCCGGCCACGACGATGTCGCCGCGCTTCAGCGTGCCGCGCTTGACCAGGACGGTGGCGACCGGGCCGCGTCCCTTGTCGAGCTTGGCCTCGATGACCACGCCCTCGGCCGAACGACCGGGATTGGCGCGCAGGTCCATGACCTCGGCCTGCAGCAGGATGGCGTCGGTCAGACCGTTGAGGTTCAGCCTCTCCTTGGCGGAGACCTCGATGATCTGGGTGTCGCCGCCCAGGCTTTCGGCGATGACCTCGTACTGCAGCAGCTCGTTGACGACCTTCTGCGGGTTGGCGTCCGGCTTGTCGATCTTGTTGACCGCCACGATCATCGGCGCGTTGGCCGCCTTGGCGTGCTGGATGGCCTCGATGGTCTGCGGCATGACGCCGTCGTCCGCGGCCACCACCAGCACCACGATGTCGGTGACGTTGGCGCCGCGCGCCCGCATCGCCGAGAAGGCGGCGTGACCCGGGGTGTCGAGGAAGGTGATCCGCTGATCGTCCGCCAGCCGGACCTGGTAGGCGCCGATGTGCTGGGTGATGCCGCCGGCCTCGCCCGCGGCGACGTCGGTGGTGCGCAGGGCGTCCAGCAGGCTGGTCTTGCCGTGGTCGACGTGGCCCATGATGGCCACCACCGGCGCGCGCGAGGTGGTGGCGTCGGCGTCGTCGTCCTCGGCCAGGAAGCCCTCCTCGACGTCGCTTTCGGACACGCGCCTGACCGACATGCCGTACTCGTCGGCGACCAGTTCGGCGGTGTCGGAGTCGATCACGTCGGTGATCTTCATCATCAGGCCCTGACGCATCAGAAACTTGATGATGTCGACGCCGCGCACGGCCATCCGGCCGGCCAGCTCCTGGACGGTGATCACGTCGGGAATTACGACCTCGCGCGGACGGTTCGGCGCATCGGTCGAGCCGCCCTTGCGCTTTTCCTTCTCGCGTTCGCGGGCGCGGCGGACCGAGGCCAGCGAGCGCATGCGCTCGGCGGCGTCCTCGTCGCCCCCGGCGAGGGCCTGGATGGTCAGGCGGCCTTCACGGCGCTTGGGCTCGCCGCGGGTGCGCGACACGGCCTTGCCCGCGCCATCGCCGAAGCGCTTGTCGCGATCGTCCTCGCGGCCGGCGCCGGCGGGACGGCCGAAGCC
>JAFAEC010000104.1 GCA_023424215.1 Pseudomonadota bacterium
CGGCCGCCCTCGCCGCCGCGGCCGCGGTTTCGCCCCTGATCCTCGTCCTCGCCGCCGCTCTGCGCGACGATCTCGCGGTCCGAGGCATCGAGACGCGGACCCGCGCGGAAGTGCTGCAGCGCGCCCCCGAGCTGGCCGGCGCCGACGATCCGGCGGCGGCCCTTAGCCTGAAGGCGCGGACCGCGCCGCCGCCGGGAGGCGTCAGCGCCGCCGCCGCCGCCCTGTACGGCGCGGTCGAGCGGGTCGAAGGCGCCGAACTCGACATTCTCGTCGCCGAGCCCGGCGAGGGGGTGAAGGCGACGATCAGCCACCCGGCCTACGCCGACATGGAGGCGATCCGCGCCGACATGACCCGCGCCGGCATGGCGGTGACGGTCACCGGCACCCTCGACGACGCCGGCCGCGTGGTCAGCGACATCACCATCGGATCCCTGTGATGCATAGGCTGACCGGACCCCTCCTGCAGTGGTGGCAGGGCCGAACCGTGCGCGAGCGTCGCCTGCTGGCGGCCATGCTGGTCCTGCTGGCGGTGACGGCGCTCTGGCTTCTCGTGGTGCGCCCGGCGACCGCGTGGCGCGAGGCGGCGTCCGAACGGCGCGCCCTCGCTGAGGCCGCCGCCGCCACGGCCGACCGGAATCTCGACCGCCTGGCGACGCCCGGCTGGCCCGCCGCCAGGGCGAGCCCCGAGGGTCTGGAGCCCCTGGTGCGCCGGACCGCCGAAGGCGCCGGCCTCGCTCCCGTCCTGGCGATGGGCCCTGACGGCGGACTGGGCTTTCAGCTCGCCTCGGCGCCGAGCGGGCCCGCGCTCGCCTGGGTCTCGGCCCTCGAGACGGACCACGGCCTGCGCCTCTGCCGCCTCAGCGTGGTCGAGAACGCCGACGCGACGGTGCAGATCGAGGGAAGCCTGACCGCGGGCGACTGCGCCCCCGCTGGCTGACGAAGGGACCGGACGCTGGCGGGCGACGCCGCTTGCAGCGGCGCGGCAATCTCCCTAAAGCCCGGGTCTGCCTGCATGCGGATGTGGCGGAACTGGTAGACGCACTGGATTTAGGTTCCAGCGCCGCGAGGCGTGGAGGTTCGAGTCCTCTCATCCGCACCATCCTGGTTCGCCCCGGGCCGGTTTTCGCACGGCCGACGCCGCGGCCCCGGGAGGGTCAGGCAGGGCCGCTCCCTGATCCCCATCGATCTTCCTCCGCCTCTCCATCGCCGGCTCGGAAGTTCTTGCTTTGTTCTCGCTCTCTGCTAACGTCCCTTCATGGCCGAGGCAGCGAAGGGACGGGGCGCGCGATCCAATGCGACCGGACGCTACGAACCGGAGACGGTCGAGGCCATCGACGACGGCTGGACCCACGAGGACGCCGAGGTCGCGCCCCTGCGCACGACCCTGATGCCCGAGCGGGCGCGGACCATCATCACGCGCAATAGCAGCCCGGACGTCGGCTTCGACCGCTCGATCAACCCGTACAGGGGGTGTGAACATGGCTGCATCTACTGCTACGCCCGTCCGGCCCATGCCTGGATGGGCCTATCCCCGGGCCTGGATTTCGAGAGCAAGCTGTTCTGGAAGCCGGGCGCCGCAGGTCTGCTGGAGCAGGAGCTCTGCCGACCGAAGTATGTCTGCAGGCACATCCACATAGGCGGCAACACTGACCCCTATCAGCCGGTGGAGCGCGAACTGAAGGCGACGAGGTCGGTGCTGGAGGTGCTGCGGCGCTTCAACCATCCGCTCAGCATCATCACCAAGTCGGTGC
This sequence comes from Pseudomonadota bacterium, assembly GCA_023424215.1. Lineage (GTDB taxonomy): Bacteria > Pseudomonadota > Alphaproteobacteria > Caulobacterales > Caulobacteraceae > Brevundimonas. The sequence goes on from JAFAEC010000104.1 coordinate 1,752, forward strand.
TGATCGCCCGCGACGCGGACGTTCTCGGAGCCATGGGCCGCGAGGGCCTGGCCTCGGCCCTGGTGTCGATCACCACCCTGGACCGCAAGCTGGCGCGGGCCATGGAGCCGCGCGCCTCGACGCCGGCGAAGCGGCTCGAGGCGATCTCGCGACTGGCGGACGCCGGCTGCCCGGTCGGCGTCGGCTTCGCCCCGGTCATCCCGGGTCTCAACGACCACGAGCTGGAGGCCGTGCTGGAGGCCGCGGCCAGGGCGGGCGCGACCAGCGCCATGTACGTCACCCTGCGCCTGCCGCTGGAGATCAAGGACCTGTTCCGCGAGTGGCTGGCGGACGCCCGGCCGGACCGGGCGGCCCGGGTCATGTCGCTGGTGCGCCAGACCCGCGGCGGCCGCGACTACGATCCCGAATGGTCGCACCGCATGAAGGGTGAAGGCCCGGTGGCCGAACTGATCGGCACGCGCTTCCGCGCCGCCCTGAAGCGCTACGGCCTCGACGGCCCGCGCCCGGCCCTGGACACGAGCCGCTTTCGCGTCCCGGCGGACATGAAGAAGCAGCTCGACCTGTTCGACGCGGCGTGAGGCCACGAGGGCGGAAGATTCGATGCAGCAGGAAGGAACGGTTCGGCGGGCGCGGCGCCTCCGCAAGGCTCCGACCAAGGCCGAGGTCCTCCTGTGGGCGCACCTCCGCGACCGGCAGGTCGCCGGCCTGAGATTCAGGCGACAGGTGCCGATCGGCCCGTACGTGGCAGACTTCGCCTGCTTTTCCGCGCGACTGGTCGTCGAGGTCGATGGAGGTGTTCATGACCTGCGCACCTTCGACGACGCGCGCCGCGACGCCTGGCTGGCAGACCAGGGCTTCAGGGTCGTCCGCTTCTCCAACAGTCAGGTCGAGAAGCGGCCGCACGAGGTCATCGCCGCGGTCACGGCCTGCGCCCCTTCCCCCATTTCGGGGGAAGGTGTCAGGCGGAGCCTGACGGATGGGGGCTCGTTCCGCAGCACGATCCCGGGAGGCAGGGTCGCGGCCGGCAGTCCCCCATCCGGACCGCTTCCCGGCCCACCTCCCCCCGAGATGGGGAAGGAAGTCGATTCGAACCTTCGGCGCCGCCTACGGCAGATAGTCCGACGGGATCGGCGCCTCGGGCGTCTCGGCCTGCCAGTAGACCGACAGGATCCACCAGCGCGCGCCGTCGTGAAACAGCTGGATGCTGTTGATCCCGCGGGCGAAAGGCGCCGGATCCGAAAGGCTGTGCAGGGTCTCGTAGGTCGACCAGACGTGCAGGATCCGGCCGAAACGCTCGCTGCGGCGGGCGATCTCGCGCTCGTGGAAGCCTTCCCGCAGCAGGAAGGCTTCGCTGCGGGCGATATACGCGTCCGGGGTGACCGAGCGGACCACGCCCCGTCCCTCGCGGTCGGCCCCCGAAGGCATCAGCCGCGCGGTCGGATGGAACAGGGACCGGAAGCGGTCCCAGTCGCGCGCCTGCCCGGCGTCGCCGGAGATGACGTCGTAGAGGGCGGCGACGACCGCCTCCGGCGACGCCACGTCGGCGGGCGCCGCCACATCCACGGGCGGGGGCGGCGACAGCTGCTGCGCGGCCGCGGGCGCGGCCCCGGCGAGAAGGACCGCGGCGGCGAGGACCGACAGGCGCATCGAGGCTCCCTCCTTCCCGGCGATCAGGCGGAGCGGCGGGCGAACAGTTCGGCCAGGGCGGTCAACCGGGCCTTGTCGCGCCCGCCGGCGTCGCCGGCGGCGGCGGTCAACGCCTCCGACAGGGCCGCAGTGTCGGCGTCGCCCTGCCCCGCGCGCCAGCCCTCGACGGCCGAGCCCACCCGCGTGGCCAGCGCCGCGTCGACCGCTCCGCTTCGCACCAGCTGGTCCAGATAGGCCTGGGCCACGTCCGGGCTGTCCTCCCAGACGATGCGCGTCTGGGTCTGCGGATTGACGGTTTCGAGCCGGACGCTTTCGGCGGCCGCGATCTCGGCGGCCGACAGGTGCTCGCCGGGGACCAGTTTCAGCACGTCGAGCCCGCGGGCGATCTCGCTGGCGTAGATGCGGCCGTTGAACCAGTAGGCGGACCAGGCCCCGCCGACCATCAGCCGTTCCGCGTCCAGCGGTCCACGGTCGAAATACGCGATCTCCATCGGCCGGGCCGGGTCCGTGAAGTCCATCACCGAGACGCCGCCCTGGTACCAGGCCTGGACCATCAGGTCGCGGCCGGGCACGGGGATCAGATTGCCGTTGTGGGCGACGCAGTTCTCCGAGGCCGCCTGCGACGCCGGCAGCTTGAAGAAGGTCTGGCCCTTCAGCTGGCGGTCCTCGACGGTCGCGATCAGGTTGGCGCCCCAGGTCGCGGGATCCTCGGCCCGGCAACGGGCGCTGGTGCCGCCGCCCCACTCGTCGGTGAAGACGACGCGGTCGCCGGCGTCGTTGAAGGTGGCCGAGTGCCAGTAGGCCATGTCGGCGTCGAACAGCTCGGAGATGCGGCTCGGCTGCTCGGGACTGGAGATGTCCAGCAGGATGCCGTTGCCGCTGCAGGCCCCAGCCGCGAGGTTGAGCTGGGGATAGACGGTGATGTCGTGGCAGTGGTTGGTCTGGGCGGTGCGCTGGCTGGCGATCCCCGCCGCGCCGCCGCGCCACAGGCCGGCGATCGCCCCCGTCTCGCGGTCGGCGAAGATGCGCGGCCGGCTGACGATGGCGGCCTGCTCCGGCGCGTCGAGCGGCACCTTGATCACATCGATCGAATAGAGGGCGGTCTCCGGGTTGTCGCCGGGCTGGCCGTCGGAGCAGATGCCCAGCTCCTCCGACTTGCGCACGCCGGAGGTCGCCGAGTTGTAGAGGTAGAGGATGTTCGGATCGGTCGGGTGCGGCACCTGGGTGTGGGTGTGCGAGCCGCGGCAGGTCTGGACGGCGGCGATCTGGCGCGGGGCGTTCAGGTCCGAGATGTCGAAGATGCGGATGCCGCGGAAGCGCTCCGGGTTGACCTCTCCTTCGGCCTCGGCCGTGCCGCAGTCGAGGCGGGCCCGGTTCTGCTCGACCGACATGAACAGCAGGTCGCCGTGGATCGAGACGTCCCCCTGCCCGCCCGGGCAGACGACCGACATGACCAGTTCGGGGGCCGCGCCCGCCTTCAGGTCGTAGGCGTTGAAGCCGTGGAAGCTGCCGACGAACAGCCGCCCGTCCGACACGGCCATGTCGCTGTTGGCCAGGGCCAGCGGGCTGTAGCGCGGCCGGGCGGGCGGCTCGGCGGGCGCCGCGGCCGGCGGAGTCGCCTCCCCCTGCGGCCGGCGGGGCTGCGGCGCGAAGATGGCCTCGGGGTCGAAGAAGCCCGGCGCCGGCTCCAGCGAATGCTCGAGCTCCAGCCCCGAGGCGACCTGACCGGCGTCGCGCAGGCCCGGCGACAGGCTGCTGCGCGGATCAGGGGTCTGGGCGGCGGCGGCCGAGGCGAGCAGGACGCCGGCGACGGAGGAAAGCAGAAGGCTGCGAACGATCATGGCCGGTCCTCGGCGGTGGGGTTCAGGTCGGAAAGCAGGGACTGCATGCGCAGGATCTCGGCCGACTGGTCGGCGACAACGGAGCTCAGGAAGTCGGACAGCAGCGGCTCCTCGCCGGCGTCCGGCAGGCTCATCAGGCCGTCGACCATGTCCAGCGCGCCCTGGTGATGGGCGATCATGCCCTCGAGGAACAGGCGGTCGAAAGCCGGTCCCCGGGCGGCCGCCAGCGCCTGCATCCGCGCCGGCGACAGCATGCCGGGCATCAGCGGCGTGTCGGACGGGGCGCCGTGTCCGGCGTGCCCGCCATGGCCGGCGTGGAGATCCGCGGCCGTCTCCGGCTGCTGGCGCGCCGTCAGCCAGTCGCGCATCTGCTCCATCTCGGCGGCCTGGCCGAGGGCGATGCGCTCGCCCAGCAGCCGGACCTGCCGGTCCGTCCCGTGAGCCTGCAGCAACTCGACCATCTCCACCGCCTGGGCGTGGTGCACCAGCATGTGCTGCATGAAGCGGACGTCGGCGGCGGTGAAGCCGGTGCGGCTCAGGCCGACCGACTCGCCGGCGGTGATCACGCGCGTGGGCTGGCCGGGCGCGCCGGGCTGGAAGATCGGCGGCGTCTGCGGGGACGCGGCCGCGCTGAGGACGGTCGCGATCAGGCCGAGGGTCAGGGACAAGGCGGCTTCCGGGCTCCGGCGCGGGCGGCGCAGACAAACGCCAGACTAGGTCGCGAAACTTCCCCCCGCCAAGCTGAAAATCGCCCTAGCGGCGGAACACGCTGACCAGCTCGACATGGGCCGACCACAGGAACTGGTCGACCGGCGTCACCTGCTCCAGCCGGAAGCCGGCGTCGATCAGCAGCCGGGCGTCGCGCGCGAAGCTGGCGGGGTTGCAGGAGACGTAGACGACGGTGGACGCCTTGGTCCCCGGCAGCTGCCGGGTCTGCTCCAGCGCCCCGGCCCGCGGCGGGTCCAGCACCACGGCGTCGCAGCCGCGCAGGTCGTACGGCGCCAGCGGACGGCGGAACAGGTCGCGGGCCTGCGCCTCGATCGGCTTCAGCCCGCGCGCCGAGCCGACGGCGGCCTTCAGCGCGGCGACGGCCGGGGCCGCGCCGTCGGCGGCGAGCACCGGGGCGACGGTCGCCAGCGGGAAGGTGAAGGTGCCCGCCCCGCAGAACAGGTCGGCGACCTTCTTCGCCCCCTTCACCGCCGCCACGGCGCGTTCGACCATGGCCGCCTCGGCCGGCGGCGAGGCCTGCAGGAAACCGCCGGCGGGCAGCGGCACGGTCGCCGGGCCGAAGGCCACGGTCGGCTGCCGCGCCATGACCAGGGTCTCGCCGGCCAGGCTCAGGCGGGCCAGATCGGCCTCGGCGGCGGCGGCGATGGCCCGCATCTGCGCATCCCGCGACAGGCCGCCGGTGCGGCGTTCGACGCCGGTGACGTCGACGTCCAGCCCGGTCAGGGTGGCGGTGACGTGCAGGGTCGGGGCCGACTTCGGGTGTTCCAGAAAGGGCTCGGCCACCCGCGCCAGGGCGGGAAAGGCGGCGACCAGCCGCGGATCAGCGATCGGGCATTCCGTCACCTCGACCAGCCGCCAGCTCCGCCGCGCCTTGAAGCCGAGGAGGATCCGGCCGTCCGCTCCGCGCCGGGCGTGAAGGGCCAGCCGGCGGCGGCTGCCCGGCGGCGTGGCCACGGTCGGCTCGATTCCGGCTTCGATCCCCTCGCGCGCCAGCGCCAGCCGCACCTGCTCGCGCTTCCATTCGAGATAGGGCGCGGCCGCCCAGTGCTGCAGCGAGCAGCCGCCGCACTCGCCGTAATGCAGCGAGACAGGCGCGATCCGCTCCGGGCTGGGCGTGACGACCTCGACCGCCTCCAGCCGCCCCTCGCGCACCTCGCCCCGCACCGTCTCGCCGGGCAGGGTCAGGGGTGCGAACACCGGCCCGCCCGGCGTGTCGGCGATCCCGTCGCCCTGGGCCCCGACGCGGGCGATGGTCAGCGTCTCTGTCATCGCGCCGCTCATAGCCGGAACCGGCGGCGGCGCGAAACATGAACGAAGATGAACGCGGCGCTCAATGGCCGTTCAGCTTGCTCGCCCTACAAGCGATGCAACAGACGGGGAGCCGAGCCGTTCGGCCATCGTGTTAACCTTTCGAGGACCAGGTCGATGAACATTTCCAGGACCCGCAAGGCCGCCCTCGGCGCCGCCGCCCTCGGGGCCGCGGGACTTATTACGGCCCCCGCGACGGCTTCCGCCCAGACCTACAGCTACCAGGGCGACCGCTACGGCTACTACGGTCAGGACCGCTACGGCTATGACCGGTACGACAACCCCGACTACTGCCGCAGCGACCGCAACCAGCGGGCCGCCGCGGGCGCGACCATCGGCGCCGGCATCGGCGCGGTCGCCGGATCGCAGATCGCGGCCCGTGGTCGACGCACCGAGGGCTCCATCCTCGGCGGCGTGCTCGGGGCGGTGATCGGCGGCAGCGTCGGCAACGACTCCGGCCGCGACTGCGGGCGGTACTACGACCGCTCCGGCTACCGCGACTACGACGACCGCGGCTACTACGGCTACGACCGTTACGACGACCGCTATCGGTACGACGACCGTTACCGCTACGACAGCCGGTACGGCTACGACAACCGCTACAGCTACGGCCAGTATGACAGACGCTACGGCTGCCGCTCGGTCCGCTACGAGACGCGCGACTGGAACGGCCGGGTGGTCACTCGCTACGAGGACGTCTGCGACGGCTACTGACGAGATCGCGGCGCCGATTATTTTTCAGCCCCCCTGTCGATCGGCGACGTGACGGAGGCCCCCGGTGGAGAGATCCGCCGGGGGCTTTTCAATGGAGCAGGCGGTAGGCAGTAGGGATCAGGGTTGGCCCTTCAAGGACCCGATGCCTCTGCCGCCGGGGCCCGTTGCGGCTGGTTCCAGGCCGCAGACACCTACTGCCTACCGCCTACTGCCTTCTCGCCCACAGCAGCCATTCGACATTTCCGTCGCCGCCGGGGATCGGGCTCTCGGCCGTCGCCTGTACGGACCACCCCTGCTCTTCCAGCCAGGCGGCGACGCGGTCGAGCGCGGCCTGGCGCGCCTCCGGATCGCGGACCACGCCGCCGCGGCCGACATCGGCGCGGCGCTCCATCTCGAACTGCGGCTTGACCAGGGTGACGAGGTCGGCGCCCGGGGCCGCGAGGGCCAGCGCCGCCGGCAGCACCTTGGCGAGGCCGATGAAACTGGCGTCGCAGACGATCAGCTGCGGCGGCTCGGGGATCAGGTCCGGCGTCAGGTCGCGCGCGTCGGTCTTCTCGAGATTGGTCACGCGCGGATCGGCGGCGACGCGCGGATGCAACTGCCCCTGCCCCACGTCGACCGCCCGGACCCGCGCCGCGCCGCGCCGTAGACAGACCTCGGTGAAGCCGCCGGTGGAGGCGCCGACGTCCAGCACGGTGCGGGCCTCGACCGCGACCGGCCAGAGGGTCAGCGCGTGCTCCAGCTTCAGCGCCGCCCGGCTGACGAAATCGTGGGCGTCGACGAAGACGAGCTCCGCCTCCTCCGCCACCATCTGCGACGCCGCCCTGGCCGGCTGGCCGTCGACGGTCACGCCGCCCGCCTCGATGGCCGCCTTCGCCCGCGCCCGGCTTTCGGCCAGGCCGCGGGCGACCAGCAGTTGGTCGAGTCTCACAGTTCCTCCCCCATCGGGGGAGGGGGACCATCCGAAGGATGGTGGAGGG
>JAFAEC010000117.1 GCA_023424215.1 Pseudomonadota bacterium
GCGCGGAGGCGGCCGCCGCCCGGGCCCGCCCTGCCGTTGAGCAGCGCCTGCGCGCGGCGATCACCGGCGAGCGCGCTCCCGGCGCTGCACCAGGCGAAGCCTCCCCCGGCGAGAGTTCGGCCGACGCGTCCGTCCCCGCGGCTTCCGTCGAAGGCGGGCCGTCTGGCCGGTCGCGCCCCTCGGCCGCGCCGCAGCGGGCGGATCTCCTGGTCACCGACCGGTTCGCGCAGACCGCGCTGCTCGCCTTCTGGCGCAGCCATGGCCCGGGAACGACGCTGGGCGACGACCCGTCCCGGAATGCGCCGGGCTGGTTCCGGAACGATCCGGTTCTGCACCTGCATCAACCCGCGTCGGGCGAGCGCATCACCCAGGCCCAGGCCGAGGCGTTGAAGCGCAAGCTCGACGTGGCCTTCCGGGCGCTGATGAGCCAGCCGTCTCTACAGGACATTCGCGGGGCCAGCCTGAACTCGGCGATCAACGTCTCGGTCGTGCCGACCTCGAGCGGCGTGCGGCTGATCGGGGCGACATTGTCCTTCAACGCCAAGCCATTGAGGCTCGGCGAGCCGGAGACCTTTCTTCTCGACGGCCGGTACAACAGGAACGAGGGCGAGGGCGACGTCCTGCATGTGCATCTCAACCCGTACGAGTTCGTCTACTCCCGCGATCCCATAGCCGAGGGCGTGGCCGGTCGGATTGTCGCCCTGCGCGCGGGCAGCACGCGCGGGCTCTATGTTCAGGACGACCATTTCGACGGCGAGTGGGACCCGCGCGAACAGGCTGCGCGACTGGAGACGGACCAGTCTTGGCATGCGCCGGGTGCGCCCGGCACGCATCCTCTGCTTGTTACCTTTTCCGGCGGTCGTCACACCAATCAGGCGCTGGCGGCCGGCCAGCTGGAGCCCACCGCGCCGATCGCCCGACTGGCCGCGGCGGTCTACATGACCGACTGGGACGCCGTTCAGCGGGAAATGGCGGTGATGCAATGACGCCCTTCAAAACGCCGCCACGGCGGGCCCGCAAGCTTCGTTCGTCCAGGACCGCGCTTCTGGCGGCCGGGGCCTGTCTCTCGCTCGGCCTGGCGCATGTCGGTCCGGCGGCGGCCGCCCTGCCCGCGCGCACGGACCTCGACGCGACGCCGCAGGCTTCCGGCGAGGCCGGCCAGACCTCGGTGATGGACGATCTGGTCGCCGCCGTGCAGGGCGACCGCTCCGCACAGGTTCGGCTGGAGGCTCGCGTCGGATCCGGCGCGGAGGGCTCGCAGGTCAGGAACCGCCTCCATGCCCTGTTCGCCGGCGGGGTCGATGCGGATGTCCGCGTGGTCAATCTGCAGCAGCGCGATCAGCGCGCCCGGCTGACGCTGGCCCGCAACGGCGAGCGTTACGGCGTGGCGGACGTCGTCCTGGCCCCGGACGGCGGCCTGCTCGATCTCCAGCTCGTGCCCATACCGAGGCCGTACTCAGGCCCGGCGGGGCCCAGCCCGGCAAGCACGGCCGAACTGGCCGAGGCCATCGACGAGAGGGTGCGGTTCGCCGTCGACAACGGCGACTTCTCCGGAGCGGTCCTCGTCACCGGGCCCGACGGGAGCGTGGTCTATGCTAGGGCTTTCGGAGAAGCGGACCGGGAGGCCGGATCGGCGAACGAGCTGGGCACCCGCTTCAACCTCGGTTCCATGGACAAGCAGTTCACCGGCGTCGCGATCGCACGTCTCGTCGAGCAGGGCCGCCTCAGCCTGGACGACACCATCGGCGGCGTGCTTCCCGACTACCCCGGCCCGCCCGAGGCGCGCGCGATCACCGTCGAACAACTGCTGAACCATGAGTCCGGGCTTGGCATGCTGTTCGATCGCGCAGGCTGGGACTGGAAGTTCCGGTACGATGAGATGGCGGACCTGTTTCCCATCTTCGCCGGCGAGCCGCTGGCCTATGCTCCCGGATCGCAGTCCACCTATTCGAACGAGGGCTACATCGTCCTCGGAGCGATGATCGAGCGGCTGACGGGGCAGAGCTGGTACGACCATGTCAGGGAACAGGTGTTCGAGCCTGCGGGCATGGAGGCGACGGCCTACCTGACCGACGACCGCACCCTCCCGAGCCGGGCGACAGGCTATGCCTTCGCTGCTGACGATCCGTTCGGCCTCGGCGACCGTCGAGCTAGCTGGGACACCCTGTCCTGGAAGGGCAACAGCTGTGGCGGCGGCTTTTCGACGGTCGGGGACATCACCCGCTTCCTCCGCGCACTGCGCGCCGGCGCGCTGGTCCCCCTGGAACAGCTGCCGCTCCCGGAGGCCGGCCCTCCCGCCCGTCGGTTCGGCCTGGAGTTCATTCCCGTCGCCCCTGGCCGCACGCTCGTCGGCCACAGCGGCGGAGGGCCCGCCTCCGGGATCAATGCGGAGGCCCGGATCATCTGGGAGACGGGCCACGCCTATGCGGTGCTCGGCAATCTCGACGCGCCTTTCGCGCAGATGCTGGCTCGCGACCTGAGCGCGATGCTTGTCGCCCAAGGGCCGCAGCAGGCGGTCCGAGGCGGCGCCGACAACGTCCCAATCCCGGCGCGCTGAGGAGGGACCGGAATGTTCACCCGCCGGGAAATGTGCGCAGGCCTTTCGGCCCTGGCGGCGGCGCCGGTCCTTGGGCCCAACGCGCTCGAGGTCAAACAGGTCGTGCACCGCGGGCGATCATGCCTCCAGCTGGTCGACCAGCTCGGGCTCGTCCCGGGCCACCGCCTCCATCGCCTGGCTGTCGGGGGATTCACCAACGGCGTGGTGGAGGGGTGGCTGTGCGGAGCGCCGATCCCAGGCGCGTCCCTTGGCGCGCGCGGATTCGTCGGCGTGGCCTTTCGCTCCGTCGCCGAGCCGCTGGCGTACGAGTGCATCTACGTCCGGGTCGCCAACGCCCGTGCCGACGACCCTGTGAGGCGAAGCCGTGTGATCCAGTACGTCTGCGAGCCAACCCACCCATGGGAGCGGCTGCGGTCGGAGACCCCGGGAATCTATGAGGCCGGGGCGGACGCGGAGGTGGACGTCTGGAGCCGCTTCCGGCTCACCGTTCAGGGGTCGATCGCGATGTGGTTCCTCGGAGATCCCGGCGAGCCCGCCCTCGTCGTCCGCGACCTCAAGCGCGGTGCGGGAGCCTCCGGCGGCGTCGATCTGTGGATCGGCCCCGAAACCATAGGTCGGTTCGCCGACGTTCGCATCACGAGGACCTGAGCCCATGCGACATCGCCTTCGAAGCCTGCTGGCCCTCGCCGCAGCGGTCCAGGTCTGGATCGGGTCGCCGGTCCGGGCCGATCCGATCGACGATGTCATGACGCGCCACCTGGCCGCCGCCGAAGCGCCCGGCGCGGCCGTGGTGGTCGTTCGTCACGGAGCGATCGAGGTGGAGCGAACCTACGGGCTGGCGAACGTCGAGTGGGAGCAGCCGGTCACGAACCGCACGCGGTTCCAGCTGGCCTCCGTCACCAAGCTGTTCACCGCCGTCGCCCTGATGCGCCTGCAGGAGCGCGGCGTGCTCGACCTGGATGATCCGGTCGGCCGGCACCTTGACGGCGTTCCGGAAAGCTGGAGCGGCGTGACCTTGCGCAGGCTCGCAGGCCACGCCTCCGGCGTCTCCGAAGCGATCGGTCCCAACGACGGCAGCGTCGATGGCATCGTCCGGGCGGCGCTGGCGACGCCGCTCGCCTACGTCCCCGGCGCCGAGGCGCGATACGGGTTTGTCGACTATGTCATCCTGCATCGCGCCATGGAGCGGGCAAGCGGCCTGGGCTTCACGGAGATTCTGGATCGGGAGGTCCTCCGACCCCTCGATCTCGACGACACGGCTTACGACCATGCCGTGACGGCAGGCGACATCCGGAGCGCCCGCCCGCTAGAACGCCGCGCCGACGTCTACACTGTCGCGGACGACGGCCTGCGTCGTCATGAATATCACTATCCGGCCAACGGCTACGCCGCCGGAGGCCTCTATTCCTCGCCGCGAGACGTCGCCCGGCTGCTTCAGGCCTTGCAGACCGGATTCCTACCGCGGGAAGCCCTCGAGGACATGCTGAGGCCGGCGCGCCTGGCAAGCGGGGCCCCGTCCTCCTTCGGCGTCGGCTGGAACAGCCGATCAACCCGGGGACGACCCATCGCCGCCCACTCCGGCGGGCCTGCCCTGGCGGATGTCCAGTACGCCTGGGACGACGGGCTGGCGGTGATCGTGCTGACCAATCAGCATCGGCTTCTTCCCCTCGTCGCGGAAAATATCCTCGATCTCCATCTGACGCCTGACTTCGGACCCACCGTGGCTCTCGACGCCCCGAGGGAACGGGCGGTGCGGCTCGCCCTGGCCTCGGCCGCCGCGGGCGATCTCGACGAGAGCGTATTTACGGAAGCGGGTCTGCAGGCCGCCGGTCCATTCCTTCGCGAATGGGGCCTCCAGCTTGGCCGAGCCGTCGGAGCGCTGAACGACGTCCGCCTGTCCACGGTCGGCGACGACAGGGATGTTCTGATAATTCGGTTTCAGCATCAACCGATGCGATGGCGGGTCGCATTCTCCGAGGACCATCGGATTATGCATCTCGCGCCAACGGGATGACGCCGCGGCCGTCCGCCAAGCGGACGCTCGGAAGTGACACTCTGGGTCAGCAGAAGCGGGTCCGGGCGTCGCGAGTGCGCCATGAGCGGTCAGTCCCTGCTCTCCGGAAACGCGACATTCCCATAGAGACCTCAGTCAGGTCCATAAGACCATCTCGTCGAAGGTCGGCACCCGGTTGGCGGCCGCCACATCGTCTCTTCACACGCGGCGGGTGGACGGACATCCTCCGATTTCCCACCCAAGAATGAGCACAGGAAGCGGACGGCCCTCGACGTCCCGCTCGCTCCTACCGACGGGGCGGAAGCCGAGCCGGGCGTAGAAAGCGCGGGCCTGACGGTTGGCCTCGTAAACCGTCAGCTTCAGAGATGAGCTTCGGCCCTGGGCAGTTTCGACTAGCCGCCGACCGATGCCTTGCCCCTGAGCATCTGGCGCAACGAAGAGGCCGCCGACGCTGTCGCCCAAGGTCGCTATGAACCCGACTATCGCTCCGTTCCGAGCAGCGACTGTGATATCGGCCTGCGGCAGGTGCTCCCGGCGGGTCGTGTGCTCCTGCGCATCCAGATCCTCCTCAGAGAGGAAGGGATGACCCACACGTGAAGCTTCGCGCCAAATCCTCATGATCCTGGCGTGATCGGCGGCGCTTGCTTTCCTAAGGGTGATGGTTTCCGACATCCCTGTTCCTGCCCGGGTCGATCTTTTCTCAAGTGGATGCGGCACTTCAGGCTCGGCGGTTCCAGCCTCAGGCGATGATGAGTCCCGACAACGCCTCGAAGCCGTCAACTAGATGATCCGGAGCGGCGATCTGCAGCGCCTTGGGCCTCGCGTACCCCCAGGTGACGGCGGCGCTGGTGAAGCCGGCCTTCCGCGCCGCCTCGACGTCGCGGGTCTCGTCGCCGACGCAGAGGACCCGGCCAGGGGCGACGCCCAGTTCCTGCTGTACGCGAGTGAACTGAGGCGCCTTGCCGAACAGACTGGCTCCGCAACGAAACCGGCTGATCCGGGCCGTGCTGTCCGCCCCGAGGATCTCGCGGACGGCCGGCTCGGAGTTGGAGCTCACCAGGGCCAGCCGCACGCCGGCCTCGTGGAGGCCGTCGAGGAAGTCTTGAACACCCGGAAACAGCGGGATCGTTGCGGCCTCGGCGAGGAACATGCCGCGCATGTCGCGTGCAATGGCCGGCAGCTTCCAGAAGGGAACCCGCAGCTCCTTCAGGATCTGGCGGTTCGACAGGCCCCGCAGACGCTCGAGCATGGCGTCGTCGGGCCGACGCACTCCGTGTCGCTGGCAGAGGCCTCCGATGTTCGCCAGCATCCACGGCGCGCTGTCGGCCAGCACGCCGTCGAAGTCGAGGATGGCCAAGTCGAACTTCCTCACCCTGTGCCGCACAGGGCGAGGCTTGCGCATTTTCCACACGTCAACGGCGAGCCCGTGGAACGTCGTCCGCGACAGGCCGTCGAAACGAAATCCGAGCCTCTCGTAAAGGCGGCGGGCCGCCGGATTAGTGGTGAAGACAGAGAGCGTGATGTCTCCCGGTACAGTCTCTTCCGCCGCACGCATCAGCGCCGAGCCGATCCCGCGACCCTGATGGGCGGGATCGACGAACAGGTTGGAGACATGGGTTCCGACAAGCTCCAGAAAGCCGACCGGTTCGTCGCCAAGCGTGGCGACTAGGCGCACCTCGGCAGGCTCCAGCGGCGCCTCCGGTGTGAACGCGAAGCTGTGCTGGGGCATAAGTCGGCCATAGGAGCTCATCGCCGCCGCCGCCGCGATCCGCTGGCAGATCTTGCGATCTGAAGACTGGAACCAGCGGATGGCGACGGCATCCAGTGTTTGCGGAGCCGCCGCGATCGCAACCATCACAGGACCCCGAGAGTGGCCGCATCGCGCACAAAGGGCTCCAGCGAGCTCGTGAGAAGGTCGGCGATCTCGCGGCGCGCGGTTTGCAGCGAACCGCCCGCGATCGGCGGCTCCGGATCGTATTCCGCCATGAGGACCGCCGCCTCGGCCATCGGCCGCCCCCGGAGCTCTGCGACCAGCGCAGAGCCGAAATCGAGCCCGGCCGAGACGCCGGCTCCGGTGATGAGGTTGCCGTCGCGGACGATCCGCGCGCGCTCAGGTGCAGCGCCAAACTGGCTTAGTAGGGGAACAACCGACCAATGTGAGGTGGCGCGCCGCCCTTGGAGAACCCCTGCGGCTCCGAGCACCAGCGAGCCCGTGCAGACGCTAGTGACGTACCTCGCACGCGCCGCCCGGTCGCGGACGAACTCCACCGTCGGCCGGTCCCTGGCAGCGGCGATCGTGCCGGCGGTCCCGCCGGGCACGAACAGGACAGTCAGCTCAGCCGGACAGTCCTCGAGCGTAGTGGTCGGCTGAACCGCGAGGCCGGCGTCGCTCGTCACCGGCCTCAGGTCCGCCTGGTTGGTGACCAGGTGCACCTGACTGCCGAACAGGCCGGCCAGAAAGTGGTGCGGGCCGACGAAGTCCAGCGCGGTGAAACCCGGATACAGCAGCATGCCGATCTGTTCGTCGCCCAGCAGCCTGACCCCTAGGTCATCCGCCATCGTGCGCGGGTCGCCTCGGTCGGAGGCGGTAGCCGGAGCGGAGGCCGTGGCTGCGACCGCCCCGGCGGCGGCAATGATCGAACGTCGGGTCATCATCAGGATCTCCCTGGCCCCTGCGGGCCGTTGGCGGAGCGCTTGACTAATCCGCGTCGCTTATGGCCTGAAGGACATAGATCCGTCGTTTCAGGACACCCTATGCACAGGGTCACGCTCCTCGCCTACGAGGGCTTCCAGATCCTCGACGCCACCGGACCGGCGGCGGTGTTCGAGGTCGCCGGAGACTTCGGCGGCACCTACGCCATGACCTTGGTTTCGTCGAAGGGCGGCCCGGTCCGAAGCTCGTCAGGCCTCATCATGCAGACGGCGCCGCTCGCGGAGATCGGGCCGGGCGACACTCTTCTGGTGCCGGGGGCCGATACGCTGAAGGAGGCGCTGAACGACGAGGCGGTGATGTCGGTCGTGAGGCTCGCCGCCGCTGAGGGGCGCCGCGTCGCCAGCGTCTGCTCCGGAGCCTTCGTACTGGCTGCCGCCGGACTCCTCGACGGTCGGAGGGCCGCGACCCACTGGGCAGCCGTAGCCGAGCTGCAGCGCCGTCATCCGAAGATCCGCGTCGACGGCGAAAGCATCTTCGTCGAAGATGAGGGGATCTGGACGTCGGCCGGGGTCACGGCCGGAATCGATCTTGCTCTGGCCATGGTCGGACGCGACTTCGGCGACGAACTGGCCAGGAGGGTCGCGCGAAGGCTGGTGGTCTACCATCGCCGGCCAGGCTCGCAGTCGCAGCATTCGGCACTGCTGGAGATGGTGACGCCGGATAATCGCTTCGCGCCCCTCCTCGCTTGGGCGAGGTCGCGGCTGGACGAACCGCTGCCGGTCGAGCGACTCGCCGATCAGGCGGCGCTCAGCGTCCGGCAGTTCACACGGGCTTTCACGAAATCCACGGGCTTGGCCCCAGCCAAGGCAGTCGAGCGGCTGCGAGTGGAAGCCGCAAGGGCGGCGATAGAGGCCGGAGCTACGTCTCTGGTGACGGTGGCGGTCAGCACCGGGTTCGGTGGGCCAGACCGGATGCGTCGCGCGTTTGTCAGACATACTGGCCTCCCGCCCACCGCCTGTCGCGGCGCAAAGAAGGAGATCAGGCCGGAATGAGGCGAGAGGCGTCTCGAGCTTGCCCGCACATGGCGTGCGTGGCGGAGCCCGCAGAGCGCCACATGCGGAAGTTCGCACACTGTCCAACAGCGGACGTTCGCACCTCCTGGGGGCGAGAAACAGGGTTATTCAGGGAAACGTAGCCGCAGGTAGGAGTTCGTTTAGTCCGCCCGTCGGATGATGCCGGTTCGGGGGGCGCTGTGACGGAGGTCCGACGCCCGATGCCTGCCAGCCGCATACTGATCGCCGACGACGATCCCTTGCTGCGCGCCCTGCTGGTCCACCGCCTGTCGGCCGACGGGCACGAGCTCTCCACCGCCGAGAACGGCGGCGAGGCGCTGGCTGCGATCCGGGAGCAGTCGCCCGACCTGATCGTTCTCGACGCCCTTATGCCGGTCATGGACGGCTTCGAGGTGCTGCGGCGCATCAAGAGCGGCGCTCTGTCAGAGGCGCCGGTGATCATGCTCACCGCCCTCAAGCGCGAACAGGATATCGTCGGCGCGCTCCAGCTCGGCGCCGCCGACTATCTCGTCAAACCCTTCATCCCCGACGAACTCAGCCAGCGCGTTCGGCGGCTGCTGCTGACGTCCGGCGCATCAGAAGGAGGGGCGCGTGATCGGCGTCCCGCTTGAACCACCGCCTGCCGCAGTCCAGGTCGATCCCGACAGCCTCTACAGGTCGGCGGTTTCCGACCGCAGGGCGGGACGGGCTGCTGAAGCCGCCGCGAAGCTGGAACAGGTTCTCCTCGCCCGTCCGGAGGACGTGGACGCCCGCCTCAACCTCGGCCTGGCGCTGCTGACGCTCGGACGATTGGACGAGGCCCATGGCGAACTCGAACGGGTGACGGATCGCGCGCCGGTCTATGCGGACGCCTGGATCGGTCTGGCCCGCATCGCACAACGTCGTGGCGATCCGGTCGCCGCGCGGGACTACCTTGAGCGGGCCCAAGCCGCGGGGTCCGACAGCCTTGAGGTTGCAGGGCTCCGCCGTTCGCTCCGGCCGGAGGAGACTTGGAGGGTGGAAGTGGCGGCCGCCCGCAGCAGGCTCTCGGGCGGCTTGCCGGACTGGAGCGAGGCACGCGTCGCCACCTCGCGGCGTTTGGGCGATCTGTGGACCGTGGGACTGGCGGTTGAGAGCACCGAGCGATTCGACGATCGGGACGTCCACCTCGAGGCGCGGGTCGACCGGAGGTTCGCACGCGGCGCGGCCTATGTCGCGGTCGGCGGCGCGCCTGACGCCGACTATCGCCCCGAGCTGGCCGTAGCCGCTGGGGGACAGGCGCGACTGGCCGGAAGTCTCGCCGCGACGTTCGACGCCTCATTGGCCCGCTATCCGACAGGCACGGTCACAGGACTGCATCCCGGGCTCGCTCTCGACCTCGCCGGAGGCCGTTTTCAGCTTTCCGGACGATGGATCAACGTCTGGGATGAGCGGGGGGACTACCGGTCAGGCTATGCCGCGTCCGCGCGGTGGCAGGCGACCGATCGCCTGGCCCTGCGTGTCGGTCACGCCGACGCGCCCGAATCGTCTGACGGCTCCACCACCCAGGTGGCTGCGTGGAGCGTCGGGGCGGAGTTGGGCCTGACCGACCGACTCCTCCTCAGGACGGGATACGTCTCCGAGGACCGCGACGCCTACGACCGCCATGAACTGTCGCTGGGGCTTGGCTGGCGATTCTGATGGGCGAGCTGCTGCTGATCTGGTCGGTGTCGATCATCCTTTCCGCCGCCGCCCTGGGGTGGATGGTCGCTCTCATTCTCGCTCGCGTCCTGCGGGAGCGGACCGAGCAACGGCGCGAGCGCGATCGCCGGCTTATCCAGCAGGGCCTGCTCGACATCATGAACGGGGCGGGGGATGCAGTTGGCCGGCTGCGCGGCGTCCGCCACCGCGCTCGCCTGATGGCTGAAGCGCTGCTCGAGATCCTGTCCCTCGTACGGGGCGAGGAGCGGGAACGACTGATCTCGGCCCTCCACGCTTTCGGTGTGGATGAGATCTTTCGCCGGCGTCTGTCGCGAGGCTCGGTCGCAGGCAGGTTGGCCGCGGCGGAAGCGCTGGCGATCTTCCCGGGCGAGGCTGCTGTCACCGCCCTTCGAGAGGCGCTGGCGCACGCGCACTCGGCCGAACTTCGCGTCGGAATAATGCACTCATTGATCGAACTGTCCGCGCCGCCCGAGCTGGACGAAGTCCTCACCGACCTCGCCGGACGCCAGACGTCGGATTCTCTGCTCTACCTTCCGGTCATCGGCCAGTTGGTAACGGAGCGCCCTTGGGCCGCCCTTCAGTCGTTCGGAGACACGCGGCTGTCGGGGGAGGCGCGGGTCATCCTTGCGGAGGCCTTGGGGGCCAGCGGCGACTTCCGGGCGTTGCGGCCTCTCTGCCTTGCGGCCCGGGCCCCAGAGATCGAACTCCGCATAGCAGCTATCCGCGGGCTCGCCGCCCTCCGCCATCCGGCTGCGGAAGCGACGATCGTCTCCGCTCTGGCCGACGAGGTGTGGATGGTCAGATCTGCAGCCTGCGAAGCGGCCGGCAGGATCGGGCTTCGGTCCGCCGTCCCAGCCTTGGCCGATCGGCTGGAGGACCCTGTCTGGTGGGTTCGCTTCCGCGCGGGCGAGGCCTTGGGAGCGCTCGGAGACACCGGTCGCGCCCACCTCCGCAGCATGGCCATCTCTGGTGGCGATCTCTCGCGCAGGGCCGCTTCTCTGGCCTTGGCGGAGCGCGGTCTGACGGTGGAGGCTGCATGATGGCGGCGATCGCCAGCGGGCTCCAGGTCATGGCGGAGATCATCGCCCTGTTCGTCATCGGGACGGGCCTTCTGCAAAACGGGATCTATCTCATCCAGCTGGGGCTCGCCGCCGCGGCCCTGATCCAGACGCCGCCGACGGCTTCCGGAGGGCTCCTCTGGCGGCGCTACGCCGACGCCGCCCCGCCCATCGCGCTGCTCGCGCCGGCCTATAACGAGGCCCTGACCATCGCCGAGAGCGTTCGGTCCCTGCTGTCGCTGCACTACCCCAGTTTCGAGGTGATCGTGATCAACGACGGTTCGCGGGACGGGACCCTGCAAGTTCTGATCGACACCTTCGAACTGCGCCCGATCCAGAGACACCACGAACAGGCCATCGCCCACGCGCCTATCCGGGGCGTCTACGGCGCCGCCCATCAGCCGCGCCTGATCGTCGTGGACAAGGAGAACGGCGGCAAGGCGGACGCCCTCAACGCCGGCATCAACGTCTCGCGCGCGCCGATCTTCTGCTCCATGGACGCCGACTCGCTGCTCGAGCCCGACGCCCTGCTGCGCGCCGTGAAGCCTTTCGTGGAGGATCCGGAGCGCACCGTGGCGGTCGGTGGCACCGTGCGCATCGCCAACGGCTGCACCATCTCGCACGGGCGGGTGCTGAAAGTCCGGCCGCCGCGCAACCTGCTGGCCCTGCTCCAGACGGTCGAGTATTTGCGGGCCTTCCTCATGGCCCGGCTGGCGTGGAGCCGGATCAACGCCCTGACCATCATCTCGGGCGCCTTCGGCCTGTTCCGGCGCGCCCGCGTCATCGAAGCGGGCGGCTATACCCACGGGACCGTCGGCGAGGACATGGAGCTGGTCGTCAAGCTGCACCGACTCATGCGTGACAAGCGGCTGCCCTACCGGATCGCCTTCGTGCCGGAGCCGGTGTGCTGGACCGAGGCGCCCGAGGATCTGCGCGTCCTGGGCCGGCAGCGCGCCCGCTGGCACCGCGGGGCTCTCGAGACCTTCGAGCGGCACCGGGACGTGCTCCTGAAGCCGCGATATGGCCGGGTCGCGGTGGTCGGCTTCGGCTACATTCTGCTCGTCGATGTCCTTGGCCCGATCGTCGAACTGCTCGGCTATGTGCTCATCCCGCTGTTCTGGCTCGCCGGCGTGCTCTCAACCGCCTACCTGTTGGCCTTTCTGGCCGTCAGCTTCACCTTCGGCGTGGTCATATCAGTCGGGGCGCTCGCCCTTGAGGAATCAGAGCTTCGCCGCTTCCCGCGAGCCCGCGACCTGGTTCTGCTCACCGGCGTCGCCGTGCTAGAGAACTTCGGCTACCGCCAGCTCAACAACTTCTGGCGGCTGCGCGGGGTGTGGCAGTACCTGAACCGCAGTCAGTCGTGGGGAACCATGACGCGCAAAGGGTTCGGCGGAACGTCTGTCGCGCAATCGGGAACGCGGTCGTGAAGGATCTGACCCCGCCTGCCCCCCAGGACGAGCTGGGGCGCGTGCAGGCGCTCCGGGCGCTTCGTATTCTCGACACGCCGCCGGAGCCGCGCTTCGATCGCCTGACGCGGTTGGCCGCCAGCCTCTTCGACGTTCCTACGGCCCTGATCTCACTGATCGATGAGGAGCGGCAGTGGTTCAAGTCCCGCCATGGCATGGAGCTCTGCGAGACCCGTCGCGAGGACGCCTTCTGCAATCGCGCCATCCAGCTTCCGCCCGGTGCCGTAATGGTGGTGCCGGATGCGACCCGTGATCAGCGCTTCGTCGACAATCCCTACGTCACGGCTCCCGGCGGCGTACGCTTTTACGCCGGGGCAGTGCTCACCGACGAGGCCGGTCACAATCTGGGCACCCTGTGCCTCATCGACGACAAGCCGCGCGATTTCGGCGAGGCGGAGCGCCAGCGGCTCCGCGAGATCGCCGACCTCGTCTCGGAGCAGATCGCCCTGACCGCCGAGCGCCTCGTGGCGGACGAGAAGCGACGTCTTCTGGAGCTCGCCGAGGCCGTCTCCCGCGTCGGCCACTGGCGCTGGCGGCTGGACACGGGCGAGCTGGCCTGGTCCGACGAGGTCTACCGCATCTACGGCCTGCCGCCAGGCAGCCCGGTAAGCAGAGATGCGCTGGCCGACTTCTACACCCCCGAGGAGCGCTCCGCCCGCGATGCCTTCATCCGGCGCGTGCTGCGGGAGGGCAGCCAGGAGGAGTTCGAAACTTCAATTCAGCGACCGGATGGCGAAACGCGCCGGGTTGTCCTGAGCGCTCTTCGGCAGGTGGCGGAGGACGGGCGGGTCGAAGCCCTGTTCGGCGTCGTCCAGGACATCACCGAACGCCACACAGCCATGAACCGGCTTCGGCGCAGCAAGGCACGCTACCGGCTCCTCGCGGATCACATGGACGACGTCGTGACCCGCCTGCATCTCGACGGCCGCAGTGGCTACATTTCGCCAGCGGTGACGTCGCTGCTCGGCTATCGACCCGCGGAAATGGCCGGGCGACCGGCCCAGGACTTCGTGCATCCGGACGACCGCCCCGAGTTGCTGCAGGCTTTCTCCAAACTGGCGGGCGGCCTCCGGCGGTGCACGCTGCAGCAACGGGCGCTCCGCAAGGATGGCGGCACGGTCTGGGTCGAAACCAGCTTTCAGGCCGTAACCGGAGATGACGGCGCGCCGTCTGAAATCATCGCTGTGATCCGCGACATCTCGGAACGTCGCCGTCTGGAAGAGGAACTCCGCAAGGCCCGCGACCGGGCTGAGGCCGCATCGGAAGCGAAATCCCGCTTCCTATCCAATATGAGCCATGAGCTGCGCACGCCCCTGACGAGCGTGATCGGCTTCGCCCGGATACTGCAGTCCCGGGAAGGCCTGGGACCGATCGAACGCCAATGCGCCCACCGGATCCACCTCTCCGGCGAGGTGCTTCTCGCCGTGATCAACGACGTGCTCGACTACTCGAAGCTGGAGGCCGGCGCCCTCGTCCTTGATCTGCGCCCCTTCGACCCGCGCGCCCTGGTTCGGGAGGCGGCGGAAGTCGTGTTGGGCCAGATCGAGGAGAAAGGCCTCTGGTTCACTCAGGAGGTCGCCCCGGACGTTCCCGGGACGCTGCTCGGCGACCCGGCCCGCCTGCGGCAGGTCCTCCTGAACTTCCTCGGCAATGCGGTGAAGTTCACGAACGCAGGCGGAGTGGGCGTTGCGGTTCGATCCTCAACGCGCGCCGACGGTCGGCGGGCGCTTCATGTCTCGGTCTCCGATACGGGAATAGGCATAGAGCCCGCCCTCGCCGGGAGGCTGTTCGAACGATTCGTTCAAGCCGACGAGTCGACGAACCGCCGGTTCGGCGGCACCGGCCTCGGCCTCAGCATCTGCCGCGAACTCGTCGAACTGATGGGCGGTCGCATCGGCGTCGACAGCGCGCCAGGGCAGGGATCCACCTTCTGGTTCGAGGTCCCCCTCGAACTGCCGGAGTAGCGCTAGTGTCTGAACTCTGCATCCTTCATGTCGACGACGACCAGAACATCCGCGCGCTCACGGCCCTCGCCTTCGAGCTCAGCGGCGACGCCCGGGTGCATTCCGCGGTCTCCGGCGCCGACGCACTGCGCTTGCTGGCGGACGGGCTGCAGCCTGACCTCCTTCTGCTCGACGTGATGATGCCGGACATGGACGGGCCGGCGCTTCTGGCGGAGATCCGTGGGATGTCGAAGTCGATGCCGGCGATTTTCATGACCGCTCAGACCCAGGATCACGAAATTGCCCGCCTCCTCGGCCGGGGTGCCATCGGCGTGGTGATCAAGCCCTTCGACCCCCTGACCCTCGGAGACCAGGTGCGGGGAATGCTCAGGGGTTCCGCTTGAGCGATCCGATCTCTCAGCTGCGCGCCGACTTTGTGAGACGCTGCCGGGACGACCTCAAGCGCCTCGCGCTGGCGTCGCCTGACGACGATGATTTCGCTTCTATCACCCACCGCTTGGCAGGAGCGGCGGGCTCCTTCGGCTTCTCGTCCCTGAGCGAGGCGGCGGCGGCGGTCGATCACTCGATCCGGAGCGGGGAGCAGCCTGCGATCCCCAGCGTAGATGCCCTGATGTGCGAACTCGTCCGCGTGGCTGACGTCCCTGACTAGCCTGCCTGCGGCCCGCCCCCCAAACTTGAGGTGAAGGTCGATCTCACCAGCCGCCGATGATCGGACCTTCCCCACCCCGACCAACAAATCGGACAACAGCTACCCTTCCCACACGATTGCATCGCGGTGGGTCTGGAAGCGGACTTTCGGAATGTCTGCGATGAGTCATAATCAGCCCCGCGCACCGCCCCCCCTCACCCCAACGCCTCCACCTCCCGCACCGCCCCGAACACCCTTCGGAAGCTCGTCTTCAGCGCCGCGTCGGCCTCGTCCATCGTCGCCGGCACGCCGAGGTCGACCAGGCTGGTCACCCCGTGCTCCTGGATGCCGCACGGCACGATGCCGGCGAAGTGCGACAGGTCCGGCTCGACGTTCAGGCTGATCCCGTGGAAGCTGACCCAGCGGCGCACCTTGACCCCGATGGCGGCGATCTTGTCCTCGCGCGACCAGCCGGGGCCCTTGCGCTCCACCCACACGCCCACCCGCCCCTCGCGGGTCCCGGCCGGGACGCCGAACTCGTCCAGCGCGCCGACGATCCACTGCTCCAGCCCGCGCACGAAGGCGCGCACGTCGCGGCCGCGCCGGTCGAGGTCCAGCATCACATAGGCCACCCGCTGGCCGGGCCCGTGGTAGGTGAACTGCCCGCCGCGGCCCGTGCGGTGCACCGGGAAGCGGCCGGGATCGAGCAGGTCGCTGTCCTTCGAGGAGACGCCGGCGGTGTAGAGCGGCGGGTGCTCCAGCAGCCAGACCAGTTCGTCCGCCTCGCCCGCCGCGATGGCCGCGGCGCGGGCCTCCATTGTGGCGACGGCGGCGGGGTAGTCGACCTGGCCCGACGAGACGGCCCAGTCGGCCGGGCGGCCGTCGGCGCGGATCAGCTTCGCCGTCGATTCGCTTAAGGTTGGGGAAACCATGACGCTCCAATGTGGGGGTCGGGAGCGTCATGCAAGATCACCCGTCCGAAGTTCAGTCCGCGTCGAGTCCCCCCATGAGCCAGATCGAAGCCGTCGACGTGGAGATCTCGGTTGTGCTGGGGCGCTCCGTGCTGCCCATGGCCCAGCTGCTGCGCATGGGCCGCGGGGCCGTCATTCCGCTCGACGCCTCCGAGCACGACGAGGTCTGGATCCTCGCCAACAACCACCCGGTCGCCCGCGGCGCCATCGAGATCCGCGAGGACCGCATCGCGATCACCGTGACGCGCCCGGCCGACGTCTACGATTTCATGGCGGGGGCGGCGTAGGGGAAGGCGGTAAGCGGTAGGCAACAGGCAACAGGCAACAGTGGAGTAGCGCCTTCGGGAGGTGTGAATGTCCGCAGTTCGTAGCCACCGTGACCTGCTGGTCTGGCAGAAGGCGATGGACATCGCCGTGGCCACCTATGCGCTGACACGCAGCTATCCCCGGGACGAACTCTTCGGCCTCACCTCGCAGAGCCGGCGCGCCGCCGCCTCGATCGCCGCCAACATCGCCGAAGGCTACGGCCGCGCCAGCAAGTCGGCCTATCTGAACTTCCTGCGGATCGCCCGCGGGTCCCTCAAGGAGCTTGAGACCCATCTGATCCTCGCGGAACGCGTCGGGCTCGCCCCGCCCCAGACCGCCGAACCGCTTCTGGAGCAGGCGGACGAGTTGGGCCGAATGCTCCACGGCCTCATCACGCGCGTGCAGGGCCGCCCCGCCGACTGACGTGCCCCCACGCTCAGCCACCTGATGCCTGCTGCCTGCTGCCCGTTGCCTACCGCCCAATTCCTCCCCCCGCCCCCCTTCCCTTTCGCCCCGACACCCGCTATCTGCCCCCCTCCGATGCGAGCGGTCGTGGCGGAATTGGTAGACGCGCAGCGTTGAGGTCGCTGTGGGGCAACCCGTGGAAGTTCGAGTCTTCTCGACCGCACCAAATCGGAACTGAATATTATTTTCGAGGAAAATCATCGGCTTGTAGCTGACGTTTTGGGAGTCCCGGCATGAACTCCAACTCATTGCCCCTCCCCGTCGCCGATGAGGACATCGAGCACGTCGCCCTCGACGAGGACTACGTCCTCACCCCCGCCTTCGTCGAGAAGGTCGTCGACGCCGCCGACGACGGCGACGGCCTCAAGCTCCGCGGCCTGCTCGAGGACCTGCACCCCGCCGACGTCGCCGACCTGATGGGCTTCCTGACGGCCGAGCATCGCGCCGTCGTCACCCTCTGGCTGCCGCCGGACCTGCTGGCCGAGACCCTGCCCGAGCTCGACGACGGCATCCGCGAGGAGGTGCTGGAGCGCGTTCCCCACCTGACCCTCGCCGAGGCCCTGCAGGAGCTCGACTCCGACGACGCGGCGGCGGTGGTCGAGGACCTCGAGGACGACCAGCGCGAGAAGGTGCTGGCGGCCATGCCCGAGGTAGACCGCGCCGCCATCGAAAGCTCGCTGGGCTACGCCGAGGACTCCGCCGGCCGCCTGATGCAGCGCGAGGTCATGGCCGCGCCGCAGTTCTGGAACGTCGGCGACACCATCGACCACGTCCGCGCCCAGGGCGAGGAACTGCCCGAGCTGTTCTTCGACATCTACGTCGTCGACCCGTTGAACCGCCCCGTCGGCGGCGTCCCCGTCAGCCGCCTGCTGCGCACGCCGCGCGCCACGCCGCTCAGCGAGATCATGGACCCGGTCAACGAGATCGCCGTCGACCAGGACCAGGAAGAGGTCGCCTACATCTTCGAGAAGTACCACCTCATCTCCGCCCCGGTCATCGACAGCGCCGGGCGGCTGGTGGGACAGGTCACCGTCGACGACATCGTCAACATCATCCAGGAGGAGAACCGCGAGGACATCCTCCGCCTCGCCGGCGTCGCCGACGAGGATCGCGGCTCCTCCGTGCCCGAGATCGTCCGCGGCCGCGTGCCGTGGCTGGCCATCAACCTGGCGACGGCGGTTCTCGGGGCCAGCGTGATCGGCTGGTTCGAGGGCACCATCCAGCAGATCGTGGCCCTCGCCATCCTCATGCCGATTGTCTCGGCCATCGGCGGGAACGCGGGCACCCAGGCCCTGACGGTGACCGTCCGCGCCCTGGCCACCCGCGAGCTGAACAGTTCGAACGCGCCGCGCACCTTCTGGCGTGAAATGCTGGTGGGGATGGCCAACGGGCTGGTGCTGGCGCCCCTGATCGGCGTCGCCACCGCCTTCTGGTTCTGGGACGAGGACTGGAGGATCGGCCTGGTCATCGCCGCCGCCATGGTGCTGAACCTGCTGGTCGCCGCAACCGTGGGGGTGCTGACCCCCCTCACCCTGTCGCGGCTGAAGTTCGACCCCGCCGTCTCCTCCGCCGTCTTCGTCACGGCCACGACCGACTTCTTCGGTTTCCTGATCTTCCTCGGGCTGGCGACGATCGTCCTGCTCTAGGCGCAAGGCTTGCTGGTTCGCTTGGCGAGCGAGCGTTTGCGTCTCGATTTGGGTCAATCCGGTGTCCGACACGGCCAGATCACGTCTGAAGGTCTCCCGCGAGGGAGTCGTCCTCATCAAGAGCTTCGAGGGCTTCCGTCCGCGCGCCGTCCTCAATGAGGAGGGCCGCTGGACCATCGGCTATGGCCATACGGCCTCGGCCCGCGAAGGCCTGACTGTCGGCGAACAGGACGCCGAACTGCTCCTGCAGTACGACCTGCTGCCGGTGGTGAAGGCCCTGAACGAGCAGGTCGCCATTCCCCTGAACCAGCACCAGTTCGACGCCCTGGCCAGCTTCGCCATATCGGTGGGCGTCGAGCGGTTTCTGGCCTCGGACGTGCTCGGGCGACTGAACGCCGGCCGCGCGAGCGAGGCCGCCGACGCCCTGTTCGGGTGGCCGGAGCCGCCGGCTCCGGACAGCGCGCTGCGCCGTCGCGCCGCGGAACGCGCCCTGTTCGTCGCAGATCCGGAATCTCCGATCCACCTCGCGGACCTGCTGGTCGCCCCCCTGCCCCCGCCCGAAGGAACGTCCGGGCCGGTTCCGGCCGAGGCCCATGCGCCCGAGGCCGCCGTCCTGCCGGTCGAAGGGACGGAATCCTCCTCCGGTCCCTGGACGGCTCACGAGTCGACGGGCGCAGCGCCGGCGGACCCGCGCTTCTTCCCCTATGCGGGCGTGGGCAGCGGGCCGCTGCCCGGCTTTCCACTCCTCAAGGAGACCACACCCGCGGCGCAGGAGGATCAGGCCGCTACCGCGCCTGCAGAGACCGGATCTCCCGCAAGCGCCTCGGAAGGCGACTTCCCGGCTCTGGCGGAACCCGCTCCCGCCATGGCTCCGGTGGAGCCGCTGACCGCTGCGCCGGTGGCTGAATCCGGCTTTCCCGACAGCGGGTCCATGCCCGCGGGACCGGGCGAGCCCGCCGCGCACTCGCCCGACGCGATGGAAGTCTTCGGCGACGAGCCGCAACTCTCCGTCCTTCGCCACGAGAATGAGCCGGCGGCGCCGCGCAGATTCGACTGGGGGCAGACGGGCGCCTTCGTGATCATGGGCGTGGTGGGACTGGGCGCCTGCGCCGCCGCGGCCGCCGCATTCCGCAAGGCGATGAGCGACGATTCGTTCATGGGCGACTTCACGCTCATCGGCTGGATGCTGGCCTTGATCGGCCTGACCTGCGTCGGCATCTCCTCGTGGAGCCTGTATCGGCGCTGGGGTCGGCCCGACTGACTTTGCCCGGCGCGTCGGCGGTGCTACGCCCGCCGTCATGAGCATTCCCAACGCCCCCCAATCGATGGAATTCGGCCTCGGCGAAACCGCCGACGCCATTCGCGACACCACCGCCCGCTGGGCCGCCGACCGGCTGGCGCCGCTGGCCGCCGAGATCGACGAGAAGAACCAGTTCCGCCGCGAGCTGTGGCCCGAGATGGGAGAGCTGGGGCTGCACGGAATCACCGTCGAGGAAGAATGGGGCGGCCTTGGCCTCGGCTACCTCGAACACGTCGTGGCCATGGAGGAGGTGTCGCGCGCCTCGGCCTCGATCGGCCTGTCCTACGGCGCCCACTCCAACCTCTGCGTCAACCAGATCCGCCGCTGGGGCACGGACGAGCAGAAGCGCCGCTATCTGCCGAAGCTGATCTCCGGCGAGCACGTGGGCTCCCTGGCCATGTCGGAGGCCGGCTCGGGCTCGGACGTCATGTCGATGCGCACCCGCGCCGAAAAGAAGGGCGACCGCTACGTCCTCAACGGCACCAAGTTCTGGATCACCAACGCCCCCTCGGCCGACACCCTGGTGGTCTATGCCCGCACCGGCGAGGGCAACGGCGGGGTCACCGCCTTCCTGATCGAGAAGGGCTTCAAGGGCTTCAGCGTCTCGAAGAAGCTGGACAAGATGGGCATGCGCGGTTCGGACACCGCGGAGCTGGTGTTCGAGGACTGCGAGGTTCCGGAAGAGAACGTCATGGGCCCGGTCGGCGGCGGCGCCGGGGTGCTGATGAGCGGCCTCGACTATGAGCGGGCGGTGCTGTCGGCCGGGCCGCTGGGCATCATGCAGGCGGCGCTGGACGTGGTCCTGCCCTACGTCCGCGAGCGCAAGCAGTTCGGCAAGCCGATCGGCAGCTTCCAGCTGATGCAGGCCAAGGTCGCCGACATGTACGTGGCCCTGAACTCGGCCCGCGCCTATGTCTACGCCGTGGCCCGGGCCTGCGACGCCGGCAAGACGACGCGCTACGACGCGGCGGGGGCGATCCTGCTGGCCTCGGAGAACGCCGTGAAGGTGTCGCTGGAGGCCGTGCAGGCGCTGGGCGGGGCCGGCTACACGAAGGAGTGGCCGGTCGAGCGGCTGGTGCGTGACGCCAAGCTCTACGACATCGGCGCCGGCACCAACGAGATCCGCCGCTTCCTGATCGGACGGGAGTTGCTGGGAGGGTGAACGGTCGGGGGGCCATCGTCGTCGCCGCTCTGATGCTGGCCTCCCCCGCCGCGGCCGATCCCGCGTCGCAGGAGGAGCTCGAGGCGGTCGCCCGGCGGGTGCTGGCCCACGAGGACGCACTGTCCCGGCTCTGGCCCGGCTTCTGGCCGCCCGGTCAGCCGTTCATCATCCACCATCCCGACACAGGGGCTGTCTTCGCAGGCCAGGCCTCCCCCGCAGGCCCCGAGTTCCGGCCAGGGGCCCTGCCCGGCGCGCACAGCGGATACGAACTGGATTACCCGTCCGGCGCCCCAGACACCGTCGCCCTCAAGTATGGCGAAGACGTCGCCGATCTCTCGACCCTCTTCCATGAGCAGTTCCACGACTACCAGCGCGACGCCTTCCGCTGGATCGGCGGCGGTCATGAGGAGTTTGTCGACGTTTCGCTGATCCCGGATCGCGCCGGCTTCGCCGCGGCCGCCGAGATCGAGCGCCGGGTGCTGGTGGACGCGCTCACGGCCCGCCGCCCCGCCGAACGTCGCCGTTTCGCCCGGGCGTATCTGGCGCTCCGTGAACACCGTCTGGGGGCCCTTGCCCCCGAGGTGGCGGCCGCCGAGGCCCACCGCGAGTGGACCGAGGGAACCGCCGAGTATGTCGGGCTCCAGGGCGCCGCCGTGCTGGCCGGACGCCCCGATCGCGTACGCAGCAGGATCGTCGAGGGATTGCGCCGCGACCTCAACGACGCCCCGGGCGGCTTCTCGATCAACTGGTTCCGCTGGCGGGCCTACAGCGTCGGCGCGGGCCTGGCGTGGCTTCTGGATGACCTGGGGGCCGACTGGCGTGGCGCCGCCGAGCAGGGAGGCCGCCTCGATGTCCTGCTCTCGGAGGCCCTCGGCGAAGGGGGCGCTGACGAAGATGGCGCCGCCCTGCTCGCGCGGCGCCGTTTCGCCTCGCTGCGCCGCGACATGGCGGAGAGCCTCGCACGCGCGCCGTCGGCGCCTTCCAGCCGGGACCAATTCCTGGCCAGCGCGCCGATGCGGCTGGCGATCCACGTCGCCGTCCCGCCGGCCTTGATCCCGGAGATGGAGATGTCGTTCCAGGCGAAGGGCATGACCCCGCTCCCCGGCGACGCTCTGGCCCTGACCGACCTCGGCTACCTGGTCGTCCGGATCGGCGAGACGGAGCTGAGAATATCGGATCGCCCGGTGTTGACGGAGATGGTGGGAGGCGACGCGCGGCAGATTGTCCTGCTGTCGACCTTCGAGGGTCTCGACGGCCTCATCGCGGCGGCCGGGAGGACCGGCGAACCGGCGCCGCTGAGCCTCGACCTCGACTGGATTCGGTTGCGGGCCAGCGCCGCGACCGTCGAGCTGGTGGACAACGAAATCCGCCTGCATCTGGCGCCCTGAGGCGCGGCGGCGGAACTCCCCGGCGGCGAGGCGATTGTCTCCGCGGAAGGAGACCACCCATGCCCGCCAAGTCCGCCGCCCAGCAGAAGGCCGCCGGCGCCGCGCTCAGCGCCAAACGCGGCGACACGCCGAAATCCGATCTGAAGGGGCCCTCGAAATCGATGGCCGAGTCGATGAGCGAGAAGGAGCTGGAGAAGATGGCCAGCACCAGCCGCAAGGACAAGCCGGAGCACGCGTCGGACGACTGACGGCGCCGCATGCGCGTCCGGCGGTCGCATATGGATGTTTGTTAAGTGGCGCTTGCGCGCCGACGTGCCTAGATCGCCGATACAACTGTCCAGCCAGGCCGTCGCCCGATGCCCGACTACGACTATCAGAGCGACATCCGGTCCTTCTCCCAGGTGATCGAGGACATCGGCCGCAAGGACAATCCGCGGCTCTATCTCGGAGAACTGGTCGACGCCTTCGGCGAGCGCGGCTTTGGCGCGCTGATGCTTTTCTTCGGCCTGTTGAACATCGCCATCGGCATTATTCCGGGCACGACCACCGTTCTCGGCGCGCCCCTGCTGCTCATGGGCCTGCAACTGGCCACCCGGGCGGATCAGCTGTGGCTGCCGCGCTGGGCGATGAAGCGCTGGATCGAGCGCAAGACCTACCGGGAGGGGGTCGAGAAGGTGCTCCCGCGCGTGCGCATGGTGGAGCGGCTGTCACGCCCCCGGCTTCACGTGATGACCAGCGAGCTGTCGGAGATG
This sequence comes from Pseudomonadota bacterium, assembly GCA_023424215.1. Lineage (GTDB taxonomy): Bacteria > Pseudomonadota > Alphaproteobacteria > Caulobacterales > Caulobacteraceae > Brevundimonas. The sequence goes on from JAFAEC010000117.1 coordinate 23,084, forward strand.
CTCATCGGCGTCGCGACGGTCGCCCTCGCCTGCATTCTCGTGCTGCCGATCTGGGGCGGCAATCTTGTGCCGGCGCTGATCATCTCGACCTTCGGATTCGGCCTGATGCAGCGCGACGGGCTGGTCGTGCTGGTCGGCTGGCTGGGCGTGGCCGGGGTGGGCCTGTTCATCTGGCTGGCCTGGGAGCTGGTCAGCGCCGCTGTCTCCTCCTTCTTCCAGGCCACGGGCCTGGGCTGAACGCGAGACGCCGGAGAGGTCTCCCTCCCCGGCGCCTGCGAGAACCTGACGTGAATCAGCTGCGGAACAGCGACAGGACCAGCTGCGGCGTCTGGTTGGCGATGCCCAGCGCCTGAACCCCCAGCTGCTGCTTCGTCTGCAGGGCCTGGAGCTTGGCGCTTTCCTTCGCCAGATCGGCGTCCACCAGATTGCCCACTCCCGCCTCCAGCGCGTCCGACAGCTTGCCGACGAACGTGATGTGGGTCGAGAGCGCCTTCGACTTGGTTCCGAGACGCGCGAGCGCGCCCGAAACCGTGTCGATGGAGGCCGTGACGTCCGCCAGGGCGGCCGTCGCGTCCGACAGGGTGGCGATCGTCTGTGTCGCCGCGACCGAGACGTTGGTGCTGCCCAGAGCCATGACCTCGGCGCCGACGGTGAGCGTCGACGTGCCCGCCGCGTTGGCCAGGGCCTGGAAACCCGTCGCGCCGGTCTCAAGCAGGTTGACCCCGTTGAACTCGGCGTTGGAGGTGACCGAGGCGATCTGGTCGCGGAGAGCGACGAAATCCTCGTTCAGGGCGGCTCGCGCCGCGGTCTTGAGCGACTCGTCCGTCGCCGCCAGAGCTTTCTCCTTCATCTGCAGCAAGAGGTCGGAGACCGTCTCGCCCGCCGCCAGCGCCACGTCGACCGCGGCGACGCCACGATCGAGCGACTGTTTCACCGCGCTCAAAGCCCCGATCTCGGCACGTTGGCCCTGGGCGATAGCCCAGATGGCCCCGTTGTCCTTGGCGTTGGCTACAGACTTGCCGGTGTTGATCCGGCTCTGCGTCGTCGCCAGCTGGGCGTTGGTCGCGTTGAGGTTCTGGAGCGCGATCATCGCGCCCACGTTGGTGTTGACCGACATGACCATCGGCTGTTCCTTCCATTCTGGTCGGGTGGTTAACGGCCTTCTGGCCGTCGAACCGGTTCTGGTTCGCGCACGTCGACGCAAGAACCAGACCGCACCCCGGAATGGCGGAAAACTTCAATTAATCAGATAGTTAGGCCTGCCGTAAGGCGGGCTGGCAGGGCAGGATTGGCCCAGCCGGTCATATCTGCCCGGTAGTCGGCGCTCAGGCCGCCTGCGCCGGGGCGCCGGGGCCGGCGAGGCCCTGCATGATCATGCGGTTGATGTCGATGAGAGGCTCGAAATCCTCCTCGCCGCGCATCACCGCCGACGAGTGGCGCCCCACGAAAAGGCTGATCGAGATGATCCGGGCCCGCAGGGCCTGGTCCATGCCGTTGTCGGGGCTGGCGCAGTCGGTGGCCAGCGCCGACCATAGCCGGCGATTCCAGTCGAGCGCGTCGATGCGGGTGGCGATGTCCGAAGCATCCACCGTGGCCGCGTGCATCAGCGCCCGAGTCACCTGCCCGAACAGCCGATACTCCATTTCCCGGGGGTTCTCAGCCCGGGTGGCCGCCGCCTTGTACGCCTGAAGCGACATTCGCCAGACCTTCCTCGTAATCCACTATCTTTCGGGCCGCCATCAGGGCCTTGTAGTACTCGCGGCCCATCACGAACCGGGAGGCGGCGACGCAGTCCGCCAGCACGGCGGGATTGCGCGTCGCGCCCATGAATTCGGTCAGCCGCAGGGCGAATTCGTCGTAGAGCTTCGGCGCCGCGGCCTCGTCCAGGTACATCATCATGACCGGGAAATAGATCCGCCTCGCCGGCGTGTTGGCGTCTTCCGGCTGAAGGATGTCCTTCTCGCGCAGGACGCTGGCCTTGTTCTGCAGAATCAGAACGCCCCGGCGGTCGCCGTTCTGGACGACGGCGCCGTTCAGCACGAATTTTTCGCCCGGCTTGAGCGACAGCTTCAGCGGCATCTCGGCGGGTTCCCCTCGAGCCCGGCGGAACGTTAGGAAGCCGGGAACGAACGCAGTTTAAACAGACGTGGTTAACCGTCTCTTGTGACCCGGGACGCGAGGCTTGTTCGCCCGCCGGAGGAACCGTCGATGTCAGCTGCCGAGATCGCGCCCGAACAGATCCATGCCCCCGCTCCGGCTGCGCAGGGCGCTGCCGGCGACGCCGCCTCCCCGGACGCGCTGCGCCGCCTGAACCGCCAGCTGGCCGGGCCGAAGGCGGCCAAGGTCCAGCGCAAGGTCGTGGAGAAGCTGAAGGCGGCGCTCGCGGCGGTGCGGACGGGAGACTTCGACCTCGGCGGGCGACGGGCGATCGACGCGCTGCAGATGGACGAGACGAGCGGGGTGGCGTGGCATGTGCTCGCCATCTGTCGCGAGAAGTCGGGGGCGTTCGGCCAGGCGCTTCAGGCTTACGAGGCGGCGCTGAAACTTCTGCCCAACGAGACCGACGTCGCCCAGGATCTGGGTCGCCTGGCCCAGCAGCTGGGCTATCTGGAAATCGCCGAGAAGCTGCTGCTGAAGTACCTGGCGGCGCATCCGGGGCACGTGGAGGCGACGAACAACCTCGCCTGTGTCCAGCGCGATCAGAAGCGCTACGGCGACGCCATCGAGACCCTCAAGGCTCTGCTGGCGGTCGAGCCGGAATCACCCGTGCTGTGGAACACCCTGGGCACGGTGCTGAGCGACCAGGGCGACATGGTAACGGCGTTGACCTTCTTCGAGGAAGCGCTGCGGCTGAACCCCGGCTTCGCCAAGGCTCGCTACAACCGGGCCAACGCCCGCCAGCCCATGGGCGACGCGGCGGGCGCCCTGGAGGACCTCGAAGCGGCGCTGCCGGGAGCTGAGAGCCCCTACGAGAAGGCCATGATGAACATGGCTCGCGCGCTGCTCCTGATGGCGCTGGGGCGGATTCCGGAAGGCTTCGACGCCTACGAGGTGCGTCTCGACCGCAACCTTCCGGATGCGATGCGGGCGGTGGTCGACGCGCCGCGGTGGGACCCCGCCGCCGAGGATATTCGCGGCAAGCGCCTGCTGATCATGGGCGAACAGGGCATCGCCGACGAGATGGTGTTCGGGACCTGCATTGGCGACGCCGTCGAGGCGGTCGGTCCCGACGGCAAGGTCTTCCTCGCCGTGGAGCCGCGCCTGGTCAGCCTGTTCCAGCGGGCCTTTCCCGAGGTCGAGGTGGGGGCGCACCGGTCGGTCAAGCTGGAAGGCCGGATCACCCGCTACGTGCCGTTCGTCGAGGCGCTGGACGGCGGGGTGGATCGGTGGACGCCGATGGCTTCGCTACTGGCCGTGTTCCGGCCGACGCCGGACCGGTTCCCGGAGCGACGCGGCTATCTGCCGGCCGATCCCGAGCGGGTGGCGCGCTGGAAGGCCGAGCTCGAGCAGCTCGGGCCGGGCTTCAAGGTCGGTCTTCACTGGAAGAGCCTGGTGCTGAACGGCTCCCGCGCGCGCTACTTCTCCGATTTCGAGCGCTGGAAGCCGGTGCTGACCACGCCGGGGACGGTGATGGTCAACCTGCAGTGCGGCGACGTGTCGGAAGATCTCGCCGCGGCCGAGGCGGCCGGAGTGCGGATCTGGACGCCGCCGATCAACCTCAAGGACGATCTGGAGGATGTGGCGGCCCTGTCGGTGGCGCTCGACCTGGTGATCGGGCCGGGCATCGCGGGGACCAACCTGGCGGCGGCGGTCGGCGCCAACGCCTGGATGATCACTGCCCCCGACGACTGGCACTTCCTCGGGACCGACCGGTATCCCTTCTATCCCCACCTGCGGTTCTTCCGCCGCGAAGCCTTCGACGAGTGGGAGACAACGATCGGCCGGATGCGGGCCGCACTCGAGGAGCTGGTCGCCGCCTCGGGAGGCGGGCGGAACGCCGCCTGACCGGGAGGCGTTGATCGGGCGAAGGAGTTCGCCATGCCCGAGATCGACGACAACGGCCCCGACGACCAGGATTTCTCCGAGGTCTTCGACGAGGACAATTTCGACGAAGCCGACGGCGGCGCGCCGACCAACGAGTTCAAGACCTTCGAGGAGCTGCCGGAGGTGCTGGACGTCACGCGGGCGGAAGGCGACGCCGAGGAGGAGACCGAAGAGGACCTCGAGGCCGACGCCGATCTGGACATCGACGACGAGCTGACGGCCACCGGCGTCGAGCCGGAAGCCGACCCCCTGTACGGCGTCGACAGCCCGCGCGTGACGGAGATCGACGCGGGCGGCGGGGAGCTGCGCACCCACGACGAGATTGAGCTGGTCTACACCGGCCTGATGGAGGACGTGCGGGGAGCGCAGGCGAGCGCCGCGCACTGGGAGGCGAAACGCCTGTCCGACGACGACATCGCCGACCTGGGCTACGGCCCGGATGGCGACGAAGACCATCCCTCCAGCTGAAGGAGCGATCATGACCAAACTGCCCCACGGCCATAACCCGGATCACCAGCAGGCGCCCGCCGACGACGTGCCCTACGCCCGCAAGGCCGAGCCCGAGACCGGCAAGCCGGACCAGCTCTGCGAGGAGGATCGCAAGGCCGAAAACCGTCAGGAGGCCCTGGTCGACGAGGGCGTCGAGGAGACCTTCCCGGCCAGCGATCCGGTGGCGGCGAAGCGGATCACCTGACGGCCCGCCCGGGGCCGTCGGAGGGCGACAAGGCAGCATCTGGAGAAATTCGCCAGAAGCTGTCTTGTGGAGACAATGTCTCCACGCCGCCGCGAGCGGGGCGCGCTGACCCAAGGCTCCGGCAAGGGAGCCGCCTGCCGTATTGACGCTGTCAAAGACCGGTTTCCCGAGGAACTGTGCAGTCTCGCACGGGCTTGCGTCAGAAACGGACGCAGGTCTCCGGCCAGCCGCCCGGACGAGGGGGCGGAATGACGCGACTTGTCTCGCAAATGGTCGAGAGGGAAGGTCTCCGGAGTCTCGCTTTCCGGTCAGGCCTTCAGCCGCCAGGTCGCTCCCTGCGGGCCATCCATCACCACGACGTTCAGCGCGTTCAGCCGGTCGCGGATGCGGTCGGCGGCCGGCCAGTCCTTCGCCGCGCGGGCGGCGGCGCGCTGTTCGAGCAGGCCTTCAACCTCGGTCCTCAGGTCGTCGGACACGTCGCCCTCCAGCCAGCCGGCCGGATCGCTCTGCAGCACCCCGAGAAGGGCGGCCGAGGCGACCAGTTGCCCCTTCGCCCGGGCGACGGCGGCCGTGTCGCCCGCAGTCATCCCCCGCTCGATCTCGCTGGACAGGCCGAACAGCACCGCCATGGCGCCCGGCGTGTTCAGGTCGTCCTCGATGGCCTTCATGAACTCGGCGGGCGGCTCGTCCGCCGTGGTCTCGACCGCGGCGGCGCGATGCAGGGCGCCATACAGCCGGTCCAGCGACTTGCGGCTCTGCTCGAGCAGCGACTGGTTCCAGTCGAGCGGCTGGCGGTAGTGCGCCGACAGCAGCGCCCAGCGCACCACCTCGCCCGGCATGGTCTGGACGAGGTCGTGGAGCAGCAGGACGTTGCCGATCGACTTGGACATCTTCTCGGCGTCGACGGTCAGGAAGCCGTTGTGCATCCAGTAGCGGCTGTATTCCGCATGGGCCTCGGCCCCGTGAGCGTGGCCGTGGGCGCAGACGCCTTGGGCGATCTCGTTCTCGTGGTGCGGAAACACCAGGTCGATGCCGCCGCCATGGATGTCGATGGGCAGGCCGAGATTGGCCTCGATCATGGCCGAGCATTCGATGTGCCAGCCGGGGCGGCCCTCGCCCCACGGCGACGCCCACGACGGCTCCCCCTCCTTCGACGGCTTCCACAGCACGAAGTCGTGCGGGTTCTTCTTGTAGGGCGCGACCTCGACCCGGGCGCCGGCGATCATGTCGTCCAGATTGCGGCCGGACAGGCGGCCGTAGGATTCGTAGGCCGAGACGTCGAACAGCACGTGGCCTTCGGCGGCGTAGGCGCAGCCGTTGTCGATGATGGCGCCGATCTGGGCGACGATGGCGTCCATGTGGTCGGTGACGTGGGGCGCGATGTCGGGCGGCGAGACGTTCAGCCGGCCCATGTCCTCGAGATAGGCCGCCTCGTAACGGGCGGTGACTTCGCCGATCGGCACGCCTTCCTTCGCCGCCTTCGCGTTGATCTTGTCGTCCACGTCGGTGACGTTGCGGGCGTAGGTCACCTTGTCGGCCCCGTAGGTCCGGCGCAGCAGGCGGACCAGCACGTCGAACACCACGGGGGGACGCGCGTTGCCGATATGGGCGTAGTCGTAGACAGTCGGCCCGCAGACATAGAGCGTCACGCGGCCCGGATCGCGCGGCTCGAAGACGCGCTTCTCGCGCTGCAGGGTGTCGTAGATCGTCAGCGGCATCGGGCTGCGGGGCCTTGAGTTTTCTTGCGATACGGGCGGGATCGCCCATATAGCCGCCTTGCCGCATACTCGACAGGGTTTCGGCCGAGAATAGAGGGAAAGCGGTGCGCCTGGTCGCGCGCCATTCCGCCGCCTGAGGATCGAGAATGAGCGTCACCCCCGTCAAGCCCGTGCTGGTCGGCGACAACGACGAGATCAAGCGCCCCAGCCGCGAGCAGGCGCTGGAGGCCGTGCGGACCCTGCTCGCCTGGGCCGGGGACGATCCGGATCGCGAAGGCCTGAAGGACACGCCGAAGCGGGTGGTCGACGCCTATGCCGAATGGTTCGACGGCTACGACGCCGACGCCGCGAAGGAGCTGAGCCGGACCTTCGAGGACGTGCAGGGCTACGACGACATGGTCCTGCTGCGCGACATCGAGGTGGAGAGCCACTGCGAGCACCACATGGCGCCGTTCCTGGGCAAGGCCTATGTGGCCTACATCCCGGACGAGAAGGTCGTCGGCATCAGCAAGCTGGCGCGGGTGGTCGAGATCTACGCGCGCCGCCTGCAGACCCAGGAAGTCCTGACCAACCAGATCGCCGAAGCCATCGAATCGAACCTGCAGCCGCGGGGCGTGGCCATCCTGATCGACGCCGAGCACCAGTGCATGACCACCCGCGGCGTGCACCATCGCCACGTTTCGACCATCACCACGCGCTTCACTGGCGTCTTCAAGTCCGACACGGCGCTCAAGGACCGCTTCCTGAAGCTGGCGAGAGGCTGAGGCTTCCCGCCCCGAGCGAATTCCGCCCTCCGGCGGCGCTCCGGAACCGCAACGTGGCCGAAGCCGCTTTACAAGGCGGTTCCGGGACGCCAAGACACGGACCGAAGCTTTCAGCGACGCTCGCCGCATGATGCGCGGGCCTGATGGAGATCTCGCGCATGGGCGCCAAACTTTCGGGACCGGGCGGCGGCAAGGCCCACACGATCGAGCAGAACAGCGAGATCAACGTCACGCCGTTCGTCGACATCATGCTGGTGCTGCTGATCATCTTCATGGTCGCCGCGCCGCTGGCCACCGTGTCGATCCGCCTCGACCTGCCGCCGGCCACGCCGCCGGATCCCAGCGAGAACCCCAAGGAGCCGGTCTACATCACCATCCAGGAAAGCGGCTCGATCTTCCTGGCCGACCGCCAGTCCGCCATCGAGACGCTGCCGGCCGACGCCTGCACCGCCCTGGGCGGCGGCTTCCCGGCCTGCAAGGAAGAGCGCATCTTCGTCCGCGCCCAGCCCGAGGTGAAGTACAACCAGTTCATGGAAGTGATGAACACCCTGCAGGAGAACGGCTTCTACAAGGTCGGCCTGCTGAACGAGGACATCGAATAGGCGTCACGCCCGTTCGGAGACATCAAGGGCCGCGTCCGGAAGGACGTGGCCCTTTCTGTTTGGCGACTTGCCTGCAGGCCGAGGTCGCGCCGACCTATTCGACCGACTGGCGCGGCTGGGCCGGGGCGGCGGGTTCGGCGGCGGCCGCCTGGTAGGGGCGTTCGCCGGCCGGTTCGGCGGCGGGCGGCGGGGC
>JAFAEC010000143.1 GCA_023424215.1 Pseudomonadota bacterium
AGCTTGCGAGGCGGGGGAGCGAAGGCCGAGGGAGACTCGCCCGGATCGGGTGACCGCTTCAGCGGGCGACCGGCAGATCGGTGTGGAGAGGCTTCAGCCTGATCTGGATGATCTGGACGAGCCGCTCCCTCTGGTCGCGACGTCGTTCGCCTTGTCGAGAGCGGCTTCGCCTCCTCGACCTGCGGCGTGACCTCCGGGGTAACTCATCTCGTCGAGAGCCAGACCTTCATGATCTCCCGGCCGAAGGCCGCTCAAGCACGCCGCGAACGGGTTAGAGGGCGTTCTCCCAAACACCCCCGGAATTCGCCCTCCCGCACCCCCGTAAATCCGGCCTTTCAGAGCCGCTCGCCGATGTGCCCGACACCATCTGATTGCTGAAACGCTCCGGCTCCGCTTGCTCCTCCCGGGGAGCAATGTTTCCCTAGCATCATGGGGCGACTGCTTGAGAGACTTCTGGAAGGCTCTCCCACCTATCGCGTGAAGCGAGAGGCAGATGGCTTCATGCTGATCGGTGATCCCGAGCACCTCGACGAGTTCAGCGATCTGGTCCGCGAAGCCGCCGACCATTCGGGCGAGGAGTTTGTCGTCTTCACCACCACGGACGGCCGTCATCGCTACAGCCAGATGTTCGTCATGCCGCTTGATGAGGCGGCGCCGCCGTCTGATTGAGGCGTCGCCTTGGTTAAGGAGCCATACCAGCAGGACGGCGTTGTGGGCCGCATGCGGGTGGGCAGCTACAATCGAAAGCGAGCGGCGAACCTGCGTGAACTCGCGCGGCAGACCTCCTCGGTCGAACACCGCCAGTCCTACCTGCGGCTCGCCTTCCAATATGACGCCATCGCCGATCTTGAGGCTGCTCGGCCTTTGGGCAGGGTCCGCAAGCCGAGGATGGCAGAGCCGATCCTGTCTCCCGGCCACATCTCGTTGACGCCCTGCCGATCCATGAGAGCCTGTTCTCCCATCACCAGATCGGAGAACACCCCTGCCCAAGCGCGTGGCTCTCTACTGTCGCGTCTCGACGGCTGATCGCTCCCAGACCGTCGAGAACCAGCTTCGCGATCTGCTGGCCGTGGCCGGGCGTCAGGACTGGGAGGTGGTTGCCACCTTCTGCGACGAGGGCATCAGCGGGGCCAAGGGACGGGACAAGCGACCGGCCTTCGATGCCTTGTTGAAGGGCGTGGCGCGCAAGGACTTCGACCTGATCGCGACGTTCTCGGTCTGCCGGATCGGACGTTCCCTGCCCGACCTGATCCACTTCCTCGGGGACATTCAAGCCAAGGGCGTGGACCTCTACGTCCACACGCAGGGCCTCGACACCTCGACGCCCTCGGGCGCCATGATGTTCCAGATGCTGTCGGTCTTTAGCTCCTACGAAAGGGCCATGATCAGGGAGAGGATCATGAGCGGCCTTCGACGGACGACCAAGAAGAGCGGTCGCAAGCCCATGCCCGACGACCGTGTGGAAGCGATCAGGAAATCGTTGGCGGACGGCCTTGGCATCCGCGCCGCCGCCCGACTCCATCGTGCGTCCACGACCACGGTGACGACTATCGCCCGGACGCTGAAGGCGGTCGAGCAGGGCCGTCAGGAGAGCGTGGCGCACGTCTGAACCGGACGTGGCCAATCGACTATGGCTTGCTGTTCATCGGCCCGCCGGGCTCGGGCAAGTCGATGATGGCGGCGCGGCTGCCCGGCCTGCTGCCGCCGCTGACCTCGAAGGAGCTGCTGGAGACCTCGATGGTCTGGTCGGTGGCCGGGTTGATCGAGCGCGGCGCCCTGACCCGCGACCGGCCGTTCCGCAGCCCCCACCATTCCGCCTCCATGGCCGCCCTGACCGGCGGGGGCCTGCGCGCCCGGCCGGGCGAGGCCTCGCTGGCGCACAACGGCGTGCTGTTCCTCGACGAGCTGCCCGAGTACTCGGCCCAGGCCCTCGACTCGCTGCGCCAGCCGCTGGAGACCGGCGAGATCGTCGTCGCCCGGGCCAACGCCCATGTGCGCTACCCCGCCCGCTTCCAGCTGGTCGCGGCGATGAACCCGTGCCGCTGCGGCGTCGGCGGGCCGGGCAAGGGCGCCTGCGGCAAGGCTCCGCGCTGCCAGCGCGACTATCGCAACCGCATCTCCGGCCCGATGTTCGACCGCATCGACCTGACAGTGGAGACGCCGCCCGTCACCGCCGCCGACATGGCCCTGCCGCCGCCCTCGGAGGGCACGGCCGAGGCCAAGGCGCGCGTCGCCGTCGCCCGCGCGGCGCAGGAGGACCGCGCGCGTGAAGCCGGTCTGGACGCCTCCCAGGGTCTGAACGCCAGGGCCGGCGGCGAGACGCTGGATCGCTTCGCCACGCCCGACGAGGCTGGGCGGATGCTGCTGATGCGGGCGGGCGAGGCGGGCGGCCTGACCGCGCGCGGCTGGACCCGAACCCTGCGCCTGGCGCGCACCATCGCCGACCTGGATGGATCGACCGGCGTGCTTCGCCGTCACATCGCCGAGGCCCTGATCTATCGCCGCGCCCCGGTTGGCGCCCAGGCCGACTTCGACCGCCGTACGGCGGTCCGGCCGGGCCTTGCGGAGACCGATATCGCGGCCTCGGCATCGTTCCTCTATACCTAGGATAAGAGAGCATCCGCATGATCGAACTGCTGCTGGCCCTAACGCTTCAGGCTTCGACGCCTTCCGTCCCGCTGGTCTGCGCCCTGACTGAGGCCGACCGGAAGACCAATCGCGGCTTGAGCTTTCAGGACTTCGACCAGGGCGGGTCCGACCTGCCGCACACCGGCTGGAACCTGACCATGGCCGGCTGTCACGCGCAGGCGGTTGAGGCCGAGGCGGATTATCTGCTGCACGGGCCGCCGCTCGCCGACCGCGAGCGTGTCGTGATCCGTTGGCACATGGCGCAGGGGCTGGCACGGCTGGAG
>JAFAEC010000180.1 GCA_023424215.1 Pseudomonadota bacterium
CATCCGTCTCGCTCCGCGAGCCACCTTCCCCCGCAAGGGGGGAACGAAGACCTGGGCTCAGCCACTCCGCGATCATCCCGGGATCGTCCACCGTCGCGCTCAGCGCCACGCGACGCATCTGCGGTGAGAACGCCTGCAGCCGGCCCAGTCCGAGGCTGAGGAGGTCGCCGCGCTTGCCGCTCCAGATGGCGTGGACCTCGTCGAGGACGACGCATTTCAGGTCGGCGAAATAGCTGCGCGCGCCTTCCCAGGCGCAGAACAGGGCCAGCTGCTCAGGCGTGGTCAGCAGGATGTCGGGCGGGAACTCCCGCTGACGCTGGCGCTTCGACTGCTTGGTGTCGCCGGTGCGGCTCTCGACGTGGATGTTCAGCCCGATCTCGCGGATCGGGGTCATCAGGTTGCGCTCGACGTCGGTGGTCAGGGCCTTGAGCGGCGACAGGTAGAGGGTGTGCACCCCCGACCCGGGCCCGGTCTCCGGCTTCGGCCCGCGCTCGGCCAGGTCGATCAGCGACGGCAGGAATCCCGCCAGCGTCTTGCCGCCGCCGGTGGGCGCCACCAGCAGGGCGTGCGATCCGGCCCCGGCGGCCGCGACCATCTCCAGCTGATGGCGCCGGGGCGCCCAGCCGCGGCACGCGAACCAGTCGGCGAACAGCGGCGGGAGGGCGGTCACCCGCTCCACGGCGACAGGACCCGACAGCCGGTGGGCTCGAAATGGCGGACATTGCGGGTCACGACGGTCAGGCCGTGAACGTGGGCGGTCGCGGCGATCAGCTCGTCCGTCATGTCGGAGGCTCGCCCGGTCGCGCGATTCGCTTCGGCAAGCGCGGCCCACCGCTCTGTGACGTCCAGATCAATCGGCAGAATGCGCTCGCCATATCGGAGGATCAGGTCCGCCAGCCAGAAGTCGAGATCGTCCCGCCGCCGACCGGGTTCGAGCCGTACGATGCCGCGCCGAAGCTCGCCGACGGTGAGCACGCTGATGTGCAGTTCGGACGGCAGCCGGTCGCGGAGCCAGTCGATGACGCCCATGTCCGGGCGGGCGCGCTTGGGCTCGCTGACGACGTTGGTGTCGAGGAGGAACATCAGAAGGGTTCGACCTCGCGGGCCGGACGGCGGTCCCTTTCCAGATCGACGCCTTCGAGCGACGGACCGTTGAGCAGCCAGTCCTTGAAGTCACGCGATGCGCGCGGATCCTTGAGGCGCCTGAAATCCTCGGCCGAGAGCACCACGGCGGCGTCCTGACCGTGGATGGATATCTCCTGCGGACCTTCCGTCCGGGACCGGCGGATGACTTCTGACAGATTGTCCTTGGCCTTGGCCAAACTCCAGGTCATCGCCGCCTCCATTATGGCTATCACGTATGGCCATATATCACGCTCACAGCCTCCCGACAATCGCATGTTCCCGTTCCGTTTCACCCGCGAAGCGGCTATCTGTCGAGGGTGTCCGCGACCTCTCTCACCGCCTCCGCCGCCCTGACCGGCGCCGAGCCATGGCTGGCCCTGCCGCCGGCGCTGGCCGTGCCGCCGGGCGCGGGCGCGGTCGCCGACGACGAGGGCGCGCGCCGGATCGGGCGCGGCGCCGCCGAGGGCCTGTTCACCGGCGGCGAGGTGATGGTCGCCCACGCCAGCCTGACCGCCCGGCGGCTGGGCGTCGCGCCGCCGCCGCGGTCGCCCCAGTTGCTGGACGTCCTGGAGCTGTTCGCCTTCGTGCGGCCAGCGCGGTTCTGCGCCCCCTCGGCGGCGGGGCTGGCGCTGGCCATGGGCATGGCCGAGCCCCGGGGGCCCGAGGCCCAGGCCGGGGCCCTGCGCGAGGCGGCGACGGGACTGCTCAAGGAACTGGCGGCCCCGGACTATCCCAACCGCGAGGACGCCGTGACGCTGGCCGAGACGCTCGGCCGGGTCGGCTGGAGCTGGGGCTGGCGCGTGCTCGGGGCCCTGCAGCACCAGCCGGTGCGCGAGCGCCGCCATCGCGGCAGCGGACTGGACGCCTGGGCCCGGCTGCCCGAGTGGGAGGACGAGGCTCCGCGCGGCGAGGCCGGCTCGGCCCCGGTCGACTCCGAGAGCGCCCGCATCCGCCTGGAAAAGCTGCTGCAGGCCTCGGGCCTCGACGAGACCCGCCCGACCCAGAGCGACTACGCCGCCGAGGCCGCCTACGCCTTCGCGCCGCGCAACGAGGAGGGCCGCCCGCGCATGCTGCTGGCCGAGGCGGGCACCGGCACGGGCAAGACCCTCGGCTATCTCGCCCCCGCCAGCCTGTGGGCCGAGCGCAACCAGGGCGCGGCCTGGGTGTCGACCTACACCCGCGCCCTGCAGCGCCAGATCGACCGCGAGATCGCCGCCCTCTGGCCCGACCCGAAGGAGCGCAAGCGCAAGGCCGTGGTCCGCAAGGGGCGGGAGAACTACCTGTGCCTGCTGAACCTGCAGGAGATGGTGCAGGCGGCGCAGCTGGGGAACGGCGACCTCGTCGGCATGGCGCTGGCCAGCCGGTGGGCCCTGCACAGCCGCGATGGCGACATGACCGGCGGCGACTATCCCGGCTGGCTGCCCGGCCTGTTCGCCACCCCGCCGTCGCAGCAGGCCAGTCCCGCCAATCTGGTGGACCGGCGCGGCGAGTGCGTCCACGCCGCCTGCCCGCACTACCGCACCTGCTTCGTCGAGAAGACCATCCGCGCCAGCCGGCGGGCCGATCTGGTGGTCGCCAACCATGCGCTGGTCATGACCCAGGCAGCGTTCGACGGGGCCCGCTCCGCCCGCGGCCTGAAGCAGGACGGCGAGACGGCGGCGCTGAAGCGGATCGTCTTCGACGAGGGCCACCACCTGTTCGACGCGGCCGACAGCGCCTTCTCCGCCTGCCTGTCGGGGCAGGAGGCGGCCGAGCTGCGCCGCTGGATCCGCGGGCCCGAGGGACGCGCCCGGCGCGGGCGGGGGCTGGAGCAGCGGCTGGGCGACCTGTGCGCCGACAACGAGGCGGCGTCGAAGGCGCTGCAGGACGCCGTGCGGGCGGCGGCGCAGCTGCCGGGCGAGGGCGTCTCCGGCCGCATCGCCCCGGCCTCGGGCGAGGTCAATCCGGTCGGCCCGGTCGAGCGCTTCCTGCTGGCCGCGCTGGAGCAGCTGCGCGCCCGCACCAGCGAGAACACCTCCGGCGGCGGCGTGGAGTTCGGCATGGAGTGCGCCCTGCGTCCGGCCACCGACCCGGTGCGGGAGGCGGCGCGCGAGGCAGCCCAGGCGCTGGCCGCGATCGAGGCGCCGCTGCTGGCCCTGTCGCGGCATCTGGAGGACATCCTCGACGACGAGGCGGCCGAACTGGACGGCTCGGCCCGGGCCCGCATCGAGGGGGCCCTGCGCGGCCTCGACCGGCGGGCCCGCATGACCCTGCCGGGCTGGCGCTCCATGCTGGCGGCGCTCGACGCCGGCGGCGACGAACCGGACCCGGACTTCGTCGACTGGCTGTCGGCCGAGGCCGCCTTCGGCCGCATCATGGACGTGGCCCTGCGCCGGCACTGGATCGATCCGACCGTGCCGCTGGAGGCGGCGGTGGTGATGCCCGCGCACGGCGTGCTGGTCACCTCGGCCACCCTGTCCGACCCGCTGTCGGACGATCCCTTCGACCTCGCCCGCCTGCGCACCGGCGCCGCCCGCCTGATCGAGCCGGCCCGGACCCTGAAGGTCGAGAGCCCGTTCGACTACGCCGCCCACAGCCGGGTCATCGTGGTCAACGACCTGGTCAAGGACGACCCGCGCCAGACCGCGGCGGCGATGCGCGAGCTGTTCCTCGCCGCAGGCGGCGGCGGGCTGGGCCTGTTCACCGCCATCCGTCGGCTCAAGGCCGTCTACGAGCGGCTCGGCCCGGATCTGGCGAAGGCCGGCATCCCGCTCTACGCCCAGCACCTCGACCCGCTGGAGGTCGGGGCCCTGGTCGACGTCTTCCGGGCCGAGCGGGACAGTTGCCTGCTGGGCACCGACGCGGTGCGGGACGGGGTCGACGTGCCGGGCCGGTCGCTGCGCATCCTCGCCTTCGACCGGGTGCCGTGGCCGCGTCCGGACCTGCTGCACAAGGCGCGGCGCGAGCGTTTCGGCGGCGGGCCGCAGGCGCGGGCGTGGGACGACGCCCTCGCCCGCGCGCGCATGGCCCAGGCCTTCGGCCGGCTGATCCGCCGCGCCGACGACAAGGGGGTGTTCGTGATGCTGGACGCCGCCTGCCCCACCCGCCTGTTCGCCAGCCTGCCGCCCGGAACCGAGGTGCAGCGCATGGGGCTGGCCGAGGCCGTCGACCTGGTCGGGGACTTCCTCGCCTGATCAGGCCTCGAAGGTGATCTCCACGCTGGCCGCCGAGCGCTCGGCCTCGCCATGGAAAACGGCCTCGATGTTGTTGCCGTCGGGGTCGAGCAGGAAGGCGGCGTAGTAGCCGGGGTGGTAGGGCCGCTCGCCCGGCGCGCCGTTGTCGCGGCCGCCCGCCGCCAGCCCGGCCCGGTGGAAGGCCTCGACCATGGCCCGGTCCCTGGCCTGGAAGGCGAGGTGGCAGCGGCCGGTCACCCGGCCCTGCGCCGCCTCGCTGTCGGCGGAGGAGATGAACAGCTCGTCGGCCCAGAACCAGGTCTCGCCCTCTCCGCCGATCGGAACGTCCAGCGCGTCGAAGACGGCCTCGTAGAAGCGGCGGCTGGCGGCGAGGTCGCGGACTACCAGCTGGAGATGATCGATCAGGCGTCCGCGATGCAGCGACTGGGTTTCCATGGCGTGTCTCCCGTGGCGCGAGTCCGAACGGACCTTCCGCGGCGGCGTTCCCGCTTGCCTCGGGTCCGGGACTGACCCTATCCCGAACGCGACTGGCGCCGGAGCCCCCATGACGCAAGCCGATCCATCCTATCGCCATCCCCGTCGGGGCCTGCTGTGGCCGTTCCTCCTCGTCGGCCTGGTTCTGGCCGTGTGGACCGGCTGGTGGTTCTACCTCGCCCAACAGATCGAGGCGCGTCTCGCCGCGCAGGTCGCGGTCCTCGTCGAGGACGGCTGGACCGTCGAGCATGCGCCCGTGACCACCACCGGCTGGCCGTTCCGGGCCCGGGTGTCGATCCCCCACGTGCAGGTCACCGCGCCGTCCGGCCACGGGGTCGCGGCGCCGGAACTGGTCGCGGAGGCCAACGCGTGGAACCCGGACCGCTGGGTCGTCGTCGCCCCCGCCGGCCTGACCGTCGACCGCGCCGACAAGGGCCGCATGGGCGTCCGGGCCGAGGCCCTGCGCCTCAGCGTCAGCCAGCTGCGGTCGCGCTTCCCCGACCTGCGGCTCCAGGCGGTGGAGCCGGTGTTCACCCCCCACCGCGACGCCGAGCCGTTCCCGATCGCCTCGGCGGAGCGGATCGAGCTCTACACCCGCCCGCACCTGACCGACGGCGTGGCGCGGACCGACGAGATGGACGTGCTGTTCCGCCTGATCGACGCCCGCGGGCGACGCGACGGTCCGGTCGAGGCCGCCACCCGCCAGGGGCGGCTGACCGCCGAGGTGGAGGCGACGGTCGCGGCCGCCAGCCGGCTGAGCGGGGCCGACGCCGCCGGACTGCTCGCCAGCTGGACGGAAGCCGGCGGCCGCCTCGTCGACGTGCGCGGCGAGCTCTCGGCCGGCGAAAGCCGGGCCCGCGTCGAAAGCGCCGTGCTCGCGGCCGGGCCCGATGGACGGCTCGTGGGCGAGGTCTCGCTGCGCGCCGAGCGGCCGATGGACGCCGTCGCCGGGCTGGCCGGAGCCCGCTCCGGAGCGGTGAATCGCGCCGGCGCCGCCGGGGCCGCCGCCGCCGCCTCGGCCGTCGGAGATCGCCCGGTGGACCTCGTGGTCCGCTTCGAGGACGGCCGCACCTGGCTGGGGCCGTTCGCCCTCGCGCCCGCGCCGAAGCTGTTCTGATGCTGCGCGAGCCGCCGCCGGACGAGGCCAGGCTGGCGCTGGACCGCGCTGTGGTCGAGGCCGTGCGGGCCCGCCTCGCGGCCGGTCCCCGCGAGACGCCGGACGCCGACGCCATCGCCCTGCGCGTCGTCCTCGCGGGTCTGGCCGGACCGGAGGCGGCGGCCCTGCGCGCCCTGCTCGGCCGCATCGACGCCGGTGCGGGACCGCCGCTGGTGGTCTGGGGCCCGGCCAGCCAGGTGCTCGCCGCGGACCGCTACGGCCTGGCGGCCCGGCTGGCGGCCAAGCCCGAGGCGGCGCTGCAGGCGGTCCGCGACGGCGCCCGCGCCCTGATGGACCTCACCCCCGCCTCGCCCTGGTGGGGACGCCTGCTGGCCGAGCCCGAGCTGCGCGTGACCGGCGCCCTCCCCGACCATGGTCCCGGCCATCCGCGCGCCCTGATGGTCCGGAAGGCCGCCCCCGGTCCGAGCGGCGACGACCGCACCTTCTGGGCCACCGACAGCGCGCTCCCGGACGCCCGCATCGTGGCCATGCTGTCCGACGCCGGCCTGGCGGCCGCTCCCCTGATCGCGGCCGGCGGGTTGAAGCTGTTCGTGCTGGCGGGGTATGTGCAGGCGGAGGACGGGCGGCTTGCATCCGCGCCCGGCGACCTGACCGGCGTCATCGGCGCCGCCCCCGTATTCTGAGAGCCCGCATGACCGACCTTCCGACGCCCAAGCCCGGCATCCTCGACATCGCGCCCTACGTCGGCGGCAAGTCGCGGATCGAAGGGGTGGCCGAGCCGATGAAGCTGTCCTCCAACGAGAACATGCTCGGGGCCGGCGAGAAGGCCCGCGAGGCGTACGAGGCGGCGGTCCGCAACATCCACATCTACCCCGACGGCCGCGCCACGAAGCTGCGCCAGGCGGTGGCCGACCATCACGGGCTCGAGCCCGAGCGGCTGATCTTCGGCAACGGCTCGGACGAGGTCTTCGCCCTGCTCAACCAGACCTACCTGACCCCGGGCGACAACATCGTCACCGGCCAGTACGGCTTCCTCGCCTACCGCATCTCGGCCAGGGCCAACCAGGCCGAGGTGAAGCTGGCGCCCGAGCCGGAGTTCAAGGCGACGCCGGAAGCCCTGCTCGAGCAGGTCGATGAGCGCACCCGCATCGTCTATGTCTCCAGCCCGTCCAATCCGACCGGCAGCTACAACACCGGCGAGGAGATCCGCAGCCTGCACGAGGCGCTGCGCCCCGACATCCTGCTGGTCATCGACGAGGCCTATGCAGAATACGTGACCGAGGCGGACTGGGAGACCAGCTTCCCGCTGGCCCGCGACAGCGACAACGTCGTCGTCACCCGCACCTTCTCCAAGATCCACGGCCTCGGCGGCCTGCGCATCGGCTTCGGCTACGCGCCGCTGAAGGTGGCGGAGGCGGTGGACCGCATCCGCCTGCCGTTCAACGTCTCGGTGCCCGGCATCGAGGCCGCCGTCGCCGCCCTCGGCGACGAGGCGCACCAGAAGGCCTCGCGCGAGCTGATCCACACCTGGCGGCCGCGCCTGACCCAGGCCATCCGCGGCTTCGGCTTCGACGTCCTGCCCTCGGCCGGCAACTTCGTGCTGGTCCGCTTCAGCGACGCCGACCACTGCGGGCGCGCCAACGACTACCTGAACTCCAAAGGCATCATCGTCCGCCCCGTCGGCGGCTACGGCCTGCCCGACTGCCTGCGCATCACCGTCGGCACCGAGGACCAGAACCGCGCGGTGATCGACGCCATGAGCGAGTTCGCGGCGAGCTGACCGTCATCCCCTCCGGAACACCCGGCTCGCGCCCCAGCCGGTGAGGGCGGCGAGGACGACGCACAGCACACCGTAGCTCCACGGGCGGCGGTGCGCGAACTCGAAGATGTCGCGCTCCAGCCCGACCTTCTCGACGGTCAGGGTCAGGTTGGAGACCGACACGGGCTCGCCCTCCTGGAACAGCCAGACCTCGGCGAAATACTTGCCCGTGGGCGCGACGGTGGGCAGTTCGACCTCGGCGCGGAACAGGCCCTCGTCGACGAAATCGACGCCCTCGGGATCGCTGTTGTAGAGCGCCGCCGCCTCGCGCAGGCGGATCACCGCGCGCCGCCAGTCAAGGTAGTCCTCGCCCAGGCGACTGACCACCACGTCCTTGACGCCGTAGCGGGTGACGGTGCGACTCTCCTCCGGAGCGTTGATGCGCAGGTGGTCGAGGCCGACGCCCAGCCGGCGCAGCTGGCCGAACTCGGCGATGTCGACCAGGGGCCGCGTCGAGGCGGTCATGTAGAAGCCCGGCGCGCCCTCGAACAGCACCGGCCGGCTGTTCAGCCACACGCCGGTGTTGCGGGTCTTCTTGACCAGACGGACCGGCGCGTCCGGGCCGCGCACCACCACCACGACGTCCGCGGGGACGTCGGACGGATTGAACACCGCCCCGTAGAGCACGATCGACGCGCCGCGGAAGCTGGAGTCGACCTGCACCCGCGCGTCGGTCAGGGCCGCGGCGACCCGCACCTCGTCCACGGTGGAGACCGATCGCTCGGGTGGGGGCGCCTCGATTGCGGGCGGCGGAGGGGGAAGCGCCTGCATCAGTCGACCGCCCCCGGCGCGAAGGCGAACAGCTCGGACGGGCGCACGAACAGCTCCAGCCCCATCTGGATGCCCACCAGCAACACGATCAGCCCCAGCACGGCCCGCAGCTCCTCGGCGCGGAACCGGCCCGACAGCCGGGCGCCGTACTGGGCCCCGACCACGCCGCCCAGCAGCAGGATGGTCGACAGCACGATGTCGACGGTCTGGTTGCGCCCCGCCTGAAGGATGGTGGTCATGGCGGTGGTGACGATGATCTGGAACAGGCTGGTGCCGACCACCACCCCGGCCCTCATGCGCAGGATGTAGAGCATGGCCGGCACGAGGATGAAGCCCCCGCCGACCCCCATGATGGCCGACAGCACCCCGGCGAAGGTCCCCAACGCGAAGGGCGGAATGGCGCTGATGTACAGGCCCGAGCGCGGGAAGCGCATGCGCAGCGGCAGGCCGTAGAGCCACAGCGGCCGGCGCCGCTCCTTGTGCGGGACCACCTCGCCGCGCACCCGCCGCAGGATCTGGCCGAGGCTCTCGTAGAGCATCAGCACGCCGATGGCGCCGAGGAACAGCAGGTAGGACAGGGCCACGGCCAGGTCGGCCTGGCCGAGCAGGCGCAGGTAGCGGAACAGCTCCACCCCCAGCAGGGCGCCCAGCACCCCGCCGCCGGCCATCACCGCGCCGATGCGGAAGTCGATCGCCTTCTGGCCGGCGTAACTGATCACGCCGGAGGTCGAGGAGGCGACCACGTGGCTGGCCTGGCTGGCCACCGCCACGGACGGCGGAATGCCCAGAAAGATCAGGATCGGGGCCATCAGGAAGCCGCCGCCGATGCCGAACAGGCCGGACACGAATCCCACGGCCGCCCCCAGCAGCACCAGGAGCGGCCAGTTCACCGAAACCTCGGCGATTGGCAGGTAGATATCCAAAGGACGCGCCTTCGGCTGGAACGGAGGTCAGGCGCCGGAGAGGCGACGGTGAAACTGTCCTGAACGCCCCGGGCCGCCCGCGCAACCCGGTGCGCCAGCGGAGCGCCGGCGGTCGCGCTTCAGGCGAGCGGCTCGACCGCGAAACGCGCCGCCTCGGCCTGCGCCCGCTCGCGCTCTCCGGCGGGCAGGGCGGCCTGCAGCCGCTCGACCGCCGCCTGCGCGTCGCCGTCCCCGGCGCGCGCCGCGACCATGTACCACTTCAGCGCCTGGGTCCGATCCGGACCGATGCCCTCGTCGCCGGTCTCCAGCAGACGGGCGACGTTGTACTGGCTGTCGACCAGGCCGCGTTCGGCGGCGCGCAGCAGCCAGGTCAGCGCTTCCGACCGGTCGCGCGGCCCGCCGACGCCGTCGAACAGGTACATGCCGTAGGCGTGCATGCCGCGCGCGTCGCCGCTGTCGGCGGCGCGGCGGGTGAGGCTGCGGGCCTCTTCCGGGTCGGCCGCCAGGCCCCGGTCGCCTTCCTGGTACAGGCCGGCGAGGTGAAGCTGGGCCGGCGCATAGCCGAGGTCCGCCGCCTGACGCAGGGTTTCCACGCCGGCGAGGTCGTCGGCGTCCAGCAGGGTCGTCGCCTGCTCGTAGAGTTCCGCGCCCCGCGCCACGTCGGCCGGCGTGGCGGCCAGAGCCGCGATCGGCCGCACCTCGTCCGCGACGGGCGCCGCCGGGGCGCCGGGGATGACCATGCCCGCGCCGGTCAGTTCGCTGAACGCCACGGCCCCGCCGGCGGTCAGCATCACCGCCACGGCCGAGGCGCCCAGCGCCTTGCGCACCGTGCCGCCGTCCTTGCCGGCCTGCTTGTCCAGCCGCTCCTGCAGCCGCGTCTTGCCGCCCCGCTTCAGCCCGAAGCCGGACCGCGCCGGCGTCTCCGGTTCCGGCTGGGTCATGGCCGCGCGCGCCGCGTCGATGGTCTGGCGCGTGGAGGCGGCGCGGCCCTGGGCGGCGGCGGCGCGCAGGGCGCGCGGATCGACGAATTCGGTCTCGGCCGAGAACTCCTCCGCCGGGGCGTCGAAAGCCTCCGGCGCGGTGGCGGCGAGGGCGTCGGACACGTCCGCGCCGCCGAACGCGGCCTGGCCGAAGGGCGAGGCGGCCGG
>JAFAEC010000062.1 GCA_023424215.1 Pseudomonadota bacterium
CAGGCCGGCGATCTCCTCGGCCGCGGCATGGACGTAGGACAGGTCCGCATGCCCGTCGCCGCGCCGCGACGGCGTGCCCACCGCGATGAACACGGCGTCCGCCGCGCGGATCGCCTCGGCCCCGTCCCGCGCGAACGACAGCCGGCCGTCGCGGACGTTGGTCTCCACCAGATCGTCCAGCCCCGGCTCGAAGATCGGGATCTCGCCCCGCTCAAGCCGCTCGATCTTCGACGGGTCCTTGTCGACGCAGGTCACGACGTGGCCGAAGTCGGCGAAGCAGGCCCCCGACACCAGCCCCACATAGCCGGTCCCGATCATCGTCACGCGCATAAGTTGTCCCTTGGGTCGGATGCGGAGTGGGGCATAACGGCAGGTTCGATGTTTGGCCACCCCTCAGTCACACATTCAACGTAGAGGCGTGGAGCCCGGTCAGGCTACGCTCCCCGCCCACGCCCCCCCGCCCCCGCACCAGTTCCTCCACCACCCCCGGGTCCGCCAGGGTCGAAGTGTCGCCGAGCGCTCCCGTCTCACCCTCCGCGATCTTCCGCAGGATGCGGCGCATGATCTTGCCGGAGCGGGTCTTGGGCAGGCCGGGGGCCCACTGGATGACGTCCGGGGCGGCGATGGGGCCGATCTCGGCGCGGACGTGGCCGACCAGGTCGCGGCGCAGCTCGTCCGACGGCTCCACGCCCGCCTTCAGCGTCACATAGGCCCAGATGCCCTGGCCCTTGATGTCGTGCGGGAAGCCGACCACGGCGGCCTCGGCCACCGCCTCGTGCAGGACCAGGGCGCTCTCGACCTCGGCGGTGCCCATGCGGTGGCCGGACACGTTGATCACATCGTCGACCCGGCCGGTGATCCAGTAATAGCCGTCGGCGTCCCGGCGGCAGCCGTCGCCGGTGAAATATTTGCCCGGATAGGTCGAGAAATAGGTGTCGAAGAAGCGCTGCGGGTCGCCCCAGACGGTGCGCATCTGGCCCGGCCAGCTGTCGGTGATGCAGAGATTGCCTTCGGTCGCGCCGTCCAGAACCGCGCCGTCCGCGTCGACGATCTGCAGCTCGACGCCGGGCAGGGGCTTCGTCGCCGAGCCCGGCTTGAGGTCGGTGGCGCCGGGGAGGGGAGAGACCAGCACGCCGCCGGTCTCGGTCTGCCACCAGGTGTCGACGATCGGGCAGCGGCCCTCGCCGACCACCTCGTGGTACCAGCGCCAGGCCTCCGGATTGATCGGCTCGCCGACCGTGCCGAGCAGGCGCAGCGACGACCGGTCGGTCGCCTTCACCGGCTCCTCGCCCTCGCGCATCAGAGCCCGCAGCGCCGTCGGCGCCGTGTAGAAGATTTCGACCCTGTGCTTGTCGACCACCCGCCAGAAGCGGCTGTGGTCGGGGTAGTTGGGCACGCCCTCGAACATCAGGGTGGTCGCGCCGTTGGCCAGCGGCCCGTAGACGCAGTAGCTGTGGCCGGTCACCCAGCCGACGTCGGCGGTGCACCAGAACACCTCGCCGGGCCGGTAGTCGAACACCAGCTCGTGGGTCCACGAGGCCCAGAACAGATAGCCGCCGGTGGTGTGCAGCACCCCCTTGGGCTTCCCCGTCGAGCCCGAGGTGTAGAGGATGAACAGCGGATCCTCGGCCTTCATCGGCTCGCACGGGCAGTCATCGGAGACGCCGTGCTTGGCCTCGCCGTAGCGCACGTCGCGGCCCTCGACCATCGGCACGTCGGCGTTGGTGTGCGACACCACCAGCACCTTCTCGACCACGGCGCCCGCGGCCTTCGCCAGGGCCGCGTCGACATTGGCCTTCAGCGGCACCCGCCGGCCGCCGCGCAGCCCTTCGTCGGCGGTGATCACCACCTTCGAGCCGCAGTCCTCGATGCGGCCGCACAGGCTCTCGGGCGAGAAGCCGCCGAACACCACCGAGTGGATCGCCCCGATGCGGGCGCAGGCCAGCATGGCCACGGCGGCGGCGGGGATCATCGGCAGGTAGAGGGTCACCCGGTCGCCCTTGCCGACGCCCAGCCCCTTGAGGACGTTGGCCATGCGGCACACCTCGGCGTGCAGCTCGCGGTAGGACAGCTTGCCCGACTGGTCCGGCTCGTCGCCCTCCCAGATGATCGCCGTCTGGTCGCCGCGCTCGGCCAGGTGCCGGTCGAGGCAGTTCCAGGCCACGTTCAGCTCGCCGTCCTCGAACCAGCGGATGCGGAAGTCGGCCCTGTCGAACGAGACGTCCTTGATCCGCGTCGGCGCCCGGGACCAGTCCAGCCGCCGCGCCTGCTCGGCCCAGAAGCCTTCCGGCGTCTCGCGCGCCGCCGCCCGCGCCGCCTCGTAGCCCGCCTTCGTCATCCGGGCGCGCTGCGACCATTCGGACGGGACGGGATAGAGTTCGGGCTCGGTCATGGGGCTTTCCTGCGGCTGGCCGGCCCACGTTAGAACCGCCCCGGCCGCCACGGAAGGGCGATGGCTGGAGAACCCGGCCGGGATCGGCTATCGGCCCGCATCGACAGGGCGCCGGCAGACGCGCCCGCAGGAGACGCCGCATGACCGACCGCCACCACGCCCGCCGCCTGGGCGACCGCCCGCTCGCGCCGGAGACCCTGATGATGGGTTATGGCTACGATCCGAGGCTGTCGGAAGGCTCGATCAAGCCGCCGATCTTCCAGACCTCGACCTTCGTGTTCCGCTCGGCCGAGGACGGCAAGCGCTTCTTCGAGGTCGCCTACGGCCTGCGCGAGAAGGATCCGGAGGAGGCGCTGGGTCTGATCTATTCGCGGATCAACAATCCCAACCTCGAAATTCTCGAGGACCGGCTGGCGGTCTGGGACGGGGCGGACAAGGCCCTGGTCTTCTCCAGCGGCATGGCCGCGATCTCGACCACCATCCTGGCGCTGAGCCGGCCGAACGACGTGGTGGTCTACACCGCCCCGGCCTATGGCGGCACCGAATACCTGTTCGACCGCATCCTGCCGCGCATGGGCGTGGAGACGGTCAGCGTCGCCGACTGCGACGGCGGCGCGGCGCTGGCGAACGCCGTGCGCGACGCCGCGGCCCGCGCCGCCGTGCGCGGCGGCCGGCTGGCGGCGGTCTATGTCGAGACGCCGGCCAATCCGACCAACCAGCTGATCGACCTGCGCGCCGCCGCCGAGGCGATCCGCGGCCTCGGCCAGGCCGTGGCCCCGCCGCTGGTGGTCGACAACACCTTCCTCGGGCCGCTGTGGCAGAAGCCGCTCGAGCACGGCGCCGACCTGGTCCTCTACTCCCTGACCAAATACGTCGGCGGCCACTCCGACCTGATCGCCGGGGCCTGCATGGGCCGTGCCGACCTGATGGGCCGGGTGGCGGAGATGCGCACCATCTGCGGCACGGTCACCGACCCGCACACCGCCTGGCTGCTGACCCGCAGCCTCGAGACCCTGCACGTGCGCATGGAGCGGTCGCAGGCCAACGCCGTGGAGCTGGTCCGCCGCCTGCGCGGCCACGCCAAACTGGAGGCCGTGCTCGACGCCGGCGGGGCCGAGAGCTCCGCGGATCAGCAGGCCATCTTCGCCCGCCAGTGCGCCGGGCCCGGTTCGACCTTCTCCATCCGGCTGAAGGGCGGCGAGGCCGAGGCCTTCCGCATGCTCAATGCGCTCCGCCTGTTCAAGCTGGCGGTCAGCCTCGGCGGCACCGAAAGCCTGGTCTCCCACCCGTCCAGCACGACCCACTCGGACTACACGCCCGAGGCCAAGGCGCGCTGCGGCATCGGCGACAACCTGGTGCGCCTGTCGGTGGGCATCGAGAACGTCGAGGACCTGTTCGCCGACCTGACCCGGGCGCTGGAGGCGGTCTAGCCGCCCTGCTCTACGGATCTGCGGGGCAGGAGCAGGGGCGGCGGAGCGAACCGCCATGTGGCCGGTTGGAGGGCCTCGCCGTCAGGTCCTTCCGACAAGCCTCCCCGTGCTCCGCCAAGCCTTCAGGTGTCGTGAGCAGCGGGGGCGGCGCCGACTCGACCACAGCCAGATGATCGGTCTGCCTCTTATTCGGGTGCGGGGTCCTCGCCCTGGTGTGTGACGCCCTGAGAGCCAAGGACCGCAGTTTCAGACGCCGCCCCGATCACTGCCGCTTTCAACCTGCCAAACGCCCATGCGTCTGGGTTGGCTGGAGGACGAGCGCAGGCCTGTGAGCTGGCTGCGGGCCCATTCGTGCAGCTTGCTCCTGGGATAGTAGGGTGTGCGGCCCAGATGCAGGCAGGGTGGCCCATCCGACCGGGTGCAGAAGATCTTGGCCAGGGTGGACGGGGCTCGGCGGATGCCCATTGCCGCGAGTTCGCGTGACGCCTCTTTACGCGTCAGCAAAGTGTCTTCGGTCGGTCCGAGTTGAAGGCCTGGCATGGGAGTCTCCGTAGGATTCCCACCGACGGTGCGGCTCTGCCTGGCCAAGTCAATCGAGCCTTTCCGGGGCGCTATCGACGGATCTGGTTCAGCGTGTATCAGGCAGCTTCAGGGCGTTTCACCAGCCTGAGCCCGGTCGAGCGAATGTGATCGCGCTGAAGGTCTTACTGCCTCAATCGCACGCCCGGCCCACCGTTCGGGTCGGCCGGTATGAAGATGACGCCGCTAGCTTCCAAGGCACCCTGGAGGCGATAAAGGGTGGCCGTCTGCATGCCGCCCCGGCTGGTCTCGTATCTATGGATAGTGGAATCGGCGACCCCCGACAGTCTCGCAAGCTCTCGAACGCTGATTCCGACAGCAGCGCGTGCCATTCGGATCTGAGACGGCGTAGGCATATTGAGAAATTTCTCCGAGTAGTTGGAGAAATTCGTTGACGTGGTCGGCGAATTTCGATGAACTCTAGACAGGTTTCTCTCGAACGCCAGCGTGCCCCCGGCGCCGGCCTCGCTTTTGCGCGGAGAATGGCGCGTGGGTAAGCAGCGGTCGCACCTCAACCTTACCCGCCGCGCTCTGTTTCCCGCGGCCATTCTTGCTTCGCCCACGTCCCCGCTGCCCCAGAACTTGTCCGCAACCGACCTCTGCGTGGACTGGCTTCGTGCTGATGCCCGCTTGGAGGCTTCAACCCTGGAATGGAGCCGCGTTGAAGCCGGTATCATGGAAGTCGCCGACCTCGGGACGCTCGCCTCAAGCCGACAGCTAAGACGGCTGGAGCGTCAGATCAGGGCTCTCGATCATCAGCGGTCAGGTCTGCTTGAACGCATCGTTGAATGCCCGGCGCAGAACATCGAAGAAGTTCTGGCCAAGCTCTTGGTCGCGAAGAGGCTCCTCGAAGGAGAGGGCGGCGCCGAGCACGACCTCGTTGCGGACGCAGCGACGGGGCTGGCAAACTCCACTGGCTTCTGACGACCGCTGTCTCTGGCCAGACGCAAGCTGACCCTGCGGATCCGGGGCGCCGGGTCGCGGACGGGCGACCTGGCGTACAGACTGTGATGGTCTGATGATTGTAAATCACTCGCTGCGGGCTCCCGTTCCGGCGGTGACCATCCGGTGACCCCGAAACCGGCTCGGCGAGCGCCGGCGGGAGACTTGCAGCAGGCTCAGAGCCTTGGCGGATGGTTGTGGCGACCTCGACTACCCGTACTGGGACGTCGAACTGGAGCCCTAGGGTTTCCCCACGTTTCTTCTTTGCCCAAGTGCCCCTAAGCCTGGCGAGAGTTCGACAGGGGGCGATGGCCGTAGGACTATGATATAGGGTTCTGCATCACAATGGCTTATCGATGCAGAATAAGATATCTAAACGGTACGGCCTGGAGTCGCTCACCGAAGCGGTGCGTCAGGCACGTCTGGCCAAGGGCTGGAGTCAACGCGAACTCAGCGCACGTGCGCACCTGACCCAGGCGCAGATCTCCCGGATCGAAAACGGTGAGGTGGATTTGCAGGTCTCGACCCTGCTGGAACTCGCGCGCTCGCTCGATCTGGATCTCCGGCTCGTGCCGAGATCGGCGATCACGGCTGTGGAGGCCGCCGTCCGCTCCGCCGAGGAGCGGTCAGAAGAACGAAGCGCCAGGAATTTGCTCGCAAACCTGCGCCGCCTTGCCGAGGAGGCGCGAGCCTCCGCTCCAGGACGGGAGGACATCGCATCCCTCGCATCCAGCCTTCAGGACCTGGAGCCCCTTGCGCTGCACCTGCGCGGGACCTTCATAACCGCCGAGCTGGAGCGCCTGCGGATCAACCTTGAGGGTTTCCTGAACTCTCCGCCGGCGGAGCGCCCCAGCCACGCGAAGGCCTATCGAGACGCAGCCGCGTGGCTGAAGAACCTCAGAAACACCCTGATGCACACGCCCCAGGCGGAGCGCCCGGCTTACAGCCTGGATGATGAGGACTGACCATGGCCGCCGACGTGCTCGAAGTGCTGCTCAATGACCGAAAGGTCGGCATGATCACCGCCCTGGGCGGCGATCAATCAATCTTCTCGTTCAATGACGAGTACGCCGACGATCCCGATCGTCCGACGCTCAGTCTGTCCTTCAAGGGCGAACGGGGCGGCCTGCTGCGCGATCACCGGCCAACCCAGACCCGGCTGATACCCTTTTTCTCCAATCTGCTTCCGGAGGGGACGCTGCGCGAATATCTGGCCAAGCGGGCTGGCATCAAGCCGATGCGCGAGCACCCCCTGCTTGAGGTGCTGGGGCCGGATCTTCCCGGCGCCGTGACGGTTCGCCCCGTCGGAGATGGCGTTGTCGATGATGACGATGATGATCAGCAGGGGGAACATGACGATGGCGCCGCGCGCCAGGGCCCGCTGAGATTCTCACTGGCCGGGGTGCAGCTGAAGTTCTCGGCAGTGGAGAAGGCCCAGGGCGGCCTCACTATCCCGGCGAGCGGCTGCGGCGGGGACTGGATCATCAAGCTGCCCTCGACCCGGTTTCGCGGCCTCGCGGCCAACGAATTCTCGATGATGCGACTGGCCAGCGCCATGGGCATGGACATCCCCGACGTGGAACTGGCGCCTCTCGATCAGATCGAGGGGCTGCCCGAAGGGATCGGCAAGATCGAGGAGGAGGCGTTCGCCATTCGGCGGTTCGATCGCCGTAAGGATGGCGGCCGCATCCATATCGAGGACTTCGCCCAGGTCTTCGGCGTTTATCCGGGCGAGAAGTATGAAAGGGGATCCTATCGCTTTCTGGCGAAGGTCCTCTGGCTGGAAACCGGCGAAGCCGGGGTGCGCGAGTTCATCCGGCGGCTTGTGTTCAACACCCTGATCGGCAACGCCGACATGCACCTGAAGAACTGGTCGCTGATCTATCGCGACGGCCGAACGCCCGAGCTGTCTCCCGGCTACGACTTCCTGTCGACGACCGTCTACATCCCTGATGAGAACGCGGCTTTGAAGTTCGCCCGGACGAAGCGGATGGCCGAGGTCACCCTGGACGAGATCGGCTACATGGCGGCTCGGGCCGGTCTGCCGGAGGCGATGGCTCGTGACACGGCCATCGAAGCGGTGGATCGCTTCCATGAGGTCTGGGGCGCGGAACGTCCGCACTTGCCCATAGCGGACGACCTCGCTGCGGAGATCGACAGGCTGCTCGGCGTCGTGCCGCTTGCTCAAGCACGCTAGGGAGCGCCAGCCGCCACAGATCGCGGGCTGGACTGCCGACTTCCATGAGGCAGCTCGCGAGCCGCCGGCAACGCGATCATACCGGCTGAGCCAGTTCGCGATATCGGCATAGCGCGTTGACGAGCTGCATCTGTCTTGGGGTTCGACATTCGGCCCCCAGGAGACGTCGCGACGCGACGAGAATGCACAGAGCCTTGCTGACCGCCGCCGAAACAGGCCTGATTCAGCTTTTGGCGGAAGGGAATTATTGAGGACGACCATCACTGGGTCCCCTCGCCGACGCCGACGGACGAGATGCTCAGCATTGAGCGCTCACGAGGTGAGGCCGCGGCAGATCGCATCAGCGAGCGAAGGGCTCAGGCGCTCGGATTGTCTGAATCGCCCTGGCCCCCGCATCGCCCCGCCTCGGGACAGGCGTGAGCGCCCGCGTGGGGGAGACGCCCCCGCTAGCCGAGCGAAAGCTCGCGTGCTGCGCCTCTGATGGCGCGGAAGTCAGGAACCCCGCCCTGCATCACCGCATCGAGGGCCTTGCCCCGGCACGCCTCCAGTCCCGGCGTCCACCGCATCAGGTGAAGCGCGCTGCGACCCTCCAGAACGGCGAAGGGCGCGCCGGCCATGTGCACCCGGCCGACGTAGACGCCTTGTGCCCGCTGGCCTTCGCTCACCAGGAACACGGCCTTGCCCCTGGCCGCCAGCGGCTCCATCACTGACTTGACCTCGAGAATCCTCAGGCGCTCCAGATCGGTCTCCGAGAGAACCAGGGGGTCTCCCGCCCCAAGTCCCGTCATGCGCAGGCGCTTTTCCCGTTCCGGAAGCGCCCGGCCGACGGCGTCGCCAAACGGTCCTGCGAGGTCCACACGCTCCGTCCGGCTCATCAGCCGGTCCAGCCAGGTCAGGCCGGGCGCGCTGACCTGTTCCTCGAGCGTGCGATGGTCCAGCACCCGCAGCCGATGCTCCGAAGGGCCCCAGAGGTCGGCGTCAGCCTGCATCGCGCGCCGGGTGAAGTCCGCGGGTATGGCAAAGCGGCCCTCGCCGAGCGGAGAGCAGGCCCCGTCCCGGGCGAGAGCCTCCACGCGCTTCAGGTGAAAGCCGACGAACTTGCGCCAGTCGTCCGGCCGGGCCGCGACATGGTTCTCCGTCGACCATATCCCCCCGGAAGCCGCCGCGACCTCCGCAATCGTCCCGTCCACCGCCCTGGGCTCACGCGGCGCCCCGACGACCTCCACCACCGCGCCCTTCTGGATCCTGTCGAGGCACATCACCGAGTGGACGTCCCGCATCAGGACGTGCGCCAGACGCCCGTCTGTCGCGTCGACCACCAGCTCCTGGCTTCCGCGGGAGTAGGGGCCGGTCCGGTGCACGCCCACGAAGGCCCCGACGAGACGTTCACGGGGTTCAAGGGCAAGAGCTCGGAGGCGGTGGCGGTCATCGGACCAGCCGCCGTCCCTGAGCGCCCGGACGGCCGCGATCTCGCGGGCGTCCCGCTGGCTGACCTTGCGAAGCGTGCTCCGCAGATCCGGCGGCACCTTCCAGACGCCGGGCGCGAGGGCCTCAACCCATCCCCGGCTCTCCAGATGACCGAGCCGGCGCAGCACGTCGGGTCGCCAGTGAAGCGGCAGTCTCGAGGCTTCGAGCACGCCGCCCGGCGCCTCTTCCAGCATCACGCAGTCGAGAGGGGTGAACCGGTCCGCCTTCAGGGTCCGGGTCGGGAAGCGGTCCACCTGCGGCCCGATCAGCTCCGTGGCGAGCTCCTCGGCCGTCTCCTTGAGACCACCGTTCAGAAAGCGACGCTCAAGCGCGAGCCTGCCGCCGTCGAGGCATCGATCCCTCAAGAGGATATGCAGGTGGGGGCGCCCGGTGTCGTAGTGATCGGCGGCGATCCACTCCAGCCGGGCGCCCCGCTCCTGCGCGACCGCCTGCATCAGGCGACGCCCGTAGTCGCGCAGGTCGGGGAGAACGCAGTCGTCATCGGGGCTGACGATCAGTCGATAGTGACCTGGATCGTCGCGGCAGTTGAGGCGGAACGCCTTCGGATCGGCCTGGTCCCCCTGACCGTCGAAGAAGCGACCGCCATTCTCCGCCCCGGCGGTCTCACGTTCCAGGTAGCGCAGCTGACTGCCCAGCGCTTTCAGGGCGGCGGCGTGCGACAGGACCTTGCGGGCGATCACCATGACCCCGCGCGCCCTGACCGGCGGCGGACCGAAGGGGCGCACGCTCGGGCTGGACCGGACGCCGGCGAAATGGCGGGTGAGCGCCCGGCCCTTGAGCGCGCCAGGATGCGGCGCGCGCGGGGGCGTTTCGCGGCGGGCGGCCAGGGTGGGGCGGATCTCATGAATTTCGGACGGGACCGGGGGCATCGAACCTCCGTACAGCGGCGGGACCCGCCGCCGGCGCTGAGGCGGCAGGCGGCGCCATTCTCCCCCGGCATGCCTCCGGTGTCCTTTCGCTGCTGGTGGACGATGGTTTCCGACGATGGCGATCGGTTGCCGCGACGCCCGCCGGCGCCGCCGACATCCTGGGAGGCCTGTCGGTGGGCATCGAGGACGTTGAGGACCTGTTAGCCGACCTGACCCGGGCGCTGGACGCGGTCTAGCCGGACGACAGGGCCGTCACGACCGTCAGGCCGGCGTGGCCCATCAGCCAGACGACGGCCGCGAAGTTGATCGTGAACACCTGCCCGCGCAGGGCGACGTTGTCGCCGCTGCACTGGACCAGGGTGTGGGCGATGCGGCCGATCAGGAACAGCCAGGCGGCGGCCACGTCGATGGCGTTGACCTCGGCGGTGAGGACCAGCACGCCGGCGCCGATCCAGGCGAAGACGGGCGCCTCGAACTGGTTGGCGAGATTGCGCTGGAAGCGGGCCGACAGCGGCGCGTCGCCGTCGGCGCGGGCGAAGTCGCCCTTGCTCGCCTGCCCGCGCCGGACGGTGACCAGGCGGGTCCAGGTCAGGGCCGCGTAGAGCACCCCCACCAGTCCGAAGTGCAGGAACAGGGGCAGGAGCAGCCAGGCCGCCTGCGGGGTCAGCGTCTCAGGCATGGATGTCCGCGTCCTTGCGGTCGCGGATCAGCAGTCCACCGACGACGACGGTGAGCAGGGCCACCACGACCGGGTACCACAGGCCGGCGTAGATGTTTCCGGTCGCCGCCACGATGGCGAAGGCGGTGGTCGGCAGGAAGCCGCCGAACCAGCCGTTGCCGATGTGGTAGGGCAGGGACATGGAGGTGTACCGGATCCGCGTCGGGAACATCTCCACCAAGGCCGCGGCGATCGGGCCGTAGACCATGGTCACATACAGCACGAGCACGAACAGGATGCCGACCACGAGCGGCCTGTTCACCCGGGCGCTGTCGGCCTTCAGCGGATAACCGGCCTCGGCCAGGGCGGCGGCCAGTCCGGCCTCCCATCCGGCCTTGCCGCTCAGGTCGCCGCTCAGCCCCGGAACCACCGTGTCGCCGATCCGCACCTCGGCGACCGAGCCGGCGGGGGCGGCGAGGTTGCCGTAGGTGACGCCGGCCTTCGCCAGGTATGACTTCGCCAGGTCGCAAGAGCTGTCGAACACCGTCTTGCCCACCGGATCGAACTGGAAGGAGCAGTCGGCCGGGTCGGCGACGACCGTCACCGGCGCCGAGGCCGTGGCCCGGGCCAGCTGCGGATTGGCGGCCTCGGTCAGGGCGTGGAACAGCGGGAAATAGGTCAGCGCCGCCAGCAGGCAGCCGGTCAGGATGATCGGCTTGCGGCCCACCTTGTCCGACAGCCAGCCCCAGAAGACGAAGAAGGGCGTGGCCAGCAGCAGGGCGACCGCGACCAGCACATTGGCGAGGGCCGGATCGACCTTCAGCGTCTTCTCGAGGAAGAACAGGGCGTAGAACTGGCCCGCGTACCAGACGACGGCCTGCCCGGCGGCCAGTCCGAACAGGGCCAGCAGCACCAGCTTCAGGTTGGGCCAGCGCCCGAAGCTGTCCTTCAGCGGCGTGGAAGAGGCGCGGCCCTCGGCCTTCATGCGCCGGAAGGCGGGGCTCTCGGCCAGCTTCAGCCGGATCCACAGCGACACCCCGAGCAGCAGGATCGAGACGAGGAAGGGAATGCGCCAGCCCCAGGCCTGGAAAGCGTCCTCGCCCAGCGCGGTGCGGACCCCGAGAATGACCAGCAGGCTGAGCATCAGCCCGGCGGTGGCGGTGATCTGGATGAAGCTGGTGTAGAGGCCGCGCTTTCCGGGCGGCGCATGCTCGGCGACATAGGTGGCGGCCCCGCCGTACTCCCCGCCCAGCGCCAGCCCCTGGACCAGCCGCATGGCGATCAGGATCGCCGGAGCGGCGACGCCGATGGCCGCATAGGACGGCAGCAGGCCGACCACGAAGGTCGACAGCCCCATCAGCAGCATGGTCACCAGGAAGGTGTTCTTGCGTCCCCACAGGTCGCCCAGCCGGCCGAACACCACCGCCCCGAACGGCCGCACCGCGAAGCCCGCGGCGAAGGCCATCAGGGCGAAGATGTAGCCGGTGGTCTCGTTCACCCCGGAGAAGAACTGGACAGTGATGATCGCCGCCAGCGAGCCGTACAGGTAGAAGTCGTACCACTCGATCACGGTGCCGACCGACGAGGCCAGTATGACCAGCCGGTCGCTGCGGTCGACGGTCTGCTCCTCGGCGGCGGCGTCGCTCATCGTCCCTCCCCAGGGTTTCATCGAGCGTGCATCGTATTCCGCCCGGACGCCAGCCGCCCCACCTCTGACCGCCGGGCGTTCGTTCGAACTGGCGGCCGAAGGCCCCTGCGTCATTTCGGGGGCGCCGTGCACGCGAAATATACGTCGCTGCAGTCATCGACTGCTGTCAGACCCTCGCGCCGGCAAGAGCCCCCGCTCCCGCCAAGACTGCCGACCGGCGGAGCCGGCGGGTTCCCTGCGCCCCGGCCCAACCGTGCCGTCGGCCGCCGCCTCCGACGCTCAGGGCACAAGCGATGAGCAACAGCCATGGCCTGAGACGCTTCAGATCGGGAGGATGTGCTGACGTGCGCTTCAGCGGCGAACTGGCCCCCCGCCGGGCGATAGAAGCCGGCGGGCCCGCAATCAAGTCCGGCGGCCATTCCGGTTTCGCCACACAGCCAGCCATGGCCAATCGGCCGACGGGCAAGCAGGCTTGCCGTCGTCGAAGGTCAGACTGATCCCGGCGGGAATCCCGGTGCGAGCTTCATATCGTGAGCCTGGTGGTGGCGGACGGCCGCGCCGGGGGTCCTGCGCAAGCGTTCAAAGACCGGTCAGGCCGCGGCATCCTGGTACAGGGCCGCGAAGGCCGCTTCCGCCTCTTGCCTGTTGTTGAAGACCTGCTTCTCACGGCCGGCCAGCTCGTACACGCAGCTGCAGACCTGTCCGCTCACGCCGATCAGCTGAACCTCGGTCAACACGAGATCACCTCTCCGGGCGAGCACCCGGCGAACGATCATCGACGATCACCTTGCGCCTGTGCGGCGTTCACATTCCGAGACAAGCCACAGCTGCGGCAAAGCTCGGTCTGCCGCCGCTCCGACCAGAACCAGTCATGGCGGCACAGAAGGCGTTTGAGCGACTTGAGCATTCTCACTGTTCCCCAACTTAAGCGCGATCTGCCGTTCTGGCAGCGCCCTGTCAACCGGAGTGATGGGAGCGTAGCGTCCGTTTCTGCTTGATCCGACAGGAACCTGCCAATAATTGTAAGTTGTGTTCGAGAACGGACGCGCGGCCGGCTGGCTGCCCGGCGACAGCTTCAGTGAAGCCTGCCGCATACCTCACACCTCCACTCAACCGCTGGTCACATGCCGCTGGCGGTCTCTTTCTCCGTTCATTAGTTTTACCGGGAACAGATTCGGCCTCACACGGGAGGCGTGTGTCTCCTCCACCGTCGGCCGCAATGTCTGCATCGATCATCACCAACCGTTCCGCTCTCCAGGCGCTCCGCGCCGTGAACGAGGCCGCCAGAACGTTGGGGGCGACGCAGAACCGGGTTTCGACGGGGCTGAGGGTCGCCGGACCAAAGGACGACGGAGCCGTTTTCGCCATCGCTCAAGGGATGCGGGCGGAGATCATCGGATGGGGGGCGGCCGCACAGAGCCTGTCACGCGCCCGGTCCGCCCTGGATGTCGCGGGAGCGGCCCTCGAGGGGATCAACAACGATCTCATCCGGGTGAGGGAGCTGGCGTCCGCCTACGCTGACCAATCCCTCTCGGCCGGGAGCCGGGCGTTGATCCGGGCCGACATCGAGGCCCTCGTCCGCCAGGTGGACGATCAGGCGAAGCTGGCCAGTTTCGACGGGCTGAACTTCCTGAGCGGGATCGGGATCGAGGCGACAGTCTACAGCAGAGCGCAATACTCGCTCCCGGCTTCGCCGGACACGCCCCAGTCCTTTCTGACGCCGATGTCGGCGGGAGCGGCCGCAGCCGTCTCCCGATCGATGACGACGCAAACGAACTACTCCGTACCCTATTCCTCGTTGACCCCCGACGCCTTCGCCCAGGTGAGCGGCCTGAGGGAGGTCGCCGGCGGAACAAGCCGCGGTCTGGACAGAACGATTGTCTCTGCGGGGCAGACGCTCCTGCTTGACCGTTCCAGCGATCATCTCTGGTCGAGCTACGCCACCGCGGGCCGGGTCGATTTCTGGGTGGACGCCTTCACCGATCCGAACGGACTCGAAGTCTGGCAGGACGGCGTTCGGGTGGCGGCCACGGGCCAACCCTATACGCCCGGCGGCGGTGCGACGGGCCCTGCCGTTCCCGTCGCCGGCCAGACGATGCTCAGCTTCGACTACGACCCGTCGGCCGGCCGGGCATTTGAGATCCGCTCCACCGGAGGCGGAGTCTGGGCGTTCGAAGACGCCCGCGAAAGCGACCCCGCTTCCGCGCCGTCCGGGGCTCCGGCGGACCATTCCGTCTTCGTCCAGTCGTGGACCTCGACGTCCCTGCCTGGCGTCAACCTGAGGCCCGAGACCTCCGGGTCGGCGCCTTCAAGTCAGGGGGTAAGAAGCGTCGCGCTGGACGGCGGCGCCAATGCAGGCCGCGTGGATCTGCTCTTCGACGCCTACGAGAACGCCGACGTGGTGGAGATTTACCAGAACGGCGTACGGGTCGCCGCCACAGGACAGCCTTCCGCTCCCGGCGGCGCAGGTGTGGGGCCCGGGGCTCCCGTCACAGGCCAGACGGTGCTGAGCTTCGACTACGATCCCTCGAACGGTCAGGCGCTGGAGTTCCGGTTCAACGAGAACAACGCTCACGCCGAAGCCGGATGGGTGGTCGCCGGCCTCGAACTCTACGCCTCGGGGTCGCCCGCCACAGCCGCCTCCTTCCCCACGTCCACGGTTCAGGTGGTGAACACCTCGACGTTCCGGCAGACTGCGGGGTCGCTCGGGCCCGATCCCGAGGACCTGAACCCGGAGACGGAAGCGACCGGAAACGCCGCCCGCAACTTCACCCTTGCCGGCGGCGACAAGGCAGGTCGGGTGGACCTATGGGTCGACGCCTACGACGACGCCGACGTCGTCGAGGTCTGGCGCAACGGCGTTCGCCTCGCCGCCAGCGGCCAGAGCTATGCGCCCGGCGGCGGGGCCGTGGCCCCGGGCGTGCCGGTCGCCGGGGACGTATTTCTGAGCTTTGACTACGATCCGGCTCTCGGTGACTCTCTGGAGTTCCGATTTAACGAAGGGATCGACGCCCCCGGCGCCTGGACCGTCGCCGGCCTGGTGCTTCAGGACGCCTCCGCTCCCGAGCCGTCTGACCTGGCGCCCACTGTCTGGAACCAGACCGGCGAAGTCTTTCCCGACCTGAGCTTCATCCGCTCCCACGACGGCGAGCCCCTGCTGGTGGCCAGCCGGAACATGACGGCGGCGGGCCTGCGGCTGACCGGCATCGACTGGAGCGATCCGGCGGACCTCCTCGCCCGCGTCGAGCAGGCCGTGGACAGGGCGATCGAGGCCGCTGCTCATTTCGGGACGCGAGCCAGGCTCGTCGAAACCTTGCTCGATCAGAATCGTAAGCTGCGCGACACGCTCGACAGCGGGGTCGGCAATCTCGTCGATGCGGATCTGGCCAGGGAGGCGGCCAGGCTTCAGGCCCAGGAGGTCAGACAGCAGCTGGCGGTTCAGACGCTCGGGATTGCAAACGCCGAACCCGACTGGATGCTCAGCCTGTTCAGATCCTGAGAAAGCGCTCCTCCGAGATGGTCGTTTGAACCAGTTCGTTCCGCCCAGCACACGTCAGCGGAGCTTCGACCAGAGAGCGCAACAAGCAGGGGAGCAGAATTCGCTTCAACCCTGCGGGGGCAAGGAGCGGCTCGGCGGCATCACCAAGCACGGAGATCGCTACCTCCGCCAGATGTTGGTGGTCGGCGCCCTTGCGGTGGTGCGCTAAGCCGTCATGAACGGCACACGCCGGCCGTGGCTGGTCCAGTTGCTCGCCCGTCGAACGCCGAAGGTCGCGGCCGTCGCTCTGGCCAACAAGACCGCGCGATGGCCTGGGCGATCATGACGTCGGGTGAGCGCTACAGGGAGCCGCTGGCGGCATAAAGACAGGTCAAGGCTGGGCACCGAGGCCGACGAACTCGGGAACGGCGGAGAGCATGTAATGCGGCAGCCGGTCGACACCGGAAGGCGGGAATCCCACTTTGGCCAGAGCGCCTCGAGCGCGTGGTTCTGATCGGGACCCGGCTTCGCGGAAGGCGTAGTGTCCAGCGGTCATGCGTACGCACCAACAGGTCGAACACATGGCTGCGCCGACCCAGCTCAGCAGAACGTCAGATCAACCCTTGCCAACGGGGAGCCGTCCACAGATAGGCTGCGTCGACGTCAGGCTGCTCATGTCGCGAAGCCTAGGTATTGTCGTAGGGGCGCCCGCGATCGCCCATCAGGTTCCAGCCTGCATTCGTTGGCCAGAATCCGCTCTTTCCTCGGCGCTCTGCAAGACCGAGCACGACGAGCTTCTCACTCTCGTCGCGGTTCTCAGTCCGCGTCTCGTCCACGATATTGAGGAGGGCGTCGATTCGGTCAGCGTCGATCATTTGCAGACATTACAGTGCAGTATCGAGGGGGGAAACGGCGCTGGCGCCACAGCCTGGCGACTCGTGTGGAGTGTCGCGTTTCGGAGCGTGATACAGAGTCGGTTCCCGGCGCATCTGAGAACCTGAGCGACCATCGCCGTCCGTGACTCTTGGCGTCCGCGCCGCAGCCGCATCCACCTGGCAGGGCCTCGACTTCGGCCTGCGTGGACGTGCAACGTCAGGCCGGCCCGCACGATCCGCAATCGCCACTCGCGGACGCGGCCTGCTCGCCTGGATGTGGTGACCGGAATGGCGGCCGGCGCGCTTTCCGATCACGCTCAGTTGGCGACGGGCGCCCCGGCGACCTGTTTGACGAGCGCCCGCAGTCGGCCGAAGGCGTCCTGATTGGTCGTTGCGCCGGCAACGGCCCGCCGCGTGCCTGGATCCTAGTAGACCAGGGCGTCCCAGAGCCGCTGCGCCAGTAGAACGGCCGGGAGCCGACCTGCTTGATGCAAATCCCAGACCCGTCCCGGCATAGGCGTAGCGGAACGCACCGGCGGCACCATCCCGGCAGTCGAGAAGCCACTCGGGATCAGACATCGAGGAGATCTCCTCCGGCAGAATGGCCTCGTGGTCCGCGGCCGGCGCGAGGTCGAGATCGCCGCACGTCATCGGTCCGCGCCTTCGAGATCCAGGTCGAGGATGAGCGCTCCGGTCCCCACCTGGGCGGTGCGCCGCATCGCGGGTCGCTCGCCCGGGCGCCAGGGGTCGAGATGCGAGACACGGTAGGCGGCGTCCGGTCCGCTGCTCTCCGACAGGGCGCGTTCGGCCGGGGCGTGCAGACGAACTCGACCTCCAGATCGGTCCGGGTGGCTCTTGCAAGCGCGAACCCTGGCCGCCCAGATCCGCAAACGTCAGATACGGCGCGAGCGCCCGCTCGCACCCACTGCTTCGGTTCAGCTTGTAGCAGGCCAGCACCCCGCGGCGCCTGGCTATACGCATTCCCGCATGACTACGCGCATGTGATTAATCGCATAAAATAGAAACATGTTGAAAACCGCATAAGATCGCCTCATGCTGAATATCACATAAGAGGCGCGTCATGAGCAGGATCGCCAGATCCCCGAAACAACTTGGGCTGCTGATCCGAGGGCACCGCAAGGCTCGCGACATGAGCCAGAGCGAACTCGCGGATCTGGCGGGGCTGCGTCAGGAAATGATCTCCAAGATCGAGAACGGCCAGCCTGGCTCCCGGCTATCCTCGATCTACGCCCTGCTGGCCGCCCTGAACCTGGAAATGACAGTCCAGCCGCGGACGAAGAGCGCCCCGGACGACATCGCGGACAACTTCTGATGGGACGGCCCAGGACCCATCCCCCGCTCAACGTTCTGATTAACGGCCGGCTCGCCGGCCGCCTGCAGAAGGACGCCGGCGGCGCCGTGAGCTTTCAGTACGACCGGAGCTGGCTGGACTGGGCGAACGCATTTCCGGTGTCCCTGTCCCTGCCGCTCCGGCAATCCGCCTGGCGCGGCGAGCCGGTGGCGGCGGTGTTCGACAACCTGCTGCCCGACAGCCCGGCGGTGCGCCGCCAGGTGGCGGAGAGAACCGGGGCGAGGGGCGCCGACTCCTACAGTCTGCTGGAGCAGATCGGGCGCGACTGTATCGGCGCGATGCAATTCCTTCCCGACGGGATGGACGCCGATGTCTCCGGGGCCGTCGTGGGCGAGGAAATCAGCGACGCCGAAATCGAGAGCCTGCTCGCGAATCTCTCTCGCGCGCCCCTGGGGGTCGATCCCGACGAGGGCTTCCGGATCTCCCTCGCGGGCGCCCAGGAAAAGACGGCCCTGCTGTTCCACGAGGGACGATGGAAGCGTCCCGTCGGGACGACGCCGACCAGCCACATCTTCAAGCCCCAGCTCGGCAAGATTCCGACGGCCTCCGGAGAGGTGGACCTGAGCCACAGCGTCGACAACGAGCACTACTGCCTGGCGCTGATGCGCGCCTTCGGGCTGGAGACGGCAAGGACGGAGATCGCCACTTTCGGGAAGAAGCGGGTTCTCGTGGTCGAACGGTTCGACCGGATCTGGAGAGCCGACGGCCGTCTTCTGCGGCTTCCCCAGGAGGACCTGTGCCAGGCGCTGTCTGTCCCCTCGAGCCGGAAATACCAGGACAAGGGCGGACCTGGAGTGCTGCAGATCCTGGGGCGCCTGCAGGAGGCGGATGACCCCGGACGCGACCGGGCGGCCTTCTTCCGCAGCCAGATACTATTCTGGCTGATCGGCGCCACGGACGGCCACGCCAAGAATTTCAGCCTCTTCCTCCGCCCGGGCGGGCGGTTCGAGCTGACGCCGTTCTACGACGTCCTCACCGCCCAGCCTGCGTTCGACCGGAAACAGATCCGGCACAGGGAGTATCGTCTGGCCATGAGCCTGGGAGCCAGGCCGCATTACCGGGTCGACGACGTGCTCGGGCGGCATTTCGTCGAAAGCGGCAAGGCCGCCGGCCTGGGCCCGACACTCATGCGCAGGGTGATCGACGAGGTCCTGGGGGCGGCGCAGGCGGCGCCCGAGCTGGCCCTTTGCGAGATGCCCGCCGATTTCCATCCGCAGGCCCACGAGGCGATCACCGCGATCCTGCCCCGGCGCCTCGCGATGCTCGAGACGGCGTACGAGGCGCTTTGACGCGGACCTCATTCTGGCGCGACCCCTGTCCCGGCGTCCGGCCCGTTCAGCGGACCCGCCCTCTACGGGGGCGCCGCGGGTTTTTCATGTGGCGCGAGTTCTGGTTTCTTATGTTGCACGCTTTCTGGTTTTTCGCGTCGCGCCATTTCTGGTGTTTTCTGTCACGAGATCCGAGGCGAAGGTTGACCGGCGGGTGGCGGCCTCACGCCGGGCGGCGAGCTACAGAGGTTCCATCCGGAGGACTTCGCACAGGCGAATGGCGCGTCGCCCGGCCGGAAACATGAGCGCGGCGCGCTCTTGGGGCATCGGTGGTCGCCTGGCGCCTGGCCGTCAGCCTGAGGCCTTCGCGGTGGCCCCGCCGGCTCAGCCCTCGCCCGACCAGCCCCCCGCCAGCGCCTTGAACAGGGCGATCTGGTAGGTGGTGACCAGGGCGTCCGAGGCGGCCAGCTGGGCGTCGGCGGCGGCGAGGGTCCGTTCCGCGTCGAGCACCGACAGGAAGCTGTCCGCGCCCGCGTCGAAGCGCAGCCGCGACAGCCGCGCCGCCTCGGCGGCCTGGTCCCGCGCGGCCTGCAGGGCGGCGCGACGGTCCAGTTCGTTGGCGTAGCTGGCCAGCGCCGTCTCGGTCTCCTGCAGGGCGACCAGAACCGTCTGGTCGAAGCGCGCCAGCGCCGCCCCGGAGGCCGCGTCGGCCTGCTCGATCCGCGCCCGGGCGGCGAGGACGTTGGGGAAGGACCAGCTGATCAGCGGCCCGACGCTGAATCGGAAATTCTCGCTGTCGCCCAGCCCGCCGGCGTCCAGGGCCGTGGCCCCGAGGCCGCCGCCGAGGGTGATGCGCGGAAACAGGTCGGCCGTCGCCACATTGACCCGCGCCGCGGCGGCGGCGAGTTCGCGCCCGGCGCGGCGCACGTCGGGGC
>JAFAEC010000144.1 GCA_023424215.1 Pseudomonadota bacterium
AACCTCCCCCAGGCGGGGGGCGGCGGGGCGGCCGACGCCGATGAACATGCCCTCGTCCTCCTCCTCGTAGACGAGGCTGGCCTCGCCGCCGCGGGCGGGACGGCGGAAGATCTTGTCCGGCCGGCCGTTGTCGTTGCGGTTGGTCCAGAACACCCACTGGCTGTCGGGGGAGAAGGTGAAGTTGCCGTTGGCGGACTGGATCGGGTCGGGCAGCACCTCGCCGGTGGCGAGGTCCTTCACATAGATCTGGTGCACCTCCGACCCCTGGGCGTCCTCGGCGTAGGCGAACAGGCTGTGGTCGGGGCTGTGCTCCGCGCTCGACACCTCGGAATAGGCCTTGCCGGCGGCGAGGGCGTTGGCGTCCAGCAGCACGACCTCGCCGTCCTCGCGGTCGCGGGGGCGGCGGCAGAACAGCGGATGCTGATCGCCGGTCCGATAGCGGGTGTAGTAGGCCCACGGGCCGTCGGGTGCGGGGACCGAGCTGTCATCCTCCTTGATGCGCCCCTTCATCTCCTCGAACATCTGCGCCTGCAGCGGCAGGGTCGAGGCCATCATCGCCTCGCGGTAGGCGTTCTCGGCGGTCAGATGCTCCTTGACGTCCGCCTTGATCAGGGTCGGATCGCGCAGCACCGCCTGCCAGTTGTCGTCCTTCATCCACTGGTATTCGTCGACGCGGGTGCGGCCGAGCTGCTCGATGGTGACGGGAATCTTCTTCGCAACGGGCGGGACGGGACGGCCCTGGGACATCGAGGCTCCGGAAGCTTGGACGGTGGAGGGGAGGGCGGAGGCCGCGAGCGCGGCGGAGGCGGTGGCGAGCAGGTCGCGGCGATTCATGTGCAGGTCCCCGAAATGACGGCGGACCTTGTGCGCGGCGAGCCCCCGCCGTCAAATGAACAAAGCCGCCTCGTCCGATGACGCCCATGTTCGACCTGCCGATCCCGCCCCCGCCCGTCGCCGAGGCCGTCGAGGTCCGCCCCGCCTGGGACCTGACGCTGGGGCTGATCTCGGCCACGGTGCAGATCGACCAGCCGCTGGCCGACGGGGCCAATCGTCGGGTCGGCGCCGCCTTCCTTGTCGACGCGCCGGGCCCCGACGGCCTGCCGCGCACGGTGATGGTCACCGCCGCCCACGTGCTGGACGGCATGCCGGCGTCCGAGGCGCGGATCGGCTGGCGGACGCGGGCGACGGACGGCGGCTGGCGCTTCGCGCCCGAGCCGCTGCGCATCCGCGACGAGGACGGCGCTCCGCGCTGGACCCGCCACCCCGAGCGCGACGTCGCCGTCATGGCCGTGTCGGCGCCCCCGGAGTTCGCCCGCGCCGCCCTTCCGCTGGGCTGGCTGGCCGGGGCGGAGACGCTGGACGCCTGGCAGGTCGGCCCCGGCGACGAGTTGATGACGCTGGGCTACCCACACGGCTACGCCGCCAACAAGGTGGGCTTCCCGATCCTGCGCACCGGCCGCGTCGCCTCCTGGCCGCTGACCCCGATCGGAGAGTTCCCCACCTTCCTGCTCGACTTCGCCGTCTTCCCCGGCAACTCGGGCGGCCCGGTGTTCTGGACGCCCGCGGCGCGCAAGCTGCCCGGCACGGCGCAGCCGGAGCACCCCTTCGTCGCCGGCGTGCTGGTCCAGTCGATGCAGGTCGGCGGGCGAGACGTGGGCATCGGCATCGTCGCCCACGCGGACTACATCCGCGAGGCCATCGCCCTGATGGACGCGGCGGACGGGCCCTAGCCCGCCAGCACCTCGACGGTCATCCGCTCCAGCAGGGCCCCGCCCTGGCCGACGGCGGCCAGGCGGCTTGAGACGTGGCCCATCACGTTGGCGGCGTAGACCTCGTAGAGCGCGATCTTGCCTTC
This sequence comes from Pseudomonadota bacterium, assembly GCA_023424215.1. Taxonomy (GTDB): domain Bacteria; phylum Pseudomonadota; class Alphaproteobacteria; order Caulobacterales; family Caulobacteraceae; genus Brevundimonas. The sequence continues at coordinate 1,856 of JAFAEC010000144.1, forward strand.
CAGCCAGGTCGGGTCGCCCTGGCCGGCGTCCAGTTCGGCCCGCGCCCACAACGCCCCGCGCGCCAGCATCCAGCCGCCGGTCACGTCGCCCACCAGCTTCAGATAGGCGTCGGCCGCCGCCAGCACGTCCGCCGCCCGGCCGGCGTCGGCCTTGGCGTCCAGCAGCCACAGGGTGGCGTCCTCGAGCGCCTCGATGGCGTTGGCCATCCGCTCCACGGGCTTGCCGGCGTAGAGGCGCGGCAGCTCGGCCAGGGTGACCTTCATGTCGGCGATCAGCGCCTTCGCCGCCTCGCCGCCGTCCTGCGACAGCTTGCGGCCGACGAGGTCCATGGCCTGGATGCCGTTGGTGCCCTCGTAGATCGGAGCGATGCGCGCATCGCGGTAGTACTGGGCCGCGCCGGTCTCCTCGATGAAGCCCATGCCGCCGTGAATCTGCACGCCCATCGAGGCGACCTCGACGCCGACATCGGTCGACCACGCCTTGGCGACCGGGGTGAACAGGTCCTCGCGGCCCTTCCAGAAGCGCCGCTCGGCCTCGTCGGCGGCGTGTCGCGCGAGATCCGCGGCCACGCCGGTCGACAGGCAGATGGCCCGGGCCGCGGCGGTCTTCGCCTTCATCACCGACAGGGTGCGACGCACATCGGGATGGTCGACGACGGGCGCGGTGGCGCCCGTCCACACCGAGCGCCCCTGCACCCGCTCGCGGGCATAGGCCAGGGCGTGCTGGTACGCCCGCTCGGCGATGGCGACGCCCTCGACGCCCACGGCCAGACGCGCGGCGTTCATCATGACGAACATGTGCGACAGGCCTTCGTTCGGCCGCCCCACCAGCTCAGCGGTCGCGCCCTCGTAGCTCATCACGCAGGTGGGCGAGCCGTGGATGCCCAGCTTGTGCTCGACGCTGACGGGGCGGAAGGCGTTGCGCTCGCCCAGGCTTCCGTCCGGGGTCACCAAATATTTGGAGGCGAGGAACAGGCTGATGCCCTTCGGGCCGGCCGGGGCGTCGGGCAGGCGCGCCAGCACCATGTGGACGATGTTGTCGGTCGCGTCGTGGTCGCCCCAGGTGATGAAGATCTTCTGGCCGGTCAGGCGGTAGGTTCCGTCGCCGTTCGGTGTCGCCGTGGCGGTCAGCGCGCCGAGGTCGGAGCCCGCCTGCGGCTCGGTCAGCACCATGGCCCCGGTCCATTCGCCGGAGACCAGCCGGGTCAGGTAGGTCGCCTTCTGCGCCTCGGTCCCGAAGGCCTCCAGCGCCTCGATCGCCGCCAGCGACAGCATCGGGCAGAGGCCGAACGCCATGTTGGCCGAATGCACCGTCTCGTAGGCCGCCAGCTCCAGCGCCTTGGGCAACTGCTGGCCGCCGGCCTGCGCCGGCGCCGAGAGCCCGGTCCAGCCGCCCGCGGCGAACTGGCGATAGGCGTCGGCGAATCCAGGGGCGGTGGTCACGTCGCCGTCGACGCAGGTCGAGCCGTGCCGGTCGCCGACCCGGTTCAGCGGCGCGAGCACCTCTTCGGAGAACTGCCCCGCCGCCTCCAGCACCGCCACCATGACCTCGGGATCGTAGTCAGGGAAGGCGCCGGTGGCGGCCACGCGGTCGATGCCAGCCATGGCTTGCAGCGTGAAGGCGAGATCGCGGACGGGCGCGCGGTAGGTCATCGGTTCGGCTCGAGGTGTCGTGGAAGGCCTTCCATGCAGCCTTGCCGCCGGGTCACGCAAGCGCCGGCTTGGCGCAGGGGGCGGAGTGGGGCAGGCTGCCGCATCCTTGCAGGAGGGACCCATGGCCGAACCGCGCAACCGCTATTCCACCGTCTCGCTGGTGTTGCACTGGCTGACCGCCGCCCTGGTGATCGCCCAGATCGGCCTGGTCTGGGCCCACGAGGCCAACGAGGACTCCGGCGTCCGCACCTTCATCGACCTGCACAAGTCCGTCGGCCTGACCATTCTGCTGCTGACGCTGGCGCGCCTTGGCTGGCGCATCGCCAATCCGGCCATTCCCCTGCCGGCGGAGACGCCGCGCTGGCAGAAGCTGATCGCCCGCGGCACCCACGTGCTGTTCTATGTCTTCCTGCTGGCCATGCCGCTGGTCGGCTGGGCCGCCTCCTCGGCCGCCGGACGCGACATCGTCTGGTTCGGCCTGTTCGAATGGCCGCTGCTGCCGATCGGCGGCGGCCGCGAGACGGCGGGTTCGCTGATGGAGATGCACGAGATCGCCGGGAAGCTGCTCATCGCGCTCGTGGTCCTGCACGTGCTCGGGGCGCTGAAGCACCACTTCGTCGACCGCGACAATATCCTGCACCGGATGATCCCGCTGATCCCGCGCCGGCCCTGAGCCGGACGGGCTTGCCTGCGGGCGCCGCCGGGCGCATCACCGCCGCCTCAGCAGCGGAGCGACCCCATGCCCGGCGGCGACACCCAACGCGGCGCGACCGACGCCCAGGCCGTCGAGGCGCTGGCGCGTGGCGGGCTGGTCATCCTGCCGACCGAGACCGTCTACGGCCTCGCCGCCGACGCCGGCGACCCGCGGGCCGTGGCCGCGATCTTTGAGGCCAAGGGACGCCCCCGCTTCAATCCCCTGATCGCCCACGTCGCCGACGCGGCCCAGGCCGAGGCGATCGCCGTCTTCGACGCTCACGCCCGTGCCCTCGCCGACGCCTTCTGGCCGGGCCCGCTGACCCTCGTCGCCCCCGTCCGTGACCGCGACGCCGTCTGCGACCTGGCCCGCGCCGGACTGGACAGCGTCGCCGTTCGCGTCCCCGGCCACGCCCGCGCCCGCGCCGTCATCGCCGCCTTCGGCAGGCCGGTCGTCGCCCCCTCCGCCAACCGCTCCGGCCGGCCCAGCCCGACCACCTTCGACGACGCCGTCGAGGAGACCGGTCCCGCCGCCGCCGACGCGGTGGACGGCGGCCCTTGCGCGGTCGGCGTGGAGTCGACCGTGGTCTCGGTGCTGGACGGCCGGGTCTCCCTGCTGCGGCCCGGGTCGGTGACCCGCGAAGAGATCGAGGCGGTGGTCGGGCCCTTGCACGAAGGCGGGGAGGGGCACCGCTCCCCCGGGCGCACGACCCTGCACTACGCGCCCGATGCTCCCGTCCGTATCAATGCGGCCACGGCAGGGGAGGGTGAAATCCTCCTCGGCTTCGGCCCCGGCGCCGGCGATGCGCGCTGGAGCCTCAGCCCGTCCGGCGACCTGCGCGAAGCCGCCGCCAACCTGTTCCGAAAGCTGCGCGAGGCCGACCGCGAGCAGCCGTCCGGCATCGCCGTCTCCCCTATCCCCGCCCACGGCCTCGGCGAGGCCATCAACGACCGGCTGAAGCGGGCTGCAGGGTTCGTGGGGTAGGCGCGCCTACTGCGCCGTCCAGCCGCCGTCGATGGAGAAGCTGGCCCCGTTGGCCGAGGCGCCGAGGTCCGACACCAGATAGAGCATCATCCCCACCAGCTCGTCGGTGGTGACGAACCGCTTGGTCGGCTGGGAGCCGAGGATGACGTCCTTGAGCACCTGCTCCTTCGACATCCCGCGGGTGCGCGCCTGGTCGGCGATCTGCTTCTCGACAATCGGCGTCTCGACGAAGCCGGGGCACAGGGCGTTGCAGGTGATGCCGTCCTGGGCGACCTCGAGGGCGACCGTCTTGGTGAAGCCGATGACGCCGTGCTTGGCCGCGACGTAGGCCGACTTGAACGGGCTGGCTACCAGGCCGTGGGCCGAGGCGACGTTGATGATCCGCCCGCGGCCCTGGGCCTTCATGACCGGGATCGCCGCCCGCGTCGCATAGAAGGTCGACGACAGGTTGATGGCGATGATCTGCTCCCATTTGTCGGCCGGGAATTTCTCCACCGCCTCGACGTGCTGGACGCCGGCGTTGTTGATCAGGATGTCCAGCCGGCCGAGCTGGTGTCTGGCGAAGGCGACCATGTCGGCGACCTCGTCGCCGCGCCGCATGTCGGCGGCGTGGTAGCGCACGCGCACCCCGCAGCTGGCCTCCATCTCCGCCCGCGTCCGCTCGATTTCCGAAGGGTCGCCCAGCCCGTTCAGCACCACGTCGCCGCCGTGGGAGGCGATGGCTCGCGCCATGGCCAGACCGATGCCCGAGGTCGAACCCGAGATCACCGCCACCTGGCCCTTCAGGTCGCCGATGTCGCGAAAGGGCTCGCGAGCCGTGTCGGAGGCGTCGCCACGCTTGGGCCACTGGAACATGAGGGTTTCGTCCGTCTGTCTTGCGCCGTCAGCCTAGCCGTTCGCGGGTGCGAAGGCGACTGGCCTCAGGAATTTCCCGACCTGATGAATATCCAGTCCGTCGCGCTGGAGGAAGCCTTGTCGAAGCGGTAGCCGTCGCGGTCGAACGCCTTGAGGTCCGCGGCTCTCCCGATGCGCTCGTCGGCGGCGAACCGGGCCATGGTTCCCCGCGCCCGCTTGGCGAAGAAGGAGATGATCCGGCTCTCCCCGTCGCGCGCCTCGCGGAAGTGGCAGGTGACCACGGGCAGCTTCAGCGCCCGCGCGTCGACGGCGCCGAAATATTCCTGGCTGGCCAGGTTCACCAGCGTCGGATCGGCGTGCCCTTCCGCGTCGGCGTTGAGCTGCTTCGAAATCCGGTCGCCCCAGAAGTCGTAAAGGTTGGCCCCGCGCCGCGTCTTCAGCCGCGTGCCCATCTCCAGCCGATAGGGCTGGATACGGTCGAGCGGGCGCAGCAGGCCGTAGAGGCCCGAGAGGATGCGGATGTGGTCCTGGGCCCAGCCGAGGGTGTCCAGGTCAATCGAGCGGGCCTCGAGCCCCTGGTAGACGTCGCCGGCGAAGGCGAAAGCGGCCTGCACCCCCTTGTCCAGCGCCGCGGCGTCCAGCGCCCGGAATCGATCCTGGTTCAGTTTGGCCAGGTCCGTCGACAGCGACATCAGCCGGCGCAGCTCCGCCTGGGTCTGCCGCCGCGCGGTCCGCACCAGCGATTCGGTCTCCTCGACGAAGCGCCGCTCGCTGGCGGGCGTCTCGGGACCGGCTTCGGTGAAGTCCAGCCGCTTGGCCGGGGAGAGGACGATCAGCATGGCGCCCTGTTAGGCCGCTTCGTCGGCGAATTGAACCGCGCCGCTCAGCCGCGCGCCGCGTACAGGTTCGCGAGCACCGCGGGCAGGCCCTCGGGCAGGTCCTCGGCGATCAGGCCGGGCCCGAAGGCGCGCGCCGCCTCGGCGTGCATCCACGCCGCCGCGCGGGCCGCCTCGAAACTGTCCATGCGCTGCGCCGCCAGTCCGCCGATCATGCCGGCCAGCACGTCGCCGGTTCCCGCCGTGGCCAACCAGGGCGTGCCGTTGTCGTTCACCGCCAGCCGCCCGTCCGGCGCGGCGATCACCGTCCCGGGGCCCTTCAGCACCACGACCGCCCCGGCCCGCGCCGCCGCCTCGCGCGCCGCCGCCTCCCGTCCGGCCTCCAGCAACCCCGGGAACAGCCGTTCGAACTCGCCTGTATGGGGGGTCAGCACGTCGTCGCGGTCGAGCAGTTCGAACAGCTCGGCCGGGCGGCTCTCGAAGGCGGTCAGTCCGTCGGCGTCGATCACCAGCACGGCGCCCGTCTCGGCCAGGGTCCGCAGGTTGGCCTGGGTCGTCTCGTTCACCCCGGCCGCGGGGCCGATGACCACGGCGTCGAGCGACTCGGCCGCCTCGAACAACGCCTCGAAGGACCCGAACGGGGTCAGCATGATCGCCTCGATGGCGGGGGCGATGACCGCGGCGGCGTCGGGCGGGCACAGGATGCGCACCAGCCCCGCGCCGATCCTCAGGCCGCCCCGGGCCGCCAGCCGGGCCGCCCCGGTCTGCGTCGCCCGTCCGGAAACCACGCCGAGCCGCCCGCGCGCATGCTTGTGGGCGTCCGGAGCCGGCCAGGGCAGGGCGTCGCGCCAGTCGGGCAGTGCGTCCACAGTCATCGAGCCTCTCCTCCGTTCACGGATGACGGTTCCGGCGCAAAAGGACTTGCCTTATTGTGCAATGCAATGTCCATTTCCCACCCGAGCGCGCGGCACGATAGCCCGCCGGGATCGCCGATGAAAAAGATCGAAGCCGTCATCAAGCCCTTCAAGCTGGATGAAGTGAAAGAGGCGCTGCAGGACGTCGGCGTGCAGGGCATGACCGTGCTCGAGGCGCGCGGCTACGGCCGGCAGAAGGGCCACTCCGAACTGTACCGCGGCGCCGAGTACGTCATCGACTTCCTCCCCAAGATCAAGATCGAGGTGGTTGTGCCCGACGATCTGGTCGCGGCGGTGGTCGAGGCCATCCAGACCGCGGCCCGCACCGGCAAGATCGGCGACGGCAAGATCTTCGTATCCGACGTCCTCGACGTCATCCGCATCCGCACCGGCGAGACGGGGGCCCAGGCCGTCTGATCGCCACAGACCACCGGCCGCCCCTCGGGGCGGCCGTTTCACTTCCTCCCCCAAGAAACGGACCTCGAGAGATGAGCGACGCCGGAAAGATACTGAAAGAGATCAAGGAGAAGGACGTCCGCTACGTCGATCTCCGCTTCACCGACACCAAGGGACGGATGCAGCACGTCACCTTCGACATCGATCTCGTCGACGAGGAGCTCCTCGAGGACGGCACCATGTTCGACGGCTCCTCGATCGCCGGCTGGAAGGCGATCAACGAGTCCGACATGCTGCTCAAGCCGGACCTGAAGACCGCCTGGATCGATCCGTTCTACCAGCAGACCACCATGTTCCTGTTCTGCGACGTGCTGAACCCGGACACCGGCGAACCCTATAACCGCGACAGCCGCTCGATGGCCAAGAAGGCGCTGGCCTATGTCCAGTCCTCGGGCGTCGGCGACCAGGTCTTCTTCGGCCCCGAGGCCGAGTTCTTCGTCTTCGACGACGTGCGCTGGTCCACCCAGGCGCACGACACCGGCTACACCTTCGACTCGATCGAGCTGCCGGCCAACACCGGCGCGGAGTACTCCGAGGGCAACCGCGGGCACCGGCCCGGGCCGAAGGGCGGCTACTTCCCGGTCAACCCGGTCGACTCCGGCCAGGACCTGCGCGGCGAGATGCTGTCGGTGATGAAGGACCTCGGCCTCGACCCCGAGAAGCACCATCACGAAGTGGCCCCGGCCCAGCACGAACTCGGCCTCAAGTTCAGCGACCTGCTGACCATGGCCGACCGGCTGCAGCTCTACAAATACGTCATCCACAACGTGGCCGACGCCTACGGCAAGTCGGCGACCTTCATGGCCAAGCCGATGTACGCCGACAACGGCTCGGGGATGCACGTGCACCAGTCGATCTGGAAGGACGGCAAGCCGCTGTTCGCCGGCGACAAGTACGCCGGCCTGTCGGACCTGTGCCTGTGGTACATCGGCGGCATCATCAAGCACGCCAAGGCGATCAACGCCTTCGCCAACTCGACCACCAACTCCTACAAGCGTCTGGTGCCGGGCTACGAAGCGCCCGTGAAGCTCGCGTACTCGGCCCGCAACCGCTCCGCCTCGATCCGCATTCCGTGGGTCAACTCGCCCAAGGCCAAGCGCATCGAGGCCCGCTTCCCGGACCCGATGGGCAACCCCTACCTGACCTTCGTCGCCCTGCTGATGGCCGGCCTCGACGGTATCGAGAACCGCATCGACCCGGGCGCGGCCGCCGACAAGAACCTCTACGACCTGCCGCCGGAAGAGCGCGGCAACATCCCCGAGGTCTGCGGCTCGCTGCGCGAGGCTCTCGAGAACCTCGACAAGGACCGGGCCTTCCTCAAGAAGGGCGGCGTCATGGATGACGACTTCATCGACAGCTACATCGAGCTGAAGATGGAGGAGGTGATGCGGCTGCAACTGCACCCGCACCCGGTCGAGTTCGACATGTACTACAGCTGCTGATCGACAGGGGGACTGACGATCAGGCGGAAGGGGCCGGACGAGCGATCGTCCGGCCCCTTTTTCTGGTCAGCCCGCCCGCCTCAGCGGTTGGTGGTCTCGACCTCGATGCCGTCGCGACCGGCGCGGACCGTGGTGGTGTCGCCCTCGGGCACGCGCTCGACCTCGACGGGCGGGGTCGGGACCGCGACCTCGCGCTCCACCACGACCGGCGGAGTCGGAACCGCGACCTCGCGGGTCTCGACGACGGTGCGGGTTTCGGTCGGAGCGGCCGCATCGGCCGCGTCAGCGTCGGCGGCGTCGTTCTCAGCCGGCGTGCAGGCCGCGGCGGCCATGGCGAGCGTCGCGACCGAGCCGGCGGCGATCAGGAGGCGGGGAAGGCGCATGGGGAACTCCTGTAATGGAACCCCCGCCAAACGGCCCCGCTACGGGCCCGGTTCCGCTCAGGCGGCCAGGCCCTCGGCCTCGTCGGCCTTCTTCCGCCGCATCTCGATCAGCCGCACGCACCAGATCGAGACCTCGTAGAGCAGCACCAGCGGCACCGCGAGCATGAGCTGGCTGATGGGGTCGGGCGGGGTGACGATTGCCGCCAGCACGACCACGGCGACGATCGCATAGCGGCGGCCTTCGGCCATCGTCTTGGCGCTGATGATCCCGGCCAGTCCCAGCAGGGTCATCACCACCGGCAGCTGGAAGCACAGGCCGAAGGCGAGGATCAGCGCCGTGACCAGATTCATGTATTCCGACACCTTCGGCAGCAGGGCCGCGGTCACACCGGCCTGGTCGATGCCCTGGCTCAGCGAGAACCACATCACGAACGGCAGCATGACGAAGTAGACCAGCGCCGCCCCGAGCAGGAACAGCAGCGGGGCCGCGATCAGGAAGGGCAGGAAGGCGCCGCGCTCGTTACGGTACAGGCCCGGCGCGACGAAGCGGTAGAGCTGCCAGGCCAGGATCGGGAAGGCGACGATCACCGCTCCGAAGCCGGCCAGCTTCATCTTGGTGAAGAGGATCTCCAGCGGCGCCGTGTAGATCAGGTTGACCGTCTGTCCGTCGATCAGGGGCAGGGGCTTCAGCCCGGCCGTGCCTAGGATCAGATCCAGCGGCGAGACGGACGCATGCCCCCCGCCGCCGGCGGCCTGGTGGAAGGCGGCCGCCGCCGCGAAGGGCTTCACCAGGAAGATGTAGATCGGCTCCGAGAAGCTGAAGCAGAGGATGAAGCCGAGGATGAAGGCGACCACGCAGACGAGCAGCCGGCTGCGCAGTTCGATCAGGTGATCCATCAGGGGCGCGCGCGACGCCTCGATCTCCGCCTCGTCGTGGTCGGTCCGGCTCATCAGGCGCCCGCCTTCCGTCCCGGAGTCCGGGACTTCACCGGCCTGGCGGTCGTGGTCCCGGCTGTCCCGGCCGCGGCCTTCTTGCCCGGCGAGGCCTTGCGAGCCGGGGCCGCGACCGCCGCGTCCATCCCGGCGGCCTTCGACCGGCGCGCGCGGACGGGCTTCGCCGCCGGCTCGGCCCGGGTCGCCTGCTCAGGCGCTTCGAGCGGCTCCATCACCGGCGCGCTGTCAGGCCATTCCTCCGGTCCCGCCAGCGCCGGAGAGGGCTTGGGCGCATCCAGCGGACGATTCAGGTCGTCGCGGATGTCGCGGAAGGTCGCCTCCGCCTCCGGGCCCAGCGGCATCATGTTGGACTGGCCGCGGCGCAGCGCCTCGACCTCCTTGCGCAGCTCGTCGAGCTCCGATTGCCGGGCCATCTCGTCGAAGCTGGAGCGGAACTCGTCGGCCATGCGGCGCGCCTTGGCCACCCACTGGCCTAGCTTGCGCAGCATCAGCGGCAGGCGCTCGGGCCCCACCACCAGCAGGGCGACGAGCGCGATGATCAGATATTCGAACCCCCCGATGCCGGGGCCGAGGCCGCCCATACGTCAGGGTCTCCGGCGCGAGCGCGCGATCAGGACTTCAGGTCTTCTTTTTCCGCGTCCGTGCGCGGCAGGGCGCCGGCGCGTTCGTCGGAGGGCTTGTTCTCGTCGGTGTCCTTCAGCCCGTCGCGGAAGGCCCGCACGCCCTTGGCGGCGTCGCCCATGATGGCCGACAGCTTGCCGCGGCCGCCGAACAGCAGCAGCACCACGACGGCGACGATGACCCAGTGCCAGATGCTGAAAGAACCCACGGCGAAGTCTCCTCGTTCGGATCGATGCGCGACCCGGAAATCAGCTTGCCGGCGCATATAGGCGGATCGGTGGCGCGACGCCAAGCGAACCTGTAGGCACGCGCCCATGAGTCACGTGATCATCCACACCGACGGCGCCTGTCGCGGCAATCCGGGGCCGGGCGGCTGGGGCGCGGTGCTGCAGACCGGCGGCGGCCACGAGAAGGAGCTCTGGGGCGGCGAGCCGCAGACCACCAACAACCGCATGGAGCTGATGGCGGCGATCAGGGCGCTGGAGGCGCTGAACCGTCCGTGCCGCGTCGATCTGCACACCGACAGCAAATACGTCATGCAGGGCATCACCGAGTGGATCCGCGGCTGGAAGGCGCGCGGCTGGAAGACCGCCGAGAAGAAGCCGGTCAAGAACGACGACCTGTGGAAGCGTCTCGACGAGGCCCGCCTGCGCCACGAGGTGAAGTGGCACTGGGTCAAGGGCCACGCCGGCCACGAACTCAACGAACGCGCCGACCGGCTGGCCAATCGCGGCATTGACGAGCTGCCGCGCTGACGTTGTCGGGTTCCCCGGACCGGGGGTATTTAACACGCCTGATGACGAGCGGGATCCGCAACATTCTTGTCTCCCTGGCGGCCGGGCTGGCGATCGGCCTCGCCGGATGCGGGACCCTGAGCCGCCCGCCCGACGGTGTGCTGCGGCTGACCGAAGTGGAAGTCGTGCCCACATCCGATCCGCGCATTCGGGCCTCCGACGCGGATCGGCTGGAACGCCTCGTCGCCGAGCTGGCCGACCGGTTGCAGGACGAGGAGCCCGCCTCGGTCCTCGCCCTGTCGGGCGGCGGCGCGAACGGCGCCTGGGGCGCCGGCGTGCTCGCCGGCTGGAGCGACACGGGACAACGGCCGGACTTCGCCGTGGTCACCGGCGTCAGCACCGGCGCCCTGACCGCGCCCTTCGCCTTCCTCGGGCCGGCCTGGGACGACCGTCTCGAGGCCGCCTACACCGATGGCGCCGCCCAGGGCCTGATCAGCTGGCGCAGCTTCGCCGCGCTGTTCGCCCCCAGCCTGTTCAGCCCCGCCGACCTTCGCGAGCTGGTCGAACAGCACGTCACGCCCGAACTGCTCGTCGCCATCGCCGCGGAGCACGCCCGCGGGCGACGGCTGCTGGTGGCCACCACCGATCTCGATGCGCAGGAGACGGTCATCTGGGACATGGGCGTCGTGGCGACCCAGGGCGGGCCGCAGGGGCTGGCGCTGTTCCGGGAAATCCTCGTGGCGTCGGCGAGCATCCCGGGCGTGTTTCCGCCGGTGCTGATCGCGGGACTCGACGAGCAGGGGCGGGTGGTCCAGACCATGCATGTGGACGGGGGCGTCAACGCGCCGTTCCTGGGTGTGCCCGAGGGGCTTCTGAGCTGGACGCCGGAACCGTCGACGCTTCGCGGCTCCTTCTACGTGCTGGTCAACAGGCAGCTGAGACGCACCCCGCGCGTCACCGGCGGCCGCCTGCGCGATATTCTCGAACGCAGCTTCGACAGCGCCAGCAAGGCCATGCTGCGCAGCCAGCTGCTCGCCACCGCCGAGTTCGCGCACCGCACAGGAATGCCCCTGCACGTGGCGGCGATGCCGGTCGAGCTTGAGGCCTCTAGCCTGGACTTCGACCGGGATTCCATGCGGCGGCTGTTCGAGGCCGGGCGCCGCGCCGGCGCCGGGGGCGACGCCTGGCGTCCTTTCGATGCGGAGGAGTTCGCCGGGGGGACGGACCTCGCGATCCTGCCCTCAGCTCCCGCGCACCCTTAGTCTCGCCCCGTCCACCGCCTCGACGACGACGCTCTCGCCGACCGGCGGGGCGGCGCCCTCGATGTCGGCGGCCCATTCGGCTCCCGAAACGAACACCCGGCCGCGGCCGTCGATGAAGGTCTCGGTCACCCGCGCGCGCTGCCCGACAAGGCGGCCGTCGCGGGCGTTGATGTCCGGCGCGTCGCCCGGGTTGACCCGCTGGATCAGCCGCCGCGACATCAGGGTGGCGATCACGGTCAGCACGGCGAACAGCGCCGCCTCGCCCCAGAAACCGCCCAGCGGCAGGTTCAGGGCGGTGACGACGGCGACGATGCCGGCCGACACCGCGGGCCACAGCAGCCATTCGGTCGAGAAGGCCGCCTCGACGGCGAGCAGCAGCACGCCGAGCGCCAGCCAGATCCAGAAGGGCTGCGAGGCGTGGAGGTCGATCAGGGCGTCCATGGCCTACTCCGTGCCGGGGACCGAGCCGCGGGGGCGCGGCGGACGGGGCGGGGC
>JAFAEC010000185.1 GCA_023424215.1 Pseudomonadota bacterium
GCGCAGGACGGCGAGGCCACGCCCGCCGCCTGTCGCGCCTACGGCTTCACGCTTCCCGGGGATCGCGGTCGGCTGGACAGGCCGATGCGCGTCGCCCCGGCGGGCAGCGCGATGCACGGGCCGCCGCCGCCCCCGCCTCCGCCCGTTCCGATGGCGCCGCCACCTCCCGTGGTCGCGCCCGCCGCGGGCGAAATCGTGGTCAGCGGCTCACGCGTGCCCGGCGGCCCGGGCCACATCGTCGCGCCGGGACCGCGGGTGGTTGCCGACACGGAACGCTACCCGGACGCCACGCCCAACCCGGTGCGCCGGGTCGCCGACGAGCCGGTGTCGACCTTCTCCATCGACGTGGACACGGCCAGCTACTCCAACGTTCGCCGCTTCATCGACGAGGGCCGGGCGCCGCCGGTGGATGCGGTGCGGGTCGAGGAGCTGATCAATTACTTCGACTACGGCTACGGCCGGCCCGCGTCGGCGGCCGAGCCCTTCGCCATCCACACCACCGTGGCCGCCGCGCCCTGGGCGCCGGAGCGGCAGATCGTGCACGTCGGGCTGCAGGGCTATGAGCTGCCGGAGAGCGAGCGGCGGCCGCTGAACCTGACCTTCCTCGTCGACGTCTCGGGCTCGATGAACAGCCCCGACAAGCTGGCGCTGGCGCAGCGCTCGATGAACCTGATCATCGACCGGCTGCGGCCGCAGGACACCGTGGCGGTGACCTACTACGCCGAGGGGGCGGGGACGACCCTTGCTCCGACGGCGGGCGACCAGAAGCTGAAGATCCGCTGCGCGGTCGCCAGCCTCTACGCCTCGGGCGGCACAGCCGGGGCGACAGGCATGACCAACGCCTACGACCAGGCCCAGGCCAGCTTCGCCCGCGACCGGGTCAACCGCATCCTGATGTTCACCGACGGCGACTTCAACGTCGGGGTCACCGACGACATGCGGCTGGAGGATTACGTCGCGGCGAAGCGGGAGACGGGCATCTACCTGTCGGTCTACGGCTTCGGACGCGGCAACTACCAGGACGCCCGCATGCAGACCATCGCCCAGGCCGGCAACGGAACGGCGGCCTACGTCGACGACCTGAACGAGGCGCGGCGGCTGTTCGGGCCGATGTTCGACCGCGGCGCCTTCCCCATCGCCGACGACGTCAAGATCCAGGTCGAGTTCAACCCGGCCCGCGTCGCCGAGTACCGGCTGATCGGCTACGAGACCCGGCTGCTGAACGAGGCCGACTTCGCCAACGACCGGGTCGACGCCGGCGAGGTCGGCTCGGGAGCCTCGGTCACCGCCCTGTACGAGGTCACCCCGGTGGGCGGACCCAGCCAGATCCCGGAGCGGCGCTACGACCAGAACCGCCTCGGCGTCGGCGGCGGCGACCCGACGGGCGAGGTCGGCTTCGTGCAGGTGCGCTACAAGCGGCCGGGCGAGGACAGCTCGCGGCTGATACAGCAGGTCGTGGCCAACCGCGCCTCCGGGCCGGTCTCGGCCCAGCCGCCGGAGAGCACCCGCTGGGCGCTGGCCGTCGCGGCCTTCGGCCAGAAGCTGCGGGCCGACCCGTGGATGCCGGCCGACTACGGCTGGAGCGAGATTCTCGAACAGGCGCAGGGCGCGCGGGGGGCAGACCCGTACGGAGAGCGGGCCGAGTTCGTACAGATGGTGCGCGCGGCGTCGGAGCTGCCGGCTCAAGCGAGACCGTAGTATGGGAGCGGGGTGACCGACACCCTCTCCCCCGCAACCGCCCGACGCATCGCTCTGGCCGCCCAGGGCTTCGGCCGGACGCCCCCCGCGGCGCCCGGCCGAAAGCATGTCCGCGACCTCGTCCGCAAGCTCGGCGTGGTGCAGATCGACAGCGTCAATGTGGTGGCGCGGACCCACTACCTGCCCGGCTTCTCGCGACTGGGGGACTACCCGCGCGAGGCGCTGGAGGCCGAGGCCTGGGGCGGCCGGCGGGGCCTGTTCGAGTACTGGGGCCACGAGGCGTCGCTGCTGCCGGCGGAGAACCAGCCCCTGCTGCGCTGGCGGATGGCGCGGGCGCGCGCGGGCGAGGGGATCTGGGGCGGCGTGGCGCGGTTCGGACGCGAACGGGCGGACTACATCGCCGAGGTGCTGAAGGAGATCGAGCGGCGCGGGCCGGTGACCGGCGCCGACTTCGCCGAGGCGCCGCGCGGACAGCCGGGCTGGTGGTCGTGGTCGGACGGCAAGCGGGCGCTGGAGTGGCTGTTCTGGGCCGGGCTGATCACGACGAAGACGCGGCGCGGTTTCGAGCGGGTCTACGACCTGACCGAACGCGCCCTGCCCCGGGCCGTGGTCGACGCCCCCACGCCGGACGAAGCGGACGCACAGCGCGAACTGGTGCGGATCGCGGCGCGGGCCCTCGGGGTGGCGACCGAGGCGGATCTGCGGGACTACTTCCGGTTGCCGCTGGCGGACACGCGGGCGCGGATCGCCGAGCTGGCCGAGGCGGGGGAGCTGGCCCCCGTGCACATCAAGGGCTGGGGGCGGACAGCGTGGCAGTGGCCCGATGCGCGGCGGCCGCGGAAGGTGCGGGGCGACGCCCTGCTGTCGCCGTTCGACAACCTGATCTGGACCCGCGACCGCACCGAGCGGCTGTTCGGGGCGCGGGTGCGGCTGGAGATCTACACGCCGGCGCACAAGCGGACGCACGGCTACTACGTCCTGCCCTTCCTCGAGGACGAGGCGATCACCGCGCGCGTCGACCTGAAGGCCGACCGGCAGGCCGGGGTGCTGAGGGTGCAGGCGGCGTGGCGCGAGCCGGACACCACGCCGGAGACCCCGGAGCGGCTGGCGGCGGAGCTGCGACGGATGGCCAGATGGCTGGGCCTGGACGAGGTCGGGATCGCCGGCCGCGGCGATCTGGCCGCGGCGCTTGACGCCGCTGTCCAGGCCGACTGCACGCGGTGATTTCGATCAGCCTTTCCTGCCGATTTCGGACACAGGGCGAACAGTACGTGCAGTCCGGACGGGTATAGCGACGCGACCCCGCGGGGACACAGACGATACACGCGGTGGACAAGGCGGGGGCAGGCGATCGACAATCCGCCCCCTGACAGGGACACCGGGGGGACATGGGCGACGACGGGAGTCCGCCGACCTCCTAGACCTCGAACCGCACCCCCTGGGCCAGCGGCAGGGCGGAGGAGAAGTTCACCGTCTGGGTCTGGCGGCGCATGTAGGCCTTCCACGCGTCGGAGCCGGACTCGCGACCGCCGCCGGTGTCCTTCTCGCCGCCGAAGGCGCCGCCGATCTCGGCACCCGAAGGGCCGATGTTGACGTTGGCGATGCCGCAGTCGGAGCCCCAGGCGGAGAGGAACTGCTCCGCCTCCCGCACCGAGTCGGTGAAGACGCAGGAGGACAGGCCCTGCGGCACGGCGTTCTGCATCGCCACGGCCTCGTCGAAGTCCGACCAGGTCAGGACGTAGAGGATGGGGGCGAAGGTCTCGTGCTCGACCATCGCCGTCTGGGCCGGCATGCGCACGATGGCGGGACGCACGTAGACGCCGTCGCGGTTCAGGCGGGCGCCGCCGGCGACGATCTCGCCGCCCTGTCCCACTGCCTGCGCCAGCGCCGCGTCGAAGGTCTCGGCGGCGTCCGCGTCGATCAGCGGCCCGACCAGCACGCCGTCCTCGCGCGGATCCCCCACGGACAGGGTCTCGTAGGCGGCCTTCAGCCGGGCGATCAGGGCGTCGGCCACGCTCTCGTGCACCAGCAGGCGGCGCAACGATGTGCAGCGCTGACCGCAGGTGCCGACGGCGGAGAAGGCGATGGCGCGCACGGCCATCTCCAGATCGGCCGAGGGGGCGACGATCATGGCGTTGTTGCCGCCGAGCTCCAGCAGGGAGCGACCGAGGCGGGCGGCCACCGTCTGCGCCACCGCCCGGCCCATGCGGGTCGAGCCGGTGGCCGAGACCAGCGGGATGCGCGGGTCGGCGGCCAGCGCCTCGCCGGCGTCGCGGCCGCCGATCACCACCTGCGAGAGCCCCTCGGGCGCGTCCCCGAACCGGGCCAGGGCGCGCTCGAACACCGCCTGGGTGGCCAGCGCCGTCAGCGGCGTCTTCTCCGACGGCTTCCAGATCACCGGGTCGCCGCAGACGAGGGCGAGGCAGGCGTTCCACGCCCACACCGCCACCGGGAAGTTGAAGGCCGAGATGACCAGCACCGGGCCTAGCGGCTGCCAGGTCTCGCGCATGTGGTGCCCGGGCCGCTCGCTGGGCAGGGTGAGGCCGTAGAGCTGACGCGACAGGCCGACGGCGAAGTCGCAGACGTCGATCATCTCCTGCACCTCGCCGAGGCCCTCGGAGACGATCTTGCCGGCTTCGAGGGTGACCAGTCGGGCGAGGTCGTCCTTCGCCGCGCGCAGCTCCTCGCCGAACAGGCGGACCAGCTCGCCGCGACGCGGCGCAGGCACCCGGCGCCAGGCGCGAAAGGCCTCAACCGACCGGGCGACGACCGGATCAAGGTCCGGGGTCTCGGCCAGCCGGCCCGCGGTCGAGCCGTCGACCGGAGACCGGACCTCGAGCCCGTCCGAGCTCCAGATCGGGCCTCCGCCGCCCAGCCGCTCAAGGATGCCCTTCGCCTCGTTCGCCGCCGTCATCGCGCCCTCCGTGATCCGGTGCGGGTCTAGCCCGGTCCGGGCGAGGGCGGAAGCGGAACCCCGCTCCCGGCCGCGGGTTCTGTCGCCAACCCGACAGCAAGGAGAGGCAGCGATGAAGGTACGCGACGTAATGAGCCGTGACGTGCAGGTGGCCCGCCCCGGCGACAGCCTGCAGCAGGTGGCGATGCGGATGCGGGATGGCGACTTCGGCTTCATGCCGGTGGCCGACGGCGACCGGCTGGTCGGCACCATCACCGACCGCGACGTCTGCATCCGCGGCATCGCCGAAGGCGCGGCGAGCTCGGCCCCCGTGGTCGAGTACATCACACGCGACCCGCACACGGCGCGGGCCGACGACGATCTGAAGACGGTGCTGGAGACCATGGGATCGCGGCAGATCCGCCGCATGCCGGTGCTCGACAAGGACGACCGCCTGGTCGGCGTGGTGTCGCTGGGCGACCTGTCCACCCGGGTGAAGGAAAAGTACGCCGGCGAGGCGCTGGAGGACATCTCGCGTCCCTGAGGGGCGCGCGGTTAACCCTGTCGCCAAACCCGGCGTTCACCGCGACGCGCCATCCTTGTCTCCGCGATCAACGGAGCAAGGCATGGCGCGCGCGCAATTCCAGAAGGGCCAGAAGGTCTGGGTCGAGTGCGTCGGGGCCTGGGCCCAGATCGAGAAGGTCCAGCCGGTGTGGGCCAAGGGCTTCGAGGAGCCCGTGCGCGTCACTTACGACGTGGGGCTGGGACGGGAGTTCCTGGCCCATGAGCTGCTGCTGCCGGTCGAGGATCCGGCGGCCGTCGCCGACCAGAACTGGCGGCTGATGCGGGCGCGCAACAAGTGGCAGACGGCGGAAGACACCGCCCACCACCCCTTCCCGGGCACCTATCCCGTGGTGGTCACCGACAAGGCGGACTGGGGCGGCTGGCGCGTGCCCGGCGCCGAATACGATCGCGACCCCGATCAGATCGAGTTCCAGGCTCGCCTCATCGCCGCCGCGCCGCGCCTGATGACCCTGGCCGAGCGGCTGGTCGGCGCGGTCGACGAAGCGCCCGAGGACGCGCCGCCCGAGATGCTGGCCCTGGCCCGCGAGGCTCGCGAGGTCCTCAAGGCGGTGACCGACGTGCTGGCTCCGCCCGACGCCGGGACGGCCTCGCCCACGACCCGCGCGGCGTGAAACCGTCGATGAGGGGATAACCGTCCTCGACACGAATCCGCGACGCAGCCTAGATTCCCGGTGTTCGTCGTCGAATCTTCCGGGAGGGCGCCTTGCGGGGTGAAGACCGCCGCATAACACCGCAGGGACGACGGGCCGCTGATCGCGACAAGGGCCCGCCGGCCTGGCTGCGCATCGCGATCTACGCGCTGGTGCTGGCCATCGCCGCCCACGTCCTGCTGGTGGCGCGCGGGGTCGCAGGCCCTCGCGAGGGCGTCAGCCTCGCCGACCTGTGGGTGCTCGGGCCGCCGGTCGGCCTAGGCCTGTTCACGCTGGTGGTCGTCTATCTGATGGAGCAGCGCCAGCTCGGCATCAGCCGGGAATGGGCGGCCTCGGAGCGGCGCTTCCGCGGCGCCGTCGAGGCGGCCCGCTGCGGCGTGTGGGACTGGGACGTCGACGCCGGGGTGGTCACCGTCTCGGACTACATGGCCGGGCTGATGGGCCTCGATCGCGGCGGCCCGGTCGCCGTCGACCAGTTCCTCGAGCGGGTCCACCCGCGCTATCGCGACGCCTTCTCCCACGCCCTGCGCCAGGCCCAGACCTACGGGGTGTTCGAGGTCAGCTTCCCGGTGCCCGACGCGCAGGGCCGCGCGCGCTGGATCGACGCCCGCGGACAGGCGCGCGGCGATCGCGGCGACGAGGGCTTCTCGTCGATCCTCGGCATCGCGCTGGACACCACCGAGGCGCGGCGGGCCAAGGCCCAGGCCCAGGCGGCCGAGAGCCGGCTGCGCGACGGCATCGAGAGCGTCTCGGACGCCTTCGTGCTGTTTGACCGGCACGGGCGGCTGATCCTGTGCAACCAGGCCTTCCAGGACGCCTTCGGCTTCGAGTCCGGGGTGCTGCGCAAGGGCGCGCTGAAGGCGGACCTGAACCGCATCGCGGCGCTGGCCATCCGCTCGGACCAGCCGGCCACCGGCGGCCGCGCCGGCGCGCGCGAGGTGGAGCTGCACGACGGCCGCTGGCTGCAGCTGGTCGAACGCTTCACCTCGGACGGCGGATCGGTGGTGTCGGCGGCCGACATCACCGCCATCAAGCAGAAGGAGGCCGAGCGCCAGCGGGCGACGGAGCGGCTGCACGTGACCATCACCGAGCTGGAGTCCCGCGAGGAGGAACTGCAGCAGCTGGCGCGGAAGTACGAGGTGGCCATGACGCGGGCGGAGGCGGCCAACCAGGCCAAGTCCGAGTTCCTCGCCAACATGAGCCACGAGCTGCGCACGCCGTTGAACGCCATCAACGGCTTCTCCGAGATCATGGCGGGCGAGATGTTCGGCCCGCTGGGCGACCCCCGCTACAAGGGCTACGCCGCCGACATCCTGAAGTCGGGCCAGCACCTGCTCAGCCTGATCAACGACATCCTCGACATGGCCAAGATCGAGGCGGGGAAGATGACCCTGCATTACGAGCCGGTGTCGCTCAGGGAGGTGGTGGAGGACGTCGCCCGGCTGATGCGTGGGCGCATCCACGAGGCGGGGCTGAACCTGGTGGTCGACGCGCCCGACCTGCCGGACGTGGAGGCCGATCATCGCGGGCTGAAGCAGGTGCTGCTGAACCTCGTCTCCAATGCGGTGAAGTTCACGCCCGAGGGCGGCGACATCGTCATCGCCGTGTCGCAGCCCGGCCCTGACCGGATGCGAGTGGCGGTGACCGACACCGGCATCGGCATCGCCCCCGAGGACCTCGCCCGGCTGGCGCGACCGTTCGAGCAGGTCGAGGGCCAGCACTCCAAGACCACCCAGGGCACCGGGCTGGGCCTGGCCCTGACCAAGTCGCTGGTCGAGCTGCACGGCGGCCGCCTGACCATGGAGAGCGAGCCGGGCCAGGGCACGACGGTCAGCTTCGACGTGCCGATCCGCCGGCCCGTCGCGACGGAGCCGAGCGCAGAGAGCCGGGCGCGCGCGGCCTAGGACCTCGGCGCGGGGGTCTGGCTTTCGCCCGAACGGGGTCCACGGGCGGCGAAGCGACCGCGGCGGGTGAGAATCTCGGCGAGGGCGGCGCGATCGTCCGGTTCGAGAGTCTCGAGCACACCGACGGCGTCGGACTCCAGTCGGGCGCGGCCACGCAGTTCGGCGGTGCGGGATTCCTCCAGAAGACGACGGACTTCGGCCGGGTCGAAGCGGTCCGAGCGGGCGAGAGCGATGGCCTCGCGACGCCTGGCGCGCGCCGCCTCGAAGTCGGGGCGCCCGGACAGGGCCGAGGCGCGCAGTTCGCCGCGCACCCGGTCGCGAATCTCGGGATCGAGGCTTTCGACCACCGCCATGATAGGCGGGCGGTCGCGAAACTGGCGGCGATGCGCGTCCATGCGATCCTCCAGCTGATCCTGGCGCACCAGCACAGTCGCGCCGATGGCGAGGGCGAAGACGTTGATCGCCACGGAGACACCCAGCGCGATCTTCAGGGCCGGCGAACTCATCCGAGCACCTCCGTATCGTCGAACGCCAGCAGCGACGCCTGGTAGAGGAGTGCGTCAGCCTCGGCCGCGGCCGTCAGCTGGCCGGTCAGGAGAACCCCGGCGACCACGCCGGCGCAGGCCGCGGCGGCCCAGCCGGCGCCCAGGGCGAGGCCAAGCCGGTTGAGCCAGAGTCGACCTTGCCGACGGGCGCGCAGGCCGGCTTCGGCCGCGGAGGCGATCACCTGATCGCGCAGCGAGGCCGACGGCGCGGCGACGGGCGAGGCGTGCAGGAGGGCGTCGAGGGCTTCCGCCTCGGCGAGGGCGGGCCCGGCGAGCTCGGGCCGGACGGCGGCGAAGGCCTCGGCCGCCGCGCGCTCGTCCGCCGGCCAGCGACGGGCGTCGGCGCCCCAGGCGTCGACCAGGGCCAGAAAGCGTTCCGCGGTCATCATCCTCACGCTCCTTCAGCCCCTGGCCGCAGATCGGCCAGGGCTGTTCTCAGCGCCCGCCGCCCACGCGACAGCAGGCTCTCCAGCGCCTCGACGCTGACCTCCATCAGGGCGGCCGCCTCGATGTTGGTCAGTTCCTGATAATGGCACAGCACGATGGCCTCGCGCTGACGATCGGGCAAACGCGCCAAGGCCGCGTCCACCCGCCGACCCGTCTCCGCGGCGAGCAGGCCCCGGTCGGGCGCGGGGCCCGGATCCGGCCGATCCGGCGGCGCGTCGGTCGGCGTCTCCCGCCTCCGGCGCAGACGGTCGTAGCAGAGGTTCAGCGCCACCCGGTGCAGCCAGGTGTCGAACTTGGCCTTGCCCGGCTGCCAACGGGGGGCCTGCCGCCAGGCGCGCAGCATCGCCTCCTGGGCCACGTCCTCGGCCTCGACCGGGTCGCCCAGCATGCGCTGGGCCAGCGCCAGCATGCGGGGCAGCTTGCGCGCCACCATGGCCTGGATGGCCGCGGGGTCGCCCTGACCCACGCGGCGCACCAGATCCTCGTCCGGGTCGGCGATCGGCGCCAAACATCCCTCGTGCGACAGTCATCGTGAGGGCTGAGAGGTCGCTGACCGCCGGGCCCGTCATCTCCTTACTCCGAAGACGGCGCCGGCGGCGACGCCTGCGGCGCCATGTGCCCGCGCCCATGCCCGCGCATGCCGTGCCGGCCGGCGCGGCGCTCGTCGCGCGTCAGATAGCCGTCCCGGTCGGCGTCCAGCCGGGCGAAGGTCTCGGCGGCGCGGGCCTCGACCCCGGCGATCTCGACCTGACCCGCCGCGCCCATGCCGGCGTGGGG
>JAFAEC010000201.1 GCA_023424215.1 Pseudomonadota bacterium
GGCCTGGACCGGGACGATCCGGACCGGCACGCGCCGCACGACCCGGACGGGGTGGTGCGGCGCACATGATCCCGCGCCCGTGGACTGGCTCTGCGACGCCATGCTGGGGCGTCTGGCGCGACTGCTCAGGGCCGCCGGCGAGGATGTGGCGCTGGTCCAGCCCGGCGCCGACGACCGGGACGTGGTCGCGCGGGCGCGGCGCGAGGGCCGGCGCCTGCTCACCCGTGACCGGCGGCTCGCCGAGGCGGGGGGCGCGGACGCCGTGTGGATCGCGGCGCAGGCCCCGACGGAGCAGGCTGTGGCGGTGGCCGGTCTGGCGCCCGTCGACTGGCGAAGCCGTCGCTTCACCCGCTGCACCCTCGACAACACCCTGTTGCGCGACGCCACGGCCGCCGAAATCGCCGGGCTTCCGGGCGAAACGGCGCGGGGGCCTGGGCCCTTCCGCGCCTGCCCGGCGTGCGGCCGGCTCTACTGGCCGGGCAGCCATGTGCGCCGGCTGGCTGAACAGCTTGACCTGATCGCCGCGGCGGCCGAGCTCGCGGCCAGATCCGCTCAGACCTGAAGCTGCGGCTCCCCGGTCAGGGCCTGCGTCAGGGCCTCGGCCGAGACCTGCCGCAGCACCGTCTCCGGATTTCGCCAGATCGCGCTGTTGGCGCCGTGCTCGAAGCACTCGACCGAGTCGATCCAGCAGCGACCGCCGGTGCGCTTGCGCACCCCGGGCTCCATCTGCTCCCCCACCCAGGCGGCGATCCGTTCGCAGCTGACGCCCGGCAGGATGCGCACCTCGGCCAGACCGCGGTCGCGCAGGCGCAGAAACTCCGCCATCTCGGGGTCGTCCGCCGCCACCAGCAGGGTGTGGTCGAAGGTCTCGTGCAGCCAGTCGCGGATCGGCCCGAAACCGTCCTTGCCGAAGTCGATCACCCAGCCGCGCTCGTCCAGCTGCTCGGCGGCGAAGGTGAACCGGAAGCCGAGCGAATAGCCGTGCAGCAGGGCGCAATGCGAGCGCGCCGCCCATTGCCTCCAGGCGCAACTCAGGCCGCGATCGGCTCCATAGGTCTTGGTGGACAACCAGGCCATGGAGCCTCGTTAACGCTGGCCCGGCCGGCGCGCCTTGTCGCCGCGCAAACGGCGCAGCGGCTCAGCGTCGCCGGGGGCGGCCCACCCGCGCCATCACCCGCATCCGCTCCAGCTCTCTCGCGGCTTCGCCGTCGCATCCGGTCAGCCTGACCAGCGCCTCCACCGCACGGATCAACGAGAGAGCCTCGCCGCCGCGCCCTTCGCCCAGCAGCCAGGCGGCGTGATGGACGGCGCGGGAAACCCCGTCGTCAACTGTGGTCTCCTCGATGGCCGCGAGGCGATCGACCCCGGCGCCTCCGGCGAGCGCAGGCGCAAGTCCCGCAGCCAGCCCGTCGCGAACCGCCTGCTGCGCCACACGGTTGCGGGTCCACCCTTCGCGCAGCGCACGTTTGCGCAGGTTGGCCAGTCCGACGTCGAACCGACGGGCCACCGACGGCCCCGGTTCTCCGGCGACATAGGCCTCGCGCACCCGGGCCCAGACCTCGGGAGCGCGGTACTTTCTCAGGCGGTAGTGCTCCATGCGCGCACTCTGGACGCCGGACGCGTCAGAATCGGTCGCAGGCCATGTCCACCCTTTCCGGCTTGTCCCCCGGATCGCGGGCTGATGGTCGCCACGAAATATCCGGAAGGTCGCCGAACGGTCTCCCATGTCCACCGGCGACGTCCCCCTTGCCCGATGACCGTGTCCCCCGGATCGTCCTGTGGCGTGGTGCGGTTCGCCGTCCGGCGTAGCCGAATTCTCCGGCCCGCCCCCGCCGCCGTTCACCAGCTTTGTTCGCCTGTCCTTCAGGCCCGTCGGACACGATCGGCGGACCGCAGGGGAGACGCCGCCATGCAGGCCCACGCCATCGCCGCCGCCGGACTGACCGCCGCGGCCGCCCGCTTCGACGCCAGCGCCCGCCGTACGGCGGCCGATCCGCTGTCCGACCTGGCCGGAGAGACGGTCGAGCGCATCGGCGCGGAAGTCGCGTTCGAGGCCAACGCCGCAGTCCTCCGCACCGCCGACGAAATGGCCGGGACCCTGCTCGACATCCTCGCCTGACGCGGCCTCAGGCGGCCGGCCGTTCCGCCTTGGGCGGCAGTTCGAACCAGCCGGCGAAGCGCAGGAAGGCCTCGGCGTCGCCCTCGATCCGGAGCAGCTCCCGCGCCCGCGCCGGGGCTCCGGCCGCGTCGCCATAGATCACCGCCGCCACCGTCTCCGGCGTCC
Organism: Pseudomonadota bacterium; assembly: GCA_023424215.1. Lineage (GTDB taxonomy): Bacteria > Pseudomonadota > Alphaproteobacteria > Caulobacterales > Caulobacteraceae > Brevundimonas. The sequence goes on from JAFAEC010000201.1 coordinate 2,285, forward strand.
CCGCGACGACCGCGTCGGCGCCTTCGGGATCCGTCCGCTCCACGGTCAGCTGGCCCTCCGCCACCCGCACGAGAAAGGCGGTCTCGCCGAAACGGAAGCCGATCTTCAGCCGCGCGTCGCCCGCCTTGTCCCGATCGAACATCGTCCGCAGCGACAGCATCATCGACACCGGGCTCAGCGGCAGGGTCGGGTCGTGGTCGGGCGAGCGGGCGGCCCAGCGGCCCAGCGCCTGGATCACAGGCTCCGCCTCCCGACCCCACGGCGTCAGTTCGTAGACCTGGACCGAGGCCGGCGGCGGCAGGCGCCGGCGGACCAGCACCCCGGCCGCCTCCAGTCCCTCCAGCCTCTGGGTCAGCACGTTGGCGCTCAGCCCCGGCAGGCTGGCGCGAAGGTCGCCGAAGCGCCGCGGCCCCAGCATCAGCTCGCGCACCACCAGCAGGGCCCACCGCTCGCCGACCAGCTCCAGACCCAGCGCCGTGCCGCAGGCGTCGTCATAGCGGCGGCCGTGGATACTAGTTACTTTTTCTAACTTCATGGTTGACTTAGATAACACAAAGGCCCACACGGTCCAAGATCGAGCGGATAGGGAGAGCCCGCGATGACCGACAAGATCGTTCCCTGCATCTGGTACGACACAGGCCAGGCCCGCGCCGCCGCCGAGTTCTACGTGTCGCTGGGCCTGCCCGACAGCCGCATCGACCGCGTCGTACGCAGCCCCGCCGACAACCCCTCGACGGCCTCCGGCGAGGAGCTCGTGGTGGAGTTCACCCTCGCCGGCCGCCCCTACCTGGGTCTCAACGGCGGTCCGCGATTCCCCCAGAGCGAGGCGGTGTCCTTCATCGTCCTGACCGACGACCAGGCCGAGACCGACCGTCTCTGGAACGCCATCGTCGGCGCCGGCGGGCAGGAAAGCATGTGCGGCTGGTGCAAGGACCGCTGGGGCGTCAGCTGGCAGATCACCCCGCGCCGCCTGATGGCCTTCTACGACGATCCGAACCCCGCCCGCACCCGCGCCGCCTTCGAAGCCATGATGGGCATGCGCAAGATCGACATCGCCGCCCTCGAGGCCGCCGCCGACGCGGTCGGCTGACCCTGCCAGCACGGAGAACGACCATGAGCTACGTCACAGGCTTCCTCCTCCCGGTGAAAGCCGGGAACAAGGATCGCTACATCGAGTCCGCCCGCAAATCCTGGCCGCTGTTCCAGAAGTACGGCTGCCTGGAACAGGTCGAATGCTGGGGCGAGGACGTCCCGCCCGGCAAGGTCACCGGCTTCGACCTCGCGGTGAAGAAGGAGGCCGACGAGGAGGTGGTCTTCTCCTGGCTGCGCTGGCCCGACCGCGCGACGGCCGACAAGTGCTTCGCCGAGATGATGAACGATCCCGACTTCGACGGCATGGACATGCCCTTCGACGGCCAGCGCATGATGTGGGGCGGTTTCGCCCCGATCTTTGAAGGCAAGGCCTGACCCTCTCCCCGTAGCGTGAAGGGGCGGCTCGTCGGGCCGCCCCGTTTCGCGCTGGCCCCTGCCTCAGCGGCAGAAGCGGGTGTCCGTGGCCTCGAGATGCAGGTGGTCCCGGTGGACAGCGTTGTAGTCCGGGCTCAGCACCGTGCCGAAGATGCTGCAGGCGTCGTCGCGGATCCGGCGCAGGAACCGGGCCTCGGGCCCGTCGCCCTGCCAGTCGTCGGTCAGGTTGATCCTTCGCCCGTCGCGCAGCCGCACCCCCGCCACATCCAGCGCCGCCGCCTGGGCATGCGCGCTGATCCGGGTGCTGCCGACGCCGTTGTTCACATTGCGGCAGGCGTAGGCGCCGAAGTGATCGATCTGGACCACGTCCGAACCCAGCAATTCCCGCGCCGCCGGCTCCAGCGACTGCCGCCGCCAGACGCTCACCGCGAGGGCCAGCCGGCAGGTCATCTCCGGCTGCCCGGGACTCATCCGCGCCACCGTACCCATGTCGGCGCCCAGCAGACCGGCCTGGATCTGATGGCAGACCCCGCCGTCGACCCGGTCGGGCCTGGGGCTGAAGTTGACCCGGGCCGCGGTCAGTTCGGCCACGCAGCGGTTCAGCTCGGCGCTCTCGCGGAGCACGGCCGCGCGCGTTCCGCCGTCGATGGGCCGGTCGACCAGCCCGCCGACCAGCGGCGCTTCGGGGCGTGTGGAGGTCGGCAGCGGGCCGGGTCGCCCCGGCAGCAGGGGGCCGCAACCCGCCAGCAGGGCTGCCACGCCAGCGGTGAAGGTCGATCGCAGGAAGCTGGCGCGGCGCCTCATTGGTGGGAAGCTAGCTGATTCCCGCCCCCGCCCGCCTCACGCGACCGCGAGCGGGCGAAAAAGAAGGGGCGGCCCTTTCGGTGCCGCCCCTGATGTCGCCTCAGCTGTCCAGGAAGCTGCGCAGCTTCCGGCTGCGGCTCGGGTGCTTCAGCTTTCTCAGCGCCTTGGCCTCGATCTGGCGGA
>JAFAEC010000222.1 GCA_023424215.1 Pseudomonadota bacterium
CCTTGGCGTGCCGGCGGAGCGCGACGGCGACCGACTGCGCCTGCCGGTGGCTGCGAAGCCGGCGGCGAACGACCGGCTGCTGGCGGCTTTCGGCCTCGCGCCGGCGGGGGCCCGGCCGAACCGCACCGGCGAGGCCGTCCGCGACACCAGGGAGACCCGCATCGTCTGCGCCGTCGACCTCGACGCGACCGGGCCGGTGCGCATCGCCACCGGCGTCGGCTTCTTCGACCACATGCTGGAGCAGCTGGCGGCGCACGGCGGGTTCTCGCTGCGGCTGGCCTGCGAGGGCGACCTGCACACCGATCCGCACCACACCATCGAGGACTGCGCCATCGCCCTGGGTCAGGCCCTCAGGCAGGCGCTCGGGGAGCGGCGGGGCATCGCCCGCTACGGCTTCGTCCTGCCCATGGACGAGGCCGAGGCGAAGGTGTCGATCGACCTCTCCGGCCGTCCCTATCCGGTGTTCGACGGGGCTTTCGCCACGCCCTCCATCGGCGACTACCGCACCGACCTGACCGCCCACGTGTTCCGCTCGCTGGCCGAGCACCTCGGCGCGGCGATCCACGTCTCCGTCACGGGCGACGACGACCACCACAAGACCGAGGCGGTCTACAAGGCCTTCGGCCGGGCCCTCCGCCAGGCGATCCGCGTCGAAGGCGAGGCCGTGCCGAGCACCAAGGGCGTGCTGTGAGCGAGGTCGCCCTCCTCTCCTACGGCGCCGGCAACGTCGCCTCGGTGCAGTTTGCGCTCGAGCGCCTCGGCGCGACCGTGCGCCTGACCGCCGACCCCGCCGAAATCGCGGAGGCCGAACGGCTGATCCTGCCGGGGGTCGGCCAGGCCGCCTGGGCCATGGCCAGACTGCGGGAGCTCGGCCTTGTCGCCGCGCTCCGGGACTTCCCCCGCCCTCTCCTCGGGGTCTGCCTTGGCCAGCAGCTGCTGTTCGACGCCAGCGAGGAAGGCGGCGGGACGCCTATGCTGGGTCTGATCCCGGGTCAGGTGCGCCGGCTGCTACCCGGTCCCGGCCGCACCGTCCCGCACATGGGCTGGTCCCGGCTGCAGATCGTGCGCGACGACCCGCTGCTGGCGGGCCTCGGCGCAGAGAGCTGGGCCTATTTCGTGCACAGCTTCGTCTGCCCTGACGGCCCCGCCACGCTGGCCCGCGCCGACTACGGCGACCCGGTCCCGGCCGTGGTCCGCCAGGCGAACCGGTGGGGCTGCCAGTTCCACCCCGAACGCTCGTCCGGGACGGGCGCCCGCATCCTGCGCAATTTCCTGGAGCTGCCCGCGTGATCGTCTATCCGGCCATCGACCTCAAGGACGGCGTCTGCGTGCGGCTGATGCACGGGCGCTTCGACCAGGTCACGCAGTACGACGAGCGGCCGGCCGCCCGGCTGGCCGCCTTCGCCGCCGCCGGCGCGAGGTGGGTCCATATCGTCGATCTCGACGGGGCCGCGGCAGGCCAGGCCCGACAGCACGAGCTCATCGGCGCGTTGGCCCGCGCCGTGGATGTGCACATCCAGTCGGGCGGTGGGGTCCGCTCGCGGGCCGATGTGGAGGCCCTGTTCGCCGCCGGGGTCGGGCGCGTGGTCGTGGGCTCCCTGGCCGTGACGGCGCCGGAAACTGTGGCCGGATGGCTGACGGAATTCGGGCCGGAAAGGATCACCCTCGCCATCGACGTGAAGGCCGACGGCGACCGGTACGTGCCCGCCCTGAAGGGCTGGACCGAGACAGCCGGGGTCGACCTGTGGGCGGCTCTCGACCGCTACCCGCCGGGAACTGTCCGGCACCTGCTGGTCACCGACGTCGGCCGCGACGGGGCGCTGACGGGTCCCAACCTCGACCTGCTGGGCGAGATCGTCCGCCGCCGGTCCGACCTGCAGGTCCAGGCCTCGGGCGGGGTCGCCGCCCTCGCGGACCTCGCCGCCGCCCGCGCCCTCGGCTGCGCCGGCGCCATCGTCGGCCGGGCGCTCTACGAGGGCCGGTTCACGGTCGAACAGGCGCTGGCCGCATGACGGCCCGGCGCATCATCCCATGCCTCGACGTCAAGGACGGCCGGGTGGTCAAGGGCGTCCGCTTCGAGGGTCACGTCGACATGGGCGACGCCGCCGAGCTGGCGGCGCGCTATCGCGACGCCGGAGCGGACGAACTGGTCTTCTACGACATCACGGCCAGCCCACAGGGCCGGACCCTCGACTACGTGTGGGTGCGCGACATCGCCCGCCTGCTCGATATCCCCTTCTGCGTCGCCGGCGGCATCCGCACCGTCGAGCAGGCCGGCCGTTGCCTCGACAGCGGCGCCGACAAGATCTCGGTCAACACCCCGGCTCTTGAGCGACCGGAGCTGGTCGGCGAGCTGGCGGAACGGTTCGGCGGCCAGAGCGTGGTCGTCGGCGTGGATTCCCGGCGGACCGGCGACGACTGGATGGTGCATCAGTACACAGGCGACCCCTCCCGCAGCGGTGCTGCGGGCCGGCGGACGCTGGACTGGATCGTCGAGGCGCAGGATCGGGGTGCCGGTGAGATCGTGCTCAACTGCATGGACGAGGACGGCGTCCGGCGCGGCTACGACCTCGAACAGCTGAAAGCGGCGCGGTCGCGGCTGACCGTGCCCCTGGTGGCCTCGGGCGGCGCCGGCGAGGCCCGGCATTTCCGCGAGGTGTTCGAACAGGCCGACGTCTCCGGCGCGCTGGCGGCCAGCGTATTCCACTCGGGGGCGCTCGCCATTCCGGAGCTGAAGGCGAGCCTCGCGGCCGCCGGAATTGAGGTGCGGCCATGATCGACATCGACGGCGTGGACTTCGCCAAGGGCGGGGGGCTCGTCCCCGTGGTTGTGCAGGACGCCGCCACCCTGCAGGTGCTGACCCTCGCCTACATGGACCGGGCGGCTCTGGAGGAGACCGTGGCGTCGGGCGAGGCCACCTTCTTCTCGCGCTCGCGCGGCGGGCGCTGGCGCAAGGGCGAGAGCTCGGGCAACCGGCTGGACGTGGTCTCGATCACGCCCGACTGCGACGCCGACGCGCTAGTGCTCAAGGTCCGCCCCCACGGTCCGGCATGCCACCTCGGCAGCACCAGCTGCTTTGGCGACCAGGACGCCCCGGGCGTCGGGCGGCTGGCGCGGCTGGAGGTGACCATCGCCGCCCGCGCCACGGCCGATCCTGCCACGAGCTGGACCGCGCGACTGCTGGCGGAAGGACCAAAGCGCGCGGCGCAGAAGGTCGGCGAGGAAGGCGTCGAGACGGCGCTGGCGGGCGCCGCCGGGCCTGACGAGGAGCTGGCCTCCGAGGCCGCGGACCTTCTCTATCACCTGCTGGTGCTGCTGCGCGCGCGCGGGCTCCCCCTGCAGGCGGCGCTCGATGTGCTGGCGGCCCGGGCGAAGGCCGAACCCTGAGCCGTGGAACCGCGGCCCGACCGGGCGGTTTCCCGAGCATGGATATGGAAGCCCAGATCGTCGACGCCCTGCGCAGCGAACTCCAGCGCCAGGCCGCGGAATCCGGCGAGCTCCGACTCGCTGACGCGGCGCCCGGGCGACTGCAGGTGGACGGCTCCGTCGACCTCGAGGCGCTCGCCATGACGGTCGCCGGGGCCGTGGCGGGCGGCCCCTGATCTCGCGCTTGCGGGACGCAAACGGCGGGGGCTAGGCTGATCCGCGCACCGCCCTCCGGAGTCTCCCCATGCCGCCAGCCCCCGCCATCCCTGGCTGGCGCTTCTGGATCGACCGCGGCGGCACCTTCACCGACGTGGTGGCGCGCGCGCCGGACGGCCGCCTGACGACCAGCAAGCTGTTGTCCGACAATCCCGAACAGTATGCCGACGCCGCGGTCGAAGGCGTGCGTCGCGTGCTCGGCGCCGGGCCCGGAGTCCTGCCGGCCGGCGTGGTCGAGGGGGTGCGCATGGGCACCACCGTCGCCACCAACGCCCTGCTCGAGCGGAAGGGCGAACCCACGGCGCTGGCGATCACCCGCGGCTTCGGCGACGCCTTGGGGATAGGCTGGCAGAGCCGCCCCGACCTGTTCGCCAGAAACATCAAACTGGCGGATCAGCTCTATGATCGCGCTGTGGAAATCGACGAACGTCTCCGCGCCGACGGAGCTGTGGACAAGCCTCTGGACGTCCTGGGGACAAGGCGGGGACTGCAGGACGCGTTCGACGCCGGCCTCCGCGCCGTCGCCATCGTCCTTGTGCACGGGTGGCGGTATCCGGAGCACGAGCGCCAGGTGGCGGAGATCGCGCGCGAGATCGGCTTCGACCAGGTCTCCGTCAGTCATGAGGTCGGGGCGCTGATCAAGCTGATCGGCCGCGGCGACACCACCGTCGCCGACGCCTACCTGTCGCCCGTGCTGCGGGCCTACGTCGACCGCGTCGCCGGCGACCTCGGCGAGGACACGCCGCTCCTGTTCATGCAGTCGAGCGGCGGCCTGACGGCGGCCGACGCCTTCCGGGGCAAGGACGCCATCCTGTCCGGCCCCGCCGGCGGGGTGGTCGGGATGGCCGAGACCGCCCGGGCCGCGGGGTTCGATCGGGTCATCGGCTTCGACATGGGCGGCACCTCGACCGACGTGTCCCACTTCGCCGGCGAGTATGAGCGCACCTCCGACGCGGTGGTGGCCGGCGTTCGCCTGCGCGCCCCGATGCTGTCGATCCATACGGTGGCGGCCGGCGGCGGATCGATCTGCCGCTTCGACGGCGCTCGCCTCCGGGTCGGACCCGAGTCCGCCGGCGCCGTGCCCGGCCCCCTCGCCTACCGCCGCGGCGGCCCGCTGACAGTCACCGACTGCAACGTCATGCTCGGCAAGCTGAAGCCCGGGTTCTTCCCTGCGGTCTTCGGCCCCGGGGCCGACCAGCCCCTCGATGACGTCGCTGTGCGGGCGGCCTTCGGGACGCTGGCGGCCGAGGTGACCGCAGCGACCGGGCGGGAAACCTCCCCGGAGGCGCTGGCGGAGGGCTTCGTCACCATCGCCGTGCAGAACATGGCCGAGGCGATCAAGTCGATCTCGATCCAGCGTGGCTACGACGTCACCCGCTACGTGCTCAACTGCTTCGGCGGGGCCGGCGGCCAGCACGCCTGCCTGGTCGCCGACGCTCTCGGCATGACCAAGGTGATGCTGCACCCCTTCGCGGGCGTCCTCTCGGCCTATGGCATGGGCCTGGCCGAGGTGCGGGCGATCCGCCAGGCCACCGCCGCCCTGCCGCTGGAGCCGGCCCGCGACCGGGAGATGGCCGACGGCATCGCCGCCCTGGCGGGCGAGGCGCGAGCCGAGCTGGCCGCCCAGGGCTTCGCCGACGACCAGATCGCCGTCGCCGCGCGGGCCGAGGTGAAATTCGCCGGCTCCGACACCCCCCTGACCGTGCCGTTCGGCCCCGCCGACACGATGCGCGCGGCCTTCGAGACCCTGCACCGCCGCCGCTTCGGCTTCTTCGCCGAAGGCAAGGCGCTGGCGGTCGAGACGCTCGAGGTCGAGGCGGCCGGCGTGTCCGATCGAATCGCGAGCGCGCCGGAAGCGCCCGGAGAGCGAACCGCCGCGCCCATCGACGAGATTCCGGTCTGGATGGCCGGCGAGCCGCGCCCCACCCCGGTGTGGCGGCGCGCCGACCTCGCGCCGGGCGCGACCGTCGAAGGCCCCGCCGTGGTGCTGGAGGACACCGGCACGACCGTGGTCGAGCCGGGCTGGCGGGCGGCGGTGGACGCCGGCCTGAACCTGATCCTCGAACGCGTGGTTCCCCTGCCCGCCCGGACCGCCGTCGGAACCGAGGTCGATCCGATCCTGCTGGAGGTGTTCAACAGCCGCTTCATGGCCTGCGCCGAGCAGATGGGCGAGGCGCTGCGGGCCACTGCCTACTCGGTCAACATCAAGGAGCGGCTCGACTTCAGCTGCGCCGTCTTCGACGCCGAGGGGGCGCTGATCGCCAACGCCCCCCACATCCCGGTCCACCTCGGCTCGATGGGCGAGAGCATCCGCACCGTCCTCCGCTCGCGCGGCGACGCCGCCGACGGCCGCGGCATGCAACCGGGCGACGTCTACATGCTGAACGCCCCCTACAACGGCGGCACCCACCTGCCAGACATCACCGTCATCCTGCCGGTGTTCCTCGAGGGCGACCCCGCGCCCGCCTTCTTCGTCGCGGCGCGCGGCCACCATGCCGACGTCGGCGGGATCACGCCGGGCTCGATGCCGCCGGGTTCGCGCACGGTCGAGGACGAGGGCGTCCTGATCGACGACTTCCTGCTGGTCGACGCCGACGCGCTGCGCGAGGCGGAAACCCGGGCCCTGTTCGCTTCGGGGCCGCACCCCTCGCGCAACGTCGACCAGAACCTCGCCGACCTGAAGGCCCAGATCGCCGCCTGCGCCCGCGGGGCCGACGAGCTGGCGCGCATGGTCGGGGAGTTCGGCCGGCCGGCGGTCGAGGCCTACATGGGCCACGTCCAGGCCAACGCCGAGGAGGCGGTGCGCCGCGCCATCGCCGCCCTCAAGCCGGGTGCCTTCGCCCTGGAGATGGATGACGGCGCCGTCATCCGCGTGAGCATCGACGTCGATCCGGCGACCCGCGGCGCCGTGGTCAACTTCACCGGGACCAGCGAGCAGCGGCCCAACAACTTCAACGCCCCCCTGTCGATCACCCGCGCCGCGACCCTCTACGTCTTCCGCACCCTCGTCGACGACGCCATTCCCCTGAACGAGGGCTGCCTCAAGCCGATCCGGCTGATCGTGCCCGAGGGCTCGATGCTCAACCCGCGCTACCCGGCGGCGGTGGTTGCCGGCAACGTCGAGACCAGCCAGGCCGTGGTCGACGCCCTCTACGGCGCCCTGGGCGTTCTGGCCGCGAGCCAGGGGACGATGAACAACTTCACCTTCGGCGACGCCACGCGCCAGTACTACGAGACCATCGCCGGCGGCTCCGGGGCCGGGCCGGACTTCGACGGCGCGGCGGCGGTCCAGACGCACATGACCAATAGCCGCCTCACCGACCCCGAGGTTCTGGAAACCCGCTTCCCGGTCTTGCTGGAGGAATTCTCCATCCGCCGCGGCTCCGGCGGCGCCGGCCGTCATCGCGGCGGCGACGGGGCGGTGCGGCGGGTCCGTTTCTTCGAGCCGATGACGGCGGCCATCCTGTCCAACCGCCGCCGCGTCCCGCCCTTCGGCGTCGACGGCGGCGAACCGGGCGCGCCGGGCGTCAACCGCATCGAACGGGTCGACGGAACGGTTGAGGTCCTCGGCTCCACCGCCGAGGTCGGGATGCAGCCGGGAGACGTTTTCGTCATCGAAACGCCCGGCGGCGGGGGGTTCGGGCGTATCGGGGGCGAGGCGTGAGCGTGCTGCCGGGCGAGGCGCGTGCGGCGGCTCAGCCCTTGCTCACCCGCGCACTTCACTAGCACTCTTCACTTCCACCGAGGGGGATCGTCGCATGTGGGTTCTGCTGGGCATCGCCGTGCTGGTCGGCGGCTTCGTGGCGCGGCTCAACCCGCTGGCGGTGATTCTCGCCGCCGCCGTGGTCACCGGCGTCGCCGCAGCCTTCGCGCCGGGCGCCAGCCCCGCCGGGCTCTGGACGGCGGCGCTGGACACCATCGCGGCCTTCGGCAAGGCCTTCAACGACTACCGCTACATCAGCGTGATCTGGCTGGTCCTGCCGCTGATCGGGATCCTCGAGCGCTACGGCCTGCAGGAGCGGGCGCGTATCCTGATCTCGAAGGCCCGCGGGGCCACCACCGGGCGGATCCTGCTGGCCTACTTCGTCCTCCGCCAGATCAGCGCCGCCCTCGGCCAGACCAAGCTGGGCGGCCACCCGCAGATGGTCCGGCCGCTGATCGCGCCCATGGCCGAGGCCGCCGCCGAGGCCCGCCACGGCGACCTGCCCGACGCCGTCCGCTACCGCGTCCGCGCCCACGCCGCCGCGGTCGACAACATCGCCCTGTTCTTCGGCGAAGACATCTTCATCGCCATCGCCTCCATCCTGCTGATCAAGGGCTTCCTCGAGGCCAACGGCATACTCGTCGAGCCGCTGCAGCTGTCGGTCTGGGCCATCCCGACCGCCCTCGCCGCCCTGCTAGTGCACGGGACCCGACTGGTGCTGCTCGACCGCTCGATCGCCCGACAGGTGTCCGCTCCGGAGGCCGGCCGATGATCACCCTGCAATGGCTCTACATCTTCGCCGGCCTGACCTTCCTCGCCTTCGCCCTGCTGAGCGCCGGCGACCGGGCCAATCCGAAGCGGCTGGGCAACACCGCCTTCTGGAGCCTGCTGGCGGTCAGCTTCCTGTTCGGCTCATACCTGTCCGACCTCGCCAACGGCCTGCTGGTCGTGGCGCTGGCCGTCATCGCCGGCTTCAAATGGCTGGGCCAGGGCAAGCCCGCCACCACCACCGGCGAGGAGCGGCTGGCCAGCGCCGAGCGGCGCGGCGACTGGCTGTTCGTTCCCGCCCTGCTGATCCCGGCCGTCGCCCTGCTGGGCGCCCTGGTGCTGGACAAGATCGTCCTCTTCGGGGTTCCGCTGTTCGGGGAAGAGCAGCCCACGCTGATCGCCCTCGGCCTCGGGGTGGCTTCCGGCCTCGCCCTGGCCATGGCCTGGCTGCGTCCGCCGGTGCTGGCCCCGTTGCAGGAGGGTCGCCGGCTGATGGACGCGGTCGGCTGGGCGGGCGTCCTGCCCCAGATGCTGGCCGCGCTCGGCGCCGTCTTCGTCCTCGCCGGGGTCGGCGACCGCATCGGCGAGCTGTTCTCGACATATCTTCCGCTGGACCACCGGCTGCTGGCGGTGATCGCCTACTGCGTCGGCATGGCCGTGTTCACCTTCATCATGGGCAACGCCTTCGCCGCATTCCCGGTGATGACAGCCGCCGTCGGCCTGCCGCTGGTCGTCAGCCAGTTCGGCGGCAACCCGGCCATCGTCTGCGCCATCGGCATGCTGTCCGGCTTCTGCGGCACGCTGACGACGCCGATGGCGGCCAACTTCAACGTGGTGCCCGCCGCGCTGCTGGACCTTCCGGACCGGGAGACCCCTTTCAATGGCGTGATCCGGGTCCAGATCCCGACCGCGGGCCTGATCCTCCTGATCAACATCGCCCTGATGTATTTCCTCGCCTTCCGGTTCTGATCCCATGCCGACGCTCGACGCCGCCCTCGCCTCCCGCTTCGCCGCCGCCGCTCTCGGCCACGTTACCCGCGAGTATCCGAACAAGCTGGACCACGTGATGGGCGGACCGGCGGACGTCCGCGGTCCGCGGGACCGTCACCCGATCTTCTTCGGCAGCTTCGACTGGCACTCGTGCGTGCATGGCTGGTGGACCCTGTTCACCCTCCTGCGCCGGTTTCCCGGGATGCCCGAGGCGCCCCGCATCCGCGCCCTCGCCGACGAGCTGTTCACCGAGCCAAACGTGGCCGCGGAGACGGGCTATCTCGCCCGGCCGGAAAGTCGCGGGTTCGAGCGTCCCTATGGCTGGGCATGGCTCCTGATGCTGGCGGCCGAGATGGACCGGCATCAGGACGTCGACGGCCGCCGCCGGGCGACGGCGCTCCGCCCCCTGGCGCTGGCTTTCGCCCAGCGCTTCCACGCCTTCCTGCCGCTCGCGTCCTATCCGGTGCGGGTCGGAACTCATTTCAACACAGCCTTCGCCCTGCGGCTGGCCCTCGACTGGGCCGAGACCAGTGATGCGGCGCTGGCCGGGCTCTGCCGGGACAAGGCCATGGGCTGGCACGGCGGCGACCACGATTGCCAGGCGTGGGAGCCGAGCCAGGACGAATTCCTGTCCCCGGCGCTGATGGAGGCGTCGCTGATGCGCCGCGCCCTGCCGACTGAGGCGTTCCGCGACTGGTTCGACGTCTTTCTTCCCGGCCTGACGGAAAGCCGGCCGGCGACGCTGTTCCTGCCGGCGACCGTCAGCGACCGATCGGACGGCAAGATCGCTCACCTCGACGGGCTGAACCTCAGCCGGGCCTGGTGCTGGCGCGAGATCGCCGCCGCCCTCCCGGCCGGGGATCCGCGCGCCGCCGCTGCGCGTGCGGCGGCGGAGGCGCACCTGACCGCCGCCCTGCCCCATGTCACCGGCGACTACATGGGCGAGCACTGGCTGGCCAGCTTCGCCCTGCTGGCGTTGACCGCCTGACCGACGCCGCCGCCCGCAAAGCTTGGCCGTAAGAGACGGATGCGTCTCGGCTTCTTGTCAGCCAGGGCGAAATGCAACATCGTCCCGGCTCTCCGGGAGAGAGACCATGTTCGAGACGCTCCGCTGCCAGTTGAAGGGCGGGCACCTGTTCGTTGACAGCCGTAGCCACCCGGGCATGCAGACCTGCGTCCGCTGCCGGATGCGCAAGCCGTTCGAGGGCTCGGCCCCGGGTCGCGCCGCGGCGGACGAGGATCCGGGAAAGCCCCGAAGCTAGACCAGCCGGCTCTGCACCACGGCCGCCTCGATGAAGCCCGCGAACAGCGGATGCGGTGCGAACGGCCGGCTCTTCAGCTCCGGGTGGTACTGGACGCCGATGAACCAAGGATGGTCCGGCCGCTCGACGGTCTCAGGCAGCACGCCGTCCGGCGACAGGCCGGCGAAGACCAGCCCGGCCTTCGCCTCGATGGCGTCCCGGTAGTTGATGTTGACCTCGTAGCGGTGCCGGTGGCGCTCGCTGATCGTGGTCGAACCGTAGATGTCGGCGATCCTCGATCCGGGCTTGAGCGTCGACTCATACGCCCCCAGCCGCATGGTGCCGCCCAGGTCGTCGCCGGCCGTGCGCCTGACCCGCTCGTTGCCCTGGGTCCATTCGGTCATCAGGCCGACCACGGGCTCCTCGGTCGGGCCGAACTCCGTCGAGGAGGCCTTGGGGAAGCCCGCCAGATTCCGGGCCGCCTCGATCACCGCCATCTGCATGCCGAAGCAGATGCCGAAATAGGGAATGTTGCGTTCGCGGGCGAAGCGGGCCGCCTGGATCTTGCCCTCGGAGCCGCGCTCGCCGAAGCCGCCGGGCACCAGAATGGCGTGGGCGCCCTGCAGACGCGCGTCGCAGGCCTCGCGGTCGCCCTCGAAGGTCTCGGCCTCGACCCAGTCGATGTTGACCTTGACGTTGTTGGCCACGCCGCCGTGATGTAGCGCCTCGATGAGCGATTTGTAGGCGTCCTTCAGCACCGTGTACTTGCCCACCACGGCCACGGTGACCTCGCCATCCGGCTGCAGCCGCCGGCGGGCGATCTCCTCCCAGCGCGACAGATCAGGCGCCGGCGCATCCGCGAGCCCGAAATGGGCCAGAACCTCGGCGTCGAGTCCCTCGCGGTGATAGTCGAGCGGCACGGCGTAGATGTCGGCCGAATCCATCGCCTGGATGACGCTGCTTTCCCGCACGTTGCAGAACAGACCGATCTTGCGCTTCTCGTCCGGCGGAATCGGGAATTCGCAGCGGCACAGCAGGATGTCGGGCTGGATGCCGATCGAACGCAGCTCCTTGACTGAGTGCTGCGTCGGCTTGGTCTTCATCTCCCCGGCTGTCTTGATGAACGGCAACAGGGTCAGGTGCACGAAGCAGCTCTGGCCGCGCGGCAGGTCCTGGCCCAGTTGGCGGATCGCCTCGAAGAAGGGCAGGCCCTCGATGTCTCCGACGGTGCCGCCGATCTCGACGAGCACGAAGTCGACCGGCTCGCCCTCGTCGGTCAGGGCCGGCGACAGGCAGAACTGCTTGATCTGGTCGGTGACGTGCGGGATCACCTGGACCGTAGCGCCCAGATAGTCGCCGCGCCGCTCCTTCTCGAGGATGGTCGAATAGATGCGGCCAGTGGTGATGTTGTCAGACTTCGCCGCCGAGACGCCGGTGAAGCGTTCGTAGTGGCCGAGGTCGAGATCGGTCTCGGCCCCGTCGTCAGTGACGAAGACCTCGCCGTGCTGATACGGGCTCATCGTGCCCGGATCGACGTTCAGATAGGGGTCGAGCTTGCGCAGCCGGACCTTGTAGCCGCGCGCCTGCAGCAGCGCGCCGAGAGCGGCGGAGGCGAGGCCCTTTCCGAGGGAGGAGACCACGCCGCCGGTGATGAACACATAACGAGGCATGGGGAATCACCTTAGCGCCGATTCGGCGCCGCTACTCCGGAGACTTTGAGGGCGGGAAGAGAAGGCGGGGATAAACGCCCCGCCCACCTTATTCGGTCGGAGCCGGCTGGGCCGGGGCGGGCGCGGCCGAAGCGCCCGACAGGCTCGACTCGAGGTCCTGCAGCGACGGCGCCGCCGGCTGGGCCGGAGCCGCGGCCGCGGGATCGGCGGCGGGCGTCGAAGAGGTCGGCGGCGGCGCGGCCAGTTCGCCCACCGCGTCAGCGTCGACGATCGACCGGCTGGCGCGATCCATGTTGCCGACGATGGTCAGGCCGATGGCGCACAGGAAGAACAGGATCGACAGGATCCACGTCGTCCGCGTCAGCAGGTTGCCGGCGCCGCGGGCGGTCATGAAGCCCGACGGCCCCCCGCCCATGCCCAGCGCGCCGCCTTCCGACCGCTGCAGCAGGATCACGCCGGCGAGCGCGACCGAAATCAGGATCATGGCGACGAGGAGAATGGTCTGGAGCATGGCGGCCGATATGTGTGGCGCGGACCCGCGCCGATCAAGCGGCGGCGTCTATCATGGCGGCGGAGCGGGGGCTAGGGGTCAGGCCGCCCGCACGATGGTGAGGAAATCGGCGGCCTTTAGCGACGCCCCGCCCACCAGTGCGCCGCCGACCTCCGGCACGGCGAGAATGGCGCGGGCGTTGTCCGGCTTCACCGACCCGCCATAGAGGATGGGCGCCGTCGCCGCCGCCAGGCCGAGACGCTCGATCATGGCGGCGCGCACCGCCCGGTGCACCTCCTCGATCTGCTCCAGCGTCGGGGTCAGTCCGGTGCCGATGGCCCAGACCGGCTCATAGGCCACGGCGAAGTCCCGGCCCGTCGCCGCCAGAGGCAGCGAGTTCAGCACCTGGCCGCGCACAACCTCGACGGCGCGGCCGGCCTCCCGCTCGGTCAAGGTCTCGCCGACGCAGACGATCGGAGCCAGCCCGGCCTCCAGCGCCGCGGCGGCCTTGGCCGCGACCACGGCGTCGGTTTCGCCATAGCCCTGACGCCGCTCGGAATGGCCGACGATCACCAGCGTGGCGCCGGCGTCCTTCAGCATCTCGGCCGACACGTCGCCGGTATAGGCGCCGGCGCGCTCCGCCCGACAGTCCTGTCCGCCGACCTCCACAGGGCCGCCTCGCAGCGCCCCGGCCATGCGGTCGATCAGGGTGGCGGGCGGACACAGGGCGACGCGGCAGCCGACCGGGCTGCCCTCGAGGTCGGCGCGCATGGCGTCCGCTTCGACCAGGCTCGCGCCCAGACCGTTCATCTTCCAGTTGCCGGCGATCAGCTTCACGGATTGTTTCATGGAGGCCTCTTTAGGCATCGAACGCGCCATAGCCAAGCCGTCGGGGCGCTCTCGTCTTGCCGGGCGGGTCGATCAACCCCTATAGGCCGAAGCGGCTACTCTTGCCGCCGTTCCGCCAGGACTGACCATGCTCACCGCCTTCCGCACCTTCGCCAAGTCACCGTGGGCCATCGGCCTGCTCGTGCTGCTCGCGCTGGGCCTGCTCATCACCGGCGGCACGCAGATGGATGTGCTGGCGAATCTCGGCCCCAAACATGTGATCAGCGCCGGCGACCGCAGCGTGGACGCCCTCGAGTTCCGCGCCGACATGGAGCGCGTCCGCACCCAGGCCCAGGAACAGTCCGGCCAGGCCGTCAGCTTCGAACAACTCGTCGGCGAGGGCGGCGAACTGGTCCAGTACCTGCGCCAGCGCTCGCAACAGCTCGGCTTCATGGCCTGGGCCTGGAACGCCGGGGTGCGCCCGGGCAAGGAGCTCGTCCTTCGCCAGATCCGCCAGGCTCCGGCCTTCTTCGACTCGGTCACCGGCCGCTTCAGCGAGGAGCAGTACCGGTCCGTCCTGGCCGAGAATAACGCCACGCCGGAGATGTTCGAGGAACAGCTTCGCGACGAGGTCGTCACCCGCCATTTCGGCGCCGCCATGGGCGCGGGCGCCCGCCTGCCGGGCGTCTACGGCGCCGTTCTCGCCAACCAGGCGATGGAGACGCGCGACGGCCGCTGGTTCACCGTGACCCAGGCCATGGCCGGCCGCGCCCCGGCCCCCACCGAGGCCCAGCTGACCGCCTTCATGAACCAGAACGCCGCCCGTCTGCGCCAGCCGGAATTCCGTTCGGGCACCCTGGTGCTGTTCGACAGCCCCGCCGACGCCTCGGCCGCCATTTCGGAAGAGCGCATCCAGGAGCGCTTTGAATTCCGGCGCGAAGCCCTGTCCCGTCCCGAGCGTCGCACCTTCATCACCCTGACCGCCCCCACCCAGGCCGCCGCCGCCCGCATCGCGGCCGCCCTGCGGGCGGGCCAGACCCCGGAAGCCGTGGGCCAGGCGAACAACCTCCAGCCGGCGCGGTACGAAGACACTCCGCGCAGCGCCGTCAGCGATCCTGCGGTCGCCGCGGCCGTCTTCGGCCTGACCGAGGGCCAGGTCTCGGACCCGATCCAGGCTCGCGTCGGCTTCGTCGTGGCCCGCGTCACCGGCGTCACCCCGGGGCAGGCGGTGACCCTGCCCGAGGTTCGCGACCAGGTCGTCCAGGAGCTGCGTCAGGAGCAGGCCCGCGCGGCGGTGTTCGAACGGGTCCAGGCCTACGACAAGGCCCGTCAGGAGGGTAAGTCGCTGGAGGCCGCCGTGGCCGAGGTCGGCGCCCGAACCCTGCAGATCCCGCTGGTGACCCGCGAGGGCCGCAGCCGCGAACAGCCCGGCTTCACCGCCCCTCCGCAACTGCTCGACGCGATGTGGTCGCTGGGCGCGAATGCCGTGAGCGAGGTCGTCGAGGCCGGCGGCGGCCAGTATTTCGTCGTCCGGGTCGATCGGGTCGTGGCGCCCGCCCTGCCCGCCCTGTCCGAGCCGGGCGTCCGCCAGCAGCTGGCTGCGGCCTGGACTGCGCAGGAGAACGCGCGGCTGCTGAACACCCGGGTAGAGGCGCTGTCGTCGCGCATCCGCCGGGGTGAGGACCTCGCCGCCGTGGCCGCCTCCGTGGGCGCCAGCGTCACCTCCGCCACCGGCGTCAGCCGTCAGGACCAGGCCCGCGGCCAGGGCGTGCTGGCGGGCCTGTTCACGGCCGGTCGCAACGAGGTCTTCTCGCAGCAGCAGAGCGAGGACAGCTTCGTCATCGGCCGGACCGACCGGATCACGCCGCCCAATCCGACGCTCGCCGCGCCCATGGCCGAGCAGTTCCGCGCCCGCATGGCGTCGGACAGCCTGAGCGCCCTCGGCGAGGCGGCTGTCGTCGCCGCGGCGGAGCGGGTCGGGGCCGAGTACGACGAGGCCGAAGCCCGCGGCGCCCTGGGCCTCGAGCCCGCCCCGGCGGCGGGTTCCGCGG
>JAFAEC010000007.1 GCA_023424215.1 Pseudomonadota bacterium
GCCCGCGGCCGGCCGCGCCGCCTGGGCCGGGACCTTCACGGGCGACGCCGACGACTGGAACCTGCGCGGCTCGGTCGATGTGCGCGGCCTCGACGCCTCCAGCTATCGCGCCGACCGGCTGCGGGGCCCGCTGAACGTAGCGGTGCGGCGCGGCCGCATGGATCTGGACGGCGACCTGTCCGTCGCCGGGGGCTCCAGCGCGGGCATCGTCGGCGGTCTGCTCGGCGCCGCGCCCCGCCTGCGGTTCGCCGCCCTGCGCCAGACCAACGGCGCCATCCTGCTGGAGCGGCTCGACCTCCGCGGGCAGGCCCTGGTCGTCGAGGGGACCGGCGGCCGCAATCTGCTGGGCGGTCTCGGCTTCCGCGGACGGGCCGAGATCACCGACGCGTCGCGGATCTACGGCAAGGCCGACGGCGCTTTCGGAGGCCCCATCGCCGCCTCGATGCCCCGGGCCGGAGCTCCGTGGAGCGTGACCTTCGACGGGCGCGGACAGGGCTTGGCCACGGGGCTGGCCGAGCTCGACCGCCTGCTCGGAACCACGCCGCGGCTGCAGCTGACCGGCAACCTGACCGGCGGCCGCATGGCCGTGGAGCAGGCCCGGCTCAGCGGCGACCATGGCTCGGCCACGGCACGCGGGCTCATCGAGGGCGACGGCCGGCTCCGACTGGCCCTGGCCTGGGACGCGAACGGCCCGTTCGGCGTCGGACCGCTGGAGATCGATGGGGCCATGACCGGCGAGGGCGCCCTGACCGGCACCCTGGCCCAGCCGCGCGCCGACCTGCGCGCCCGCTTCGCGGAGGTCGCGGCCGGTCCGCTGGACCTCACCGACGCCGACCTGATCCTCAGCTTCCGCCGGGGCGAGGACGCCTCCGACGGGCGCATCGCCGTCACCGCCGGCTCCAACTACGGCCCGGCCCGCGCCAGCGGCGACTTCTTCCTCGGCGGCGACCAGATCCGCCTCACCGACGTCGATCTCGACGCCGGCGGGGTCGTCGCCCGGGGAGCCATCGCCCTGTCGAACCGCATCCCTTCCAGCGCGGATCTCAGCTTCACCGCCCGGCCGGGCGCCTTCCTCGCCTCCGGGCAGGCCGAAGGCCGCATTGGTCTGACCGAGGGCGCCGGCGACGAGACCGCCGTGCTGCAGGTGACCGGCCGCGACGTCCGGCTGTCCGGATCCAGCCATGTCATCCGCAGCCTCGACCTGAACGGCCGCGGCACGCTGCAGCGCCTGCCCTTCACCCTCGCCGCCGACGTCGGCGGGGCCACGCCGGTGTCCTTCGACGGCTCCGGCGTCTATTCGCGCGACGGCGCGGCCCAGTCGGTCGTGCTCGAAGGCTCGGGCCGGGTCCGGGAGATCGCCTTCAACACCCGCGCCCCCGCCGTCATCGCCCTCGCCGGCGGGGGGCGGGTCGCCCGGGTCGATCTCGGCCTTGGCGGCGGCGTGCTGCTGGGCGAACTGCGGCAGGACGAGCGCGCCGCCGTCGTCGAGGCCAACCTGACCAGCGTCCAGCTCGGCTCGCTGATGCCCGACATGCGCGGTCGCGTCACCGGCCAGCTGTCGCTGCGCGGGGCCGGCGACGACCTCTCCGGCTCGGCCCATCTCGACCTCGCCGACATCCGCAGCATCGATGCGCCCAACGCCCTCGCCGTCGACGGGACCCTCAACGCCGTTCTGGTCGGCGACCAGTTGCGGCTGCAGGCCCGCGCCTCCGACGACGGCCAGGTCCAGGCCGCCGCGGACCTGACCCTGCCGGTCGAGGCCTCCGCCGCCCCCCTGCGCCTCGCCGTGGTCCGCACCCGGGAGATGTCGGGCGAGGCCTCGATCCGCGGCCAGATCCAGCCGATCTGGGACCTCCTCGTCGGCGGCGAGCGCTCGCTCTCCGGCCAGGTCGACGGACAGGCGACGATCACCGGCTCGCTCGCCGCCCCGCGCCTGAACGGGCGGCTGAACCTCGAGCAGGGGACGTTCCGCGACAGCGCCACCGGCCTGCGCCTGCAGGATGTCGTCCTCACCAGCCGCTTCGACGACGCCGTCGGCGTGGTCGACACCTTCCGCGCCGTCGACGGACTGGGCGGTTCGATCACCGGGAACGGCCGCATCGGACTCACCCAGGGCTCCGGCTCCAGCTTCCAGCTGCTGCTCAACCGCTTCCGCATCATCGACAACGACATCGCCGAGGCCCGGGCCTCCGGGCCGCTCACGGTGATCCGCGCGGCCGACGGCAACATCACTCTCAGCGGCCGGATGGACGTCGACGAGGCCCGCATCGAGGCCAACCCGCCCGGCTCCAACGGCATCGTCCGCATGGACGTGGTCGAGATCAACAAGCCCGGCGGCGACCTGCCCGAGGAGGAGCAGACCCGTCCGCGCGGCCTGCAGATCGGGCTCGACCTCACCCTGCGCTCGCCGGGCGGCGACGTGCGCGTGGTCGGTCGCGGTCTCAATGTGGAGATGGACGTCGACGCGCGCGTCCGGGGCACCATCAACCGCCCGGTGCTCACCGGTACGGCCCGGGTGGTGCGCGGCGACTACGACTTCGCCGGCAAGCGCTTCGTCTTCGACGAGCGCGGAACCGTGACCCTGTCGACCCGGCCGGAGCAGATCCGCCTGAACCTCAGCGCCACCCGCGACGATCCGGCCCTGACCGCCACCATCCGGGTCACCGGCACCGCGGCGCGGCCGGAGATCGCCCTCACCTCAACCCCCGCCCTGCCGCAGGACGAGATCCTGTCCCAGGTGCTGTTCGGCCGCTCGGCGTCCCAGCTGTCGGCCTTCGAGGCCGCCCAGCTCGCCGCCGGGGTGGCGGGCCTCGCTGGCGGCGGCGGCTTCGACGTCATCGGCAACCTGCGCGAACTGGCCGGCCTGGACCGGCTGTCGTTCGGCGGCGAGGCGTCCAGCCTCACGGTCGCCGGCGGCCGCTACATCACCGACGACGTCTATCTGGAAGTCATCGGCGGCGGCGAGGGCGGCGCGGCGGTGAAGGTCGAGTGGCAGGTCCGCCGCAACGTGGCCATCAGCTCCACCGTCGGCGGCCAAGGCGAAGCCAGCCTGTCGATCCGCTGGCGCAGGCAATCGCGGCAGCCGGGAACCGGCCGCGAGGATCGGCGTCCGAACCGCTGAACGAAAAACGGGCCGCGCCGGACGATCCGACGCGGCCCGCGATGTCACAGGCGGCATAAGCCGCCGTTCTGCGGCCTCAGTAGTTCTGGGCCGCTTCCATGCGCAGCCTGTCCAGCTTCGACGCCCCGCGCACGCCGGCGATGTGAAGGACCAGCTGGACCAACATCACCACGAACCCGGCCACCAGCAGCCACATGGGGCTCCTGGCGGCTTCCGGCATCTCCACGGCCATCATCTGGCCAAGGGCGGTCGAGCCGATGCCGTAGACCACCAGGATGATGAACAGGATGGGGATCACCTTGTTCGGCTTGGTCCACTGGACGAAGCCGAGGATCGCCTGGATCACGACCAGGCCGATCGCCATGTACATCGCGAACTGCGCTATGGAGCCGGCCATGCCGGCCGTCGCCTCGTCGCCGCCCGCCGCAGCCATGGCCGCCTCCATCGCCGCCTGCCCGTCGGTCATCATGTAGACGACGCCGACGATGCCCCAGACGACGCCGAGAAATATGGCGATCGCGCTGGCGCGGGCGGCCGCGAGGGCCTCGGCCTCGGTGTTGAGCGGCGCTGTCGGATTGATCGCCCTGGCCCAGTCAGTCATTCGAATTCCTCCCTCAATGAGGGGCCCACCGTAGCTGCGGCCCGGCCGAGTCGAAAGTTGCTTCGCCTTCACCTTTGCGGTCGGCGCCGCTAGGGTCCGCCCGCATGCGGATTCTGCCCCCCGACCAGACCGTGCTCGACCACGTCGAAGCGCGCGGACCGGCCATCGTCGCGCGCGCCGTGGAGTGGGCGAACGTCAACTCCGGCAGCCGCAACGCGGCGGGGCTTGAGGCGGTGCTGTCGCTGCTGGAGGCCGAGGCCCGTCGCCTGCCCGCTGAGGTCGTGCGCGTGCCGACCGCCGGCTCCACCACCGTCGCCGACGACGGCTCTGTCCGCGCCGAGGCCCACGCCGACGCTCTGAAGATCACCGCCCGCCCCGACGCGCCGGTCCAGGTCGTCCTCACCGGCCACTACGACACTGTCTTCCCGGCCGACAGCGCCTTCCAGACCGTCACGACGCGCCCCGACGGCGCCCTCAACGGCCCCGGCGTCGCTGACATGAAGGGCGGCATCAGCGTCCTGCTCGCCGCGCTGGAGGCCTTCGAGCTGCATCCGGACCGCGACCGGGTCGGCTGGACCGTCCTGCTCAGCCCCGACGAGGAGATCGGCTCGCCCGCCTCGGCCCCCCTGCTCGCCCAGCTCGGCGCCCGCGGCCATCTCGGCCTGACCTACGAGCCCTCGCTGCCGGACGGCACCCTCGCCGGGGCCCGAAAGGGCAGCGGCAACTACCATCTTGTCGTCACCGGCAAGGCCGCCCACGCCGGCCGCGCCTTCCACGAGGGCGCCAACGCCGTCGCCGGCGCGGCCCTCCTCGCCGCGCGCCTGCACGCCCTCAACGGCCAGCGCGACGGCGTCACCGTCAATGTGGCGAAGATCGCCGGCGGCGGGCCGCTGAACGTCGTCGCCGACAACGCCGTGGTCCGCTTCAACGTCCGCGTCCCCGACGCCGCCTCGGCGGGCTGGATCGAGGCCGAGGTGCGGGCGCTCGCCGCCGAGCCGCCCCTCCCCGGTCTGACCCTGGCCCTGCACGGCGGCATGACCCGCCCGCCCAAGCCGATGGACGCCAGCCAGACCGCCCTGTTCGAGGCGGTGCGCGAGGCCGGCGCCCTGCTCGGCCAGTCGATCGCCTGGAAGCCTTCAGGCGGCGTTTGCGAGGGCAACAACCTGCACGCCGCCGGCCTGCCCAACATCGACACCCTCGGCGTCGTCGGCGGCGACATCCACTCGGACCAGGAATTCGCCTGGCCCGCCAGCTTCGTCGAACGGGCGCAGCTCTCGGCCCTGATCCTGTGCAAGGTCGCGTCAGGCGAGATCGACGCCCTGAAACTGAAACAGCTCCGTCTGGAGACCGCGTAACCGCATGCTCGTCGTCCGTCCCGCCGGCCCGTCCGATCTCGACCACCTGCTGGAGCTGGCCATCCTGTCCGGCCCCGGCTTCACCAGCCTGCCCGAGGACCCGGACCAGCTCGCCCAACGCCTCGACCTCAGCCGCGACAGCTTCTCCGGGACGATCGAGCCGCAGGAGCGCTGGTACACCCTGATGCTGGAGGAGTCGGACACCGGCGACGTCGACGGCGTCGGCTCGGTCAAGGCGGCCGTCGGCCTCAAGCGGCCCTTCTTCTCCTTCCGGGTGGTCAACCACACCCAGTCCTCCCCCAGCCTCGGCATCCGCCTCGACCAGAAGACCCTGGTGCTGGTCAACGAGTGCACCGGCTGGTCCGAGGTCGGCTCGCTGTTCCTCAAGGCCGACCGGCGCAAGGGCGGCGCCGGCCGCCTGCTCAGCCAGTCGCGCTACATGCTGATCGGCGCCGAGCCGGAGCTGTTCGCCGACACCGTGCTGGCAGAGCTGCGCGGCGTCTTCACCCCCGACGGCGCCTGCCCCTTCTGGGATCACGTGGCGCACAAATTCTTCCCGATGGAGTTCGAGGAGGCCGACCGGATGACCGGCTCGACCGACAAGCAGTTCATCCTCGACCTCGCCCCCCGCCACCCGATCTACATCGAGCTCCTGCCCGAGCCCGCCCGCGCCGTGATCGGCAAGGTCCACCCCCAGGGCGTGCCGGCCATGGCCCTGCTGGAGTCCGAGGGCTTCCGCCCCAATGGCCTGGTCGACATCTTCGACGCCGGCCCCACCGTCTGCTGCGACCGCGACAACATCCGCACCGTCCGCGACGCCCGCCGCCTGACGGCCGTCCTCGCCGACGAGGTCGAATCCGAGCTGCCGGCCCTGATCTCCACCGACCACGTCCACGACTTCCGCGCCGTCCGCCAGCGCGCCCTCGTCGAGGGCGACACCGTGATCATCGCCCGCGACACCGCCGACGCCCTCAGGGTGAAGGCCGGCGACATCGTGCGGGTGAAAAGCTGAGCGCCCATCTGATGACCATGACCTTCCACTCCACCGACCCCGCCACCGGCGAAACCAACTGGCAGGGCGAGGCCGCATCGCCCGCCCAGGTCCAGGCCGCCGTCGACCGCGCCCGCGCCGCCTTCCCCGACTGGGCCGACCGCCCGCGTCAGGACCGCATCGACGCGGTGAAGCGCTATCAGGCCGTACTCAAGGACCGCGCCCCGCAGGTCGCCGAGGCCATCGCCCGCGAGACCGGCAAGCCGCTGTGGGAGACCAAGGCCGAGCTCGCGGCCATGCAGGGCAAGGTCGACATCTCCATCCGCGCCTATGACGAGCGCACCGGCGAACGCAGCGCCGACACGGGCTTCGGCCGCGCCATCCTGCGCCACCGCCCGCACGGCGTCGCCGCCGTGCTCGGCCCGTTCAACTTCCCCGGTCACCTGCCCAACGGCCACATCGTCCCTGCCCTGCTGGCCGGCGACACCGTGGTGTTCAAGCCGTCGGAGGAGACCCCTCTGGTCGGCCAGCTGATGGCCGAGGCGTTCGAGGCCGCCGACCTGCCCGAGGGCGTGGTCAATGTCGTCCAGGGCGGTCGCGACACCGGCGCGGCCCTGCTCGACGCCGGCATCGACGCCCTGATGTTCACCGGCTCCGGCGCCGCCGGCGCCCACTTCCGCCGCAAGTTCGCGGACGACCCGCACGTCATCCTCGCGCTTGAACTGGGCGGCAACAATCCGCTGGTGGTCTGGGACGCCGCCGACGCCGGGGCCGTGGCCGGCATCGTCGTCCAGTCGGCCTTCATCACCACCGGCCAGCGCTGCTCCTGCGCGCGCCGCCTGATCGTGCCCGAGGGCCCGCAGGGCGACGCCATCGTAGAGGCCGTGGCCGCCCTGTCCGACCGCCACGTCTTCGGCCGCTCGAACGACGAGCCCGAACCCTACGCCGGCCCGCTGATCTCGCAGACCGCGGCCGAGGCGGCGCTGAAGGCCCTGCAGGAGCGCATCGACGCCGGGGCCCGCGTCATCCGCGCCTCCGGCCCCGTCGGCAACCTGCCCGGCGCCTTCGTCAGGCCGGCGATCATCGACGTCACCGGCGTCGATGTGCCCGACGAGGAGATCTTCGCCCCCTTCCTGCAGGTGCGCCGCGTCGCCTCCTTCGACGCCGCCGTCGCCGAGGCCAACGCCACCCGCTACGGCCTCTCCGCCGGCCTCGTCTCCGACGATCCCGCCAACTGGCAGCGCTTCATCCGCCGCATCCGCGCCGGCGTGGTCAACTTCAACCGCCCGACCACCGGCGCCGCCGGCGACATGCCCTTCGGCGGCCTCGGGGCCAGCGGCAACCACCGCCCCAGCGCCTACTACGCCGCCGACTACTGCGCCTATCCGGTGGCCAGTTTCGAGGCCGGCGAGGTGAAGAACATCGAGAGTGAAATCAAGGGTTTGGCGTCGTGACCTCCGCGGCCGTCGAAGCCAACGCCGACGGCCTGATCGGGCCGACGCACTCCTACGCGGGGCTG
>JAFAEC010000077.1 GCA_023424215.1 Pseudomonadota bacterium
CGCAACCTCTCGGGCGGGATGCGGCGGCGCCTGCTGCTGGCCAAGGCCCTGGTCCACCGTCCGCAGATCCTGGTCCTGGACGAACCCACGGCGGGCGTGGACATCACGCTGCGCGAGATGCTGTGGAACAACGTCCGCGACCTCAACCGCCAGGGCATGACGATCATCCTGACCACCCACTACCTGGAGGAAGCCGAGCAGATGTGCGACGAGATCGCCATCATCAACCACGGCGAACTGGTGGTGCGCCAGGACACGCGCAGCCTGCTGTCGCGCGCCGACGGCAAGACGCTGGTGCTGGACACGGGCGGGCGGATCGCCCTGCCGCCCCTGCCCGATGGCGCGCATCCCGAATGGCGGGGCGACGGGCGGCTGGCGATCAGCTATCCCCCGTCGCGCGTCCGTGCCGACCAGTTGCTGGACGCGCTGCGCGGCGCGGGCGTTCCCATCCTGGATGTCGCGACCGAGCAGCCGGATCTGGAGGATGTGTTCGTGGAAATGACGCGAGCCTAGCCGCACGGGGGAAGGAATGGACGCTGACAGACAACATGGCGGATGCCGATGCGGACGGGTCACGATCGCAGTGTCGGGGCCGCCCCTGCTGACCATGGCCTGCCATTGCCGCGGCTGCCAGCAGATGACCGCCAGCGCCTTTTCGCTGAGCAGCCTTTACGCGCAGGATGCCGTTTCCATCGAAGGCGAAACCATCCTGGGCGGGCTGCGGGGCGAACTGCGCCACCATTGCTGCGCCTTCTGCCTGTCCTGGACCCATACCCAGGCCGATTTCCTGGACCCGCTGGTCAACATCCGCAGCACCATGCTGGAGGGCGGCAGCGACCAGCCGCCCTTCATCGAATGCTGGCTTGAGGAAAAGCTGCCATGGGTGAGCGTCGGTGCCACCCATGGCTTTGCGCGCTTTCCGCCGGTTGAAGGCTTTGCCGCGCTGATGGCCGATTTCGCGGCCCGACGCCCCTAACCCTGGCGCGGCAGCATCGGCCCCATCACCCGCCCGCCCAGGATATGCAGGTGGTAATGCGGCACCTCTTGCACGCCATGGGGGCCGGTGTTGGCGATGGCGCGGAAGCCCTGGTTGCCGCCGTCCAGGCCGACCCCTTCGGATTCGCAGACCCGCGCGCAAAGCCGCATGAAATCCACGATTTCCGCGTCCGAGGCATTGGCCGCGAAATCGTCGAAGCTGACATAGCGGCCCTTGGGGATCACCAGCACATGCACCGGCGCCTGCGGACGGATGTCGCGAAAGGCCAGGGCGTGATCGCTTTCGGCGACCTTGTCGCAGGGGATTTCGCCCCGCAGGATCCGGGCGAAGATGTTGGTGTCGTCATAATCGAAGGCCATGGGCATTCCTCAGTCGGTGAACAGATGCGGCGTCCGGGCCAGATCATGCGCGACCTGGGGGGAAACATCCAGAAACCGCGCAATGGCCTGGGCATTCGCCTCGGGGGTGGCGTCGGACGCGATGGTGACGAAGCGGGCAAAGTCCATGTCGCGCAGACGTTCGACCTCGTGGGCCAGGTCGCCCGCGACGATCGGCAGCAACTGGTCGATCACCGTGTCGGGCGTGCCATCCCCCGCCAGGCCGGTGCGGCGCATGTGGCCGCGCAGATAGGCGTCGTCGAAGGCGGTGTCGATGAACAGGATCCGCGTCTCGGACTTGTCGGCCGCGAAATCGGCGATCAGCGACAGGGCCGAAGGGTCGAGGCACAGGACCAGATGTTGCGACCCGAAATCGTCGAAAAGCAGCCGGACCAGGGCGCGGCGATGCCGTTCCCGCTTGGCCACAGTCGAGGCGATCCCCCCCAGGTCGGGCAATCCCGCATCGCGTTCGTTGAAGATGTAATCGACCGCCGGGATGTCGGTCAGCGCCCGGATGGCTGCCGTCAGGCGCTTGGCGACATGCCATTTCTTCGACACGATCAGGCAAAGGACATGGTTGCGCGACGCGCCCTGATCTTCCCAGAAGCGGGGCGCGAAGCGACGGCCCACCCGGCCGCGGCCGGTCAGGAAGCGGAACAGGCGGGGCGCCTCGTTCGTGATGGCGAAGCTGACGCCCTCGGCCAGCCACAGCGCGCCCAGCTTGGCCCGCAATTCCTGCGCCTCGGCGCTGATCTTGCGGGCGAACAGGTAATCCTGGCGCGTCAGCAGGTCGTAATGGTCGTTGTAGAAGGTCACCGGCATTCCATAATCGGTGAACATCAGGCAGGTGGGCGACCGGCGGCGGATCTG
This sequence comes from Pseudomonadota bacterium, assembly GCA_023424215.1. Taxonomy (GTDB): domain Bacteria; phylum Pseudomonadota; class Alphaproteobacteria; order Caulobacterales; family Caulobacteraceae; genus Brevundimonas. The sequence goes on from JAFAEC010000077.1 coordinate 2,245, forward strand.
CGCCTTGGGCACCAGAAGGGCAACCAGGGTCTGGAAGAAGGTCTCGTCCGGGATCCAGGTGCTGCGGAAAAAGCGCGGCAGGTCGGGGCGTTCCGCGATCAGCGCCAGCAGCGCCTCGACCGTGTGGCGGCGCAGGCACCACCATTGCGACCCGATCATCACCTGAATGTCGGCAGGAACCTCTCGGGTGATGCCCAGCCACTTCTGCAGCTCATAGCTGCCGTAGAACAGCCTTGTCTGGGTGCGTTCGTTGAACCAGTGGCGATAGATCAGCCGCTCGGCCTTGATGCCGGTCTTGATCCAGTCGCTTTCGAAGAAGTCGAAGCTCTCGATATAGTCGAAATCCTCGGCATCCAGAAAATTATGCACATATTCCGCCGACTTGATCGGCAGGCAATCGCCCGACAGCATATAGAAATGCGTCGTC
>JAFAEC010000089.1 GCA_023424215.1 Pseudomonadota bacterium
TGCGCAAGCTTGCGGGGCTTGCGCCCAATCATGTCGAGAGTGCGCTGGCGCTTGCCCGCGCCGCGATCGATGCGCGCGATTTCGCGCTCGCCCGTCAGGCGCTGGAGCCGCATGTCGCCGCACCGACCCAGCGTGTCGCGATGCTGATGGCGGAAATCGAGGATCAGGACGCCGGCGACGCCGGCCGCGCCCGGAGCCCCCGCCTTCGCCGTGCTCTACCCCGGCGCCTTGCCGAAGTCCGAACCCGTCTCGGCGCAGGGCCCCTCGGGCCCGGGCGGAACTCTCGAGTTCACCACCGAAGCCACCCCGGACGAGGTGGTCGCCTTCTACCGGCAGCGGGCGGAAGGGGCGGGGCTCAAGGCGATCACCAGCCTGCACCGGGACGGCGCTCGCGGCTACGCCGCCGGGGACGGCGCCGACGGCCGCGGCAAGATGCTCAACGTGGTTGCGACGCCGGTCGAGGACGGCCCCACCGACGTCCTGCTGATGTGGTCGAGCGGCCGGTGATCCGCCGGGCGGCGGTTCTGGCCGCCGTCGCCCTGCTGGCCGGGTGCGTGACGCCCGAAGGCGCGTCCCGCCTCGCGGAGACCTACCACGGCTATCTGTCACCAGAGCAGCTCGAGCCGCTGGCGGACGCCGCGATGGGGGGCGGGCGGCCAGCTGCGCAAACGGCATGGCTTCCGCCGGTCGCCCCCGGTTCCGACCGCTGGTGGCTGGCGACCGCGCACGCGGAGCTCCGGGCGCCTTGGGCCGCCCAGCATTTCGACTGCGCCCTGAACACCCGCCTCGCGGAGCGAGCGCGCCCCGCCCTCAGCCGCGTGATGGGACGACTGACGGCCGACGTCGTCGCCCTCGCGCGCCAGAGCTTCGTTGGCGCTGGCGCCCATCGCGCCTCCCGCCCCTTCGAGGCGATCAAAGGCGTCGAGCCCTGCGAACGGACGACGGCCGCCAGCCGGGCCGCACCCTCGTCCCCCGCGACAGGGGCGGTGCTGGCCGGGGCCTATGGCGAGATGTTCGCCGCCCTCGCCCCGGACGCGGCGGATGCGGCGCGCCGGACAGCCCGGGAGATCGGCTGGAGCCGGGCGGTGTGCCGCATGAACTGGCCGGCGGACGTCGAGGCTGGGCTGGAGCTGGGCGAACGGCTGTTCGAGGCGGCCGCAAGGCAGACCGGGTTCACGACCGATCTTGAGGCCGCCCGAGCCGAACTGGCCGCGGCCCGCGCCGAGGGCCTCGCCAGCCCTGCCTGCGCCGCCGAGCGCCAGGCGCTCGGCCAGTGGCGCGCGCCGCCGCGGTCCTAGGCCGGCCGCGGGCCGACGAGGGAGCCGTACAGATCCGTTCTCCGATCGCGGAAGAAGCCCCAGGCGGCGCGGTGGCGGTCGATGTAGTCGAGGTCGAAGGTGTGGACCAGCACGCCCTCCTCCTCCCGGCCCAGCGCCTCCACCAGATCGCCGCGATGGTCGGCGATGAAGGACGAGCCGTAGAAGACCTGTCCGACCTCGGTAGCGTGCTCGTGGCCGATGCGGTTGGCGCCGACGACAGGGACGACATTGGAGACGGCGTGGCCCTGCATGGCGCGGCGCCACGGATCGGCCGTGTCCAGTTCCTTGTCGTGCGGCTCGGAGCCGATGGCGGTCGGGTACATCAGCACCTCGGCCCCCTGCAGCATCATGGCGCGGGCGGTCTCCGGGTACCACTGGTCCCAGCAGATGCCGACGCCGACGCGGCCGTGACGGGTGTTCCACACCTTGAAGCCGGTGTCGCCGGGCCGGAAATAGTACTTCTCCTGATAACCGGGGCCGTCGGGGATGTGGCTCTTGCGGTAGACGCCCATGGCCGAGCCGTCGGCGTCCAGCATGACCATGCTGTTGAAATAGTGCGGGCCCTCGCGCTCGAAGATCGACACGGGGATGGCCACGCCGAGCTCGGCCGCCACCGGCTGCAGGGCGAGGACGCAGGGATGCTCGCGCCAAGGGTACGCCGTCCCGAACCACTTCTCCTCCTGGGAGACGCAGAAATACGGCCCCTGGAACAGTTCCGATGGCAGGATGACCTGCGCGCCTTTCGAGGCGGCCTCGCGGACAAGCGCGATGGTCTTGTCGATGTTCGCCTGCATGTCCTCGCCATACGAAGTCTGCAGCGCTGCGACGGAGATCGTGCGGGGCATCAGGCCGGCTCCTGCTGGGAGATGCAGTGGAAGGACCCGCCGCCCGAAAGGATGGCCAGCGACGGCAGCGGGATGATCTCACGATCGGGGAAGACGGTCTTCAGGCCCTCGCAGGCGAGAGCCGCGGCGCGCTCGTCGCCGTAGGTCGGGACGATGACGGCGCCGTTGGCGATCAGGAAGTTCATGTGGCTGGCGGGGATCGGACGCTCGTCCTCGTCGCCGACGAAGCCGGGCGACGGCAGGCGCAGCACCCTGATCGGCCGCCCCTCGGCGTCGGTCATCCGCGACAGGTCGCGCGCCACGGCGTCGTAGACCTCGTCGTTGGGGTCGCCCTTGCCCCAGGCGACGGGGCAGGCGACCACGCCCGGGGCGACGAAGCGCGCCAGGTTGTCGACGTGGCCGTCCGTGTGGTCGTTGAGCAGGCCGTCGCCGAGCCACAGCACCTTGCGCGCGCCCAGCGCCCCGGCCAGCGCCGCCTCGGCCACGGCCTCCTCCCAGCCGGCGTTGCGGTTGGGGTTGAGGAGACACTGGCGGGTGGTGAGGATGGTCCCCTCCCCGTCGTGGTCCAGCGCCCCGCCCTCGAGGATGACGTCGTGACGGACCAGCCGCACGCCCGAAGCCTTCCCGATCTGGCTCGCCACCGTGTCGTCGTGCTCGAGTTCGTACTTGCCGCCCCAGCCGTTGAAGCGGAAGGCGGCGGCCGTGGCCGACCCGTCGCCGAAGATCGGCCCGGTGTCGCGCAGCCAGATGTCGCCGAAGCGCCCGTCGACGATCTCGACGTTCGCCACGCCGGCGAAACGCGCGCGCGCCTCGGGCAGCGCCTCGGCCTTGCCGACCATGAGCTTCACCCGTTCGCGACCGGGACCGGCCAGGGCGCGAACGAGGGCCTCGACCTCGGCCTGGGCCGGTCCGAGGTTGTCCTCCCAGAGTTCGCCATGGCTGGGCCAGCCCACCCACATCGCCCGGTGCGGCGACCATTCGGCGGGAACGAAGCGACTGGTCATGAACGAAAATGTCCTCGGGCGACGCGGGCGAGCCGGGCCAGATAGGCGCAGGCGACCACGACTTCAATGTTTCCGGGCGCGGCGCGGCTCCTGACCCGGAACAGAAAAAGGGGCGGCCCGTCGCCGGACCGCCCCCTTCAGTCTGTTCTGCGTCGAGCCTTAGAAGGCCATCCGCAGGGTGCCGACGACCGTGCGCGGGGCGCCGATCTGGGCGAACGGACGGCTGTAGCCCAGTTCGCCCGGCGTGGCCGAGGCGCGGGTGCCGAGGCCGCCGTAGTACTTCTCGTCGAACAGGTTGGTGACGTTGAGCTGGAAGAAGGTGCCCTCGTAACCCAGCGGCGCGAAGTCGATGCGGGCGTCGGCGTCGACCACGGTGAAGGCGTCGTCCTTCAGATCGTTGACGTCGGTGATCCAGCGCTCGCCGGTGTGCTTGGCCTGGATGCCGGCCGAGAACATCTCGTTGAACTCGTAGTTCGCCCGCAGAGCGAACATCACGTCCGGGGTTTCGACCAGTTCCTTGCCGGCGGTCGGCAGCACGTCGCCGAAGCGGTTGTAGACATAGTCGTCCTGCAGTTCGCCGCGCAGGAAGGACGCCGAGGCGTAGAGGCTCAGGGCCTCGACCGGCGACCAGCCCACCGAACCCTCGAGACCACGCAGCTCAACCGAACCGACGTTCCGGTCGACGAAGGTGTCGAGGTCCGGGTCGAAGGTGTTGACGATGCGGTTGTCGTAGTTGGTCATGAAGGCCGCGACCTGGGCGACCAGGGTCGGGGCGGTGTAGCGGTAGCCGACGTCGAAGGTCTGGGTCGACTCCGGCTGGACCAGCGGGTTGCCGATCGAGCCATCGGCCAGACGGGCCACGGTGTAGAGGCTGTCCGTCCGCGGAGCCGACAGGTTCTCGGCGTAGCTGGCGTAGACCGAGTGGCCGTCGCCGAAGCGGTAGGTGGCGCCCAGGTTCGGCAGGATGTCGTCGTACTTCAGGGTCCGCTCGTACGGCGCGATGTACTGGGTCGAGCCGCGGCTGGCGAAGGTGACGTTGCCGTTGGCCAGGGTGGCGTTCGGCATCTCGGAGGTGCAGAGCACGTTCGACGATTCGTTCTGCGAGAAGCAGAACTGGTTCAGCTCACGCTCGAAGTACGGGGCGCGAACGCCGAGCGACACCGTCAGGGCGTCGTCCATGAACTGGCCGCGGTACTCGAACGAGAACTGGTTCAGGGTCGCATACGACAGACGGTCGCGGGACTGGAGGTTGTAGCCGTCCAGGTTGATGACGCGGTTGGCCTCGTCATTGCGGCCGCCGAACCAGTCGACGAAGCGCGGGTTCGAGGGGTTGTCGAAGTTGACGAAGCCGTACTGGCCGTACTGACGGTGACGGCCCCAGTCCAGCGCGTAGGCGGCGCGCAGGCGGTGATCGTCGTCCAGATCCCAGATCAGCGAGGTGTTGAGGCCGTAGCGGTGGGTGTTGGTGTTCGACGGCGTCATGACCCGGACGCGGTCGAGGATGTCGCCGTCGCCGTTCAGGTCGACGCCGCCGGTGGTCTGGGTGCCGCGCAGCAGGGCGTCCGTCTCGGACAGCACCGCTTGCTGGGTGCCGCCATTCGCCAGCACGTACTGGAACGACGGGTCGACCGTCAGGACCAGGCCTTCAGCCAGGGTGAAGCGCGAGTTGCCGCGGATGTTGCCGGTGTTCGACGGGTTGATTCGCAGGCCGTAGAAGTTCGAGCCATTGGCGTCGTTGTCAGCCACGCCGTTGCGGAAGGTCGGGGCGATGTAGGTGGTGTCGAAGTCGACTTCCCAGCCGCGCGGATCGTCGACGACCTGGTCGTTGCAGACCACGGTCTGGGCGACGTCGCAGAAGCCGGTCGCGGTGCGCAGGTTCGGGCCGGTGTAGTTGTTGTTGCGGTTCTCGTTGTAGTGACCCGAGAGGGCGACGAAGTCGCCGTTGTCGCCCAGCGGCTGCCAGATCCGGGCGTTCCACTGGTCCTTGCGGATCTCGCCGAGGCCCTTGAACTTGTCGTAGTCGGTGCCCGAGTAGGCGAACCAGGCCGAGGTGCCCATCGGACCGAACTCGCCGGTGTCGAGCAGGAACATGAAGCGCTGGTAGTCGAAGCTGCCGAACGAGGCCTGGCCCCAGCCGCCGAACTCGCGGGCCGGACGACGGGTCACGTAGTTGATGGTGCCGCCGGTGGCCGAGGCGGTCGGGCTGTCGACGTCGGTGGTGCCGGTGTTGACCGAGGCGCGCTCGATCAGTTCCGGGTCGAGCTGCTGGTTGGTGTAGGTGGCGTAGTTGCCGGTGTCGTTGAGCGGGATGCCGTCGAAGGTCAGCGACACGCGGTTGCCGTCGAAGCCGCGCAGACGGATGTTGCCGCCCGACGAGCCGTAGGGGTCGGCGTTGGTGAAGCTGAGGCCCGGCGTCAGGTTCAGGGTCTGCAGGATGGTCTGACCCGGGGTCTGGGTCGCGATGAACTCCTGGTTCACCGTGTTGCGGGTCTTGGCGACGGTTTCGGCGACGGCCAGGCCGTCGATGTTGCGCGGACCGCGCGCGCCCGTGACCACCACTTCGCCGAGGCGGGTGGCTTCGGAGGCCTCGGTGCCGGTCGACTGGGCCGAGGCGGCGCCGGCGGCCATCAGGCCGGTGAAGAGGGCGGTGGTCGCCCAGAACACGCGTTTGCGGTTCGTCATTGTCATCTATCCCCGATGATATGGGCGAAAGCGCCCGCCGGCCGGTTGCGGCCGGTCGAAATCACGCCCCCTCTAGGCGCGGCGTTGGAAAGACAGGCGACACTGATGTGACAGCGATGTGACAGCCGGGCGGGGTGTCATCGGGGCCACACCTCGTTATCCGGAACGCCCGCCATATCCAGCGGCATAAAGCAAAACCGCCGGCCCCTTTCGGGACCGGCGGCTCTGTGGCTTGCCGGTCGGCCGTCGGCCTGGTTCAGGCCGGCGGCCGCATCGACCTTCTGACGGATCAGAAGTTGATGTCGATGGTGGCGCGACGGTTGAGCGGCTCGCGCACGCCGTCGGCGGTCGGACGGGCCAGCTGGGTCTCGCCCTTGCCGTCCAGC
>JAFAEC010000181.1 GCA_023424215.1 Pseudomonadota bacterium
GAAGTAGGAGGACGCGATGACACAAGTGGATTAAGCCATTCTCGGAGGCGGGCCGGCAGGGCGCGCGGCGGCTGTTGAGGCATATGATGCCGGAGTGCGCAGCATCCTGATTATTGAGCGTGACGTGCAGCTGGGCGGGATCCTCAACCAGTGCATTCACAACGGTTTCGGCGTCCATCATTTTCATGAGGAATTGACGGGGCCGGAATATGCGCAGCGATATATCGATGAGGTAAAAAAAAGGAATATTGACGTGCTTCTCAACACCATTGTAATCGATATGAATGCGGAAAAAGAGATCACAATTATGGGGAAGGCCGTGGGGCTGGAGACGATTCAGGCCAAGGCCATCATCCTGGCGATGGGGTGCAGGGAACGTCCTCGAGGCGCACTCAATACGCCGGGACAAAGACCGGCGGGAATCTATACGGCGGGCACCGCCCAACGCCTCATCAACATCGAGGGGTATATGCCGGGTCATCGTGTCGTGATCTTAGGCTCGGGGGATATCGGACTGATTATGGCAAGACGCATGGTATTGGAAGGTGCAGAGGTGCAATGTGTGGCAGAAGTCATGCCTTTTTCGGGCGGACTGAAGCGCAATATCGTGCAGTGTCTGGATGATTATGAGATCCCGCTTTATTTCAACACGACCATTTCCAAGGTCATCGGCAGGGACCGCGTCGAGGGGGTATGGCTGACGCAGGTGGATGAGCGCATGCAGGCCATATCCGGCACGGAGCGTTTTGTGGAATGCGATACGGTACTCCTTTCCGTTGGCTTGATTCCTGAAAATGAGCTTTCGCGTAATATGGGCATGAGCATGGATCCCAAAACGCGCGGAGCTGTTGTCAATGATCGCTGGATGACGGATGTTCCGGGGATTTTTGCCTGCGGCAATGTACTGCATGTTCATGATCTGGTGGATAATGTATCGGAGGAGGCGGAAATTGCCGGGCGCAATGCGGCGCTTTATATTCAAGGCGCCTTGGATGAGCCGACAGGTGAGGCGATTCCAATCGAAGCGGGAGAAGCGGTCAATTATACGCTTCCGCAAAGAATCCACCCGCAGACCATGGCGGATGAGGTCAAGATCAGTTTTCGAGTGCGCCGCCTGATGCAAAGAAAATCGGCAGCGGTTTATCTGGATGGAGAACGGGTCTATTCCAAAAAAAAGCATGCGCTCGCTCCGGGACAAATGGAGCAGGTGCCTCTCAAAAAAGAAGATGTGATGCGTCTGAATCCGCATCGTATTGAGATCCGAGTGGAGGACTGATATGAAAATCATGGAATTAACTTGCATCAATTGCCCCGTTGGGTGTGCGATGACCGCAGAGGTCGATGAGGAAGGAAACTTGCTTTCTTTAAAAGGCAATTCGTGTAATCGCGGTAAAATTTATGCAATGCAGGAGGTGAAGGATCCTCGGAGGATTCTTTGCTCCACCGTGCATCTGGAGGGAGGACGGTCGCCGCTGGTATCGGTAAAAACCAAAGAGCCGGTTCCGAAGCCGAGGATACGGGATGTCATGCGGGAAATTCAAAAAATTCGAGCGGTGGCGCCGGTAAAGATCGGAGATGTTCTCCTGCACAATGCGGCAGGCACCGGCGTGGATATCGTAGCTACCAAAAACCGTGACAGAATCTGAGGATGGCTTTCGGGAGAAAGGGGGAGAAATGCAAAAATATATTATGGCCTTGGACGCGGGAACCACAAGCAATCGATGTGTTTTATTTGATCAGGCGGGCAATATTCAAGCCGTAGCACAAAAGGAGTTTACACAGTATTTTCCGAAGCCGGGTTGGGTTGAGCATGATCCCAAGGAAATCTGGTCCACGCAAATCGGTGTCATTATGGAGGCGATGGCAAAGCTCAATATCGAACCCGGGGACATTTGCGGAATCGGCATCACCAACCAAAGAGAAACGACCGTTGTCTGGGATAAGGAGACGGGAGAGCCCATCTACAATGCGATTGTCTGGCAATGCCGGCGCACGGCCGAGATGGCGAAAAAGCTGACTGAGGACGGGTACAACAAGATGATTCGAGAGAAAACCGGTCTCATTGTGGATCCCTATTTTTCAGCTACCAAAATTCGCTGGATTCTGGATCATGTGGAGGGAGCACAGGAGCGTGCGGAGCGCGGAGAGCTTCTCTTCGGCACAATCGATACCTGGCTGATCTGGAAGCTGACACGGGGCACCAGGCATTGTACCGATTATTCCAATGCTTCCCGCACCATGCTTTTCAATATCCATACACTGACATGGGATCGCGAAATCCTTGAGCTTTTGCGGATACCCGAGGTGATGCTTCCGAAGGTTCTGCCGTCTTCCGGTGATTACGGCATGGCAATCATCGCAAATCGGGAGATCCCGATCGCAGGAGCTGCGGGAGATCAGCAGTGCGCACTTTTCGGGCAAACCTGCTTTGCGGAAGGAGAAGCGAAAAACACTTATGGGACAGGCGCTTTTCTTTTGATGAACACGGGAAACAAGGCCGTCCGTTCGAAAAATGGCCTGCTGACTACGATTGCATGGGGACTCGAACCGGGAAAGGTCACCTATGCTCTGGAAGGTTCCATCTTTGTAGCGGGATCTTCGGTTCAGTGGCTGCGTGATCAGCTGCGGATCGTGGACTCCGCAGAGGATACCGAATATTATGCAACCCGTGTTCCGGACACGGGCGGTGTATACGTGGTACCGGCATTTACCGGACTTGGGGCGCCTTATTGGGATCCCTTTGCCAGAGGTGTTATTGTAGGCATTACCAGAGGCACGAATCGATATCATATTATTCGGGCAACACTGGAGGCCCAGGCATTTCTATCCAATGATGTGCTGCAGGCAATGGCAAATGACCTGGGGACTCCGCTGAAAAACATTCGTGTGGATGGCGGAGCTGTCGCCAATAATTTTTTGATGCAATTTCAGGCCAATATGTCTCAAGTAGAGGTG
>JAFAEC010000024.1 GCA_023424215.1 Pseudomonadota bacterium
GGGCGGGGCGGGCGGGCGCGGCGCCGTGGCCGGAGCGGTCGCACGGTCGCCGCCCTGCTGGTCGCGGGCCAGGCCGACCAGTTCGCCGATGCCGGCGATCGAGCCCACCAGAGCCCCCATCTCCGACGGCACGATGACCGTCTTCTGCTGCGGGCTGCGGGCCAGTTCGGCGAAGGCCTCGACGTATTTCTGGGCCACGAAGTAGTTGATGGCGTTGACGTCGCCGCGGGCGATGGCCTCCGACACCATGGCGGTGGCGCGGGCCTCGGCCTCGGCCTCGCGCTCGCGCGCCTCGGCGTCGCGGAAGGCGGCCTCGCGCCGGCCCTCGGCCTCGAGGATGGCGGCCTGCTTGGCCCCTTCGGCGCGCGCGATCGCCGCCTGCTTCTCGCCGTCCGCCTCGGTGATCACCGCCCGCCGCTCGCGCTCGGCCTTCATCTGCCGGGCCATGGCGTTGGTGATGTCGGTCGGCGGGGTCAGGTCCTTGATCTCGATGCGGTTGGCCTTCACGCCCCACGGCTCGGTGGCGGCGTCGATGACGTGCAGCAGCCGGGTGTTGATCGCGTCGCGCTGACTCAGCACCTCGTCCAGCTCCATCGAGCCGACCACGGTGCGCAGGTTGGTCATGCACAGCTGGGCGATGGCGTAGGGCAGGTTGTCGACCCGGTAGGCCGCGCGCGCGGCGTCCATCACCTGGATGAAGACGATGCCGTCGACCTTCACCATGGCGTTGTCCTTGGTGATGACCTCCTGGGTCGGCACGTCCAGCACCTGCTCCATCATGTTCATCCGCCGGCCGATGCGCTCGACGAAGGGCGTCAGCAGGCTGATGCCCGGCGTGAGGGTGCGGGTGTATTTGCCGAAGCGCTCGACCGTGTACTCGCGCCCTTGCGGCACGATCTTCACCACGCTGAAAAGCAGCACGAAGGCCAGAACGACCAACGCAACCACGAATAGAACCGACATATCCATCAAGGAGCCTCCCAATCCCGCTCAGGTTATCAGGCCGGGGGGACGCCGCCACAGAAACCGGACCGGCGGTTCATGAACTCGCTGTAATCTTCTCCGCAGCCAAGGCGATGATCCGCCGTGTCTCGGCCCACGCGACCCGTCGCTGGGCCTCCTCCAGCGGAACGAAGGCGGCGTCGGCCGCGTCGTCGCCCGCGACCGGCTCGCCGGCGATCCACTCCGCGACATAGTCGATGAGCACATAGTGGCGGCCGGCCTCGGGGAAGACGCCGTCGACCACGTCCAGCAGCCGGACGATCCGCGCCTCGACCCCGGTCTCCTCGCGCAGCTCCCGGAGCCCGGCGTCGACCGCGCGCTCCCCGGGTTCGATCCGGCCGCCCGGCAGGCTCCATTCACCCTCCCGCGGCGGCCGGCCGCGGCGGATCAGCAGCACTTCGTCGCCCCTCAGGCAGACGACGCCGACGCAGGGGACGGGGGCGGGGAGGGGACTCGACATCCGCGGAAGGTGGCCCGCCTCTTCCCCCGCGTCCATTCGTCTGGAACAACCGGCGCATGACCCCGCCCCCCGCCGACGCCCTCGCCGTTCTCAAGGACGCCCTCGGCCCCGGCGGCTGGACCGAGGACCCCGCCGAGATCGCCCCGGCGCTGACCGAGTGGCGCGGCCGCTGGAGCGGGGCCACGCCGCTGATGCTGCTGCCCCATTCGACGGAAGAGGTCGCCTGCGCCGTCCGCGTCTGCGCCGAACGCCGCATTCCCGTCGTCACCCAAGGCGGCGGCACTGGCCTCGTCGGCGGCCAGATCCCGTTCGGCGAGGTTCTGCTGTCGACCCGGCGGCTGCGCGCCATCCGCGAGGTCAGCCCGCTGGACGACGCCCTGACCGTCGAGGCCGGCGTCACCCTTCTGGAGGCCCAGCAGGCCGCCGCCGCCGCCGACCGGCGCTTTCCGCTCGGCCTCGCCTCCGAGGGCACGGCCACCATCGGCGGCGCCGTGTCCAGCAACGCCGGCGGCACGGGCGTGGTCCGCTACGGCATGATGCGCGACCTCGTGCTGGGGCTGGAGGCGGTCCTGCCGGATGGCCAGGTCTTTCACGGCCTGAAGCGCCTGCGCAAGGACAACACCGGCTACGACCTCAAGCAGTTGCTCATCGGCGCCGAGGGCACCCTCGGCGTCGTCACCGCCGCCACCCTCAAGCTCCATCCCGTGCTGCGCTCCCGCGCCACCGCTGTGGTCGGGATCGATACGCCGCATGCCGCCGTCGAGCTGCTGGCCCGCGCCAAGGCCGAGACCGGCGGCGGGGTCGAGGCCTTCGAGCTGATGAAGCGCATCGGTCTCGAGCTGGTCCTGCAAAACATCCCCGACACCCGCGAACCGCTGGACTCCACCCCGCCCTGGTGCGTGCTGGTCGAACTCGGCGCCGGCCGGCCCGGCGCGGCCGAGGCGGCGCTGGAGGCTCTGCTCGCCGACGCTTTCGACCGGGGTCTGGTCACCGACGCCGCCATCGCCCAGAACGACGCCCAGCGCGCCGCCTTCTGGAAGGTGCGCGAGGAGCAGTCGGCCGGCCAGAAGCCGGAAGGTCCCGGCTGGAAGCACGACGTCTCGGTGCCCGTCTCGCGCATCGCCGACTTCCTCGAGGAAGCCACCGCCGCCGTGCTGCGCTTCGAGCCCGGCGCCCGGGTCAGCGCCTTCGGCCACGTCGGCGACGGCAACATCCACTACGACGTCATGCGCCCGCCCGAGACCGACTCCGCCGCCTTCATGGCCCACCAGCCCGAGGGGTCGCGCATCGTCCACGACATCGTCGCGCGCTACGAGGGCTCCATCTCCGCCGAGCACGGCCTCGGCCGCCTCAAGACCGACGAAGCCCGCCGCTACAAGTCCCCGGCCGAGGTCGCCGCCATGCAGGCCATCCGCGCCGCGCTGGACCCGAACCGGATCATGAACCCGGCCGTTCTGTTCTGAGGCCCGGCTTGCCCCTGCGGCAGGCCCGGCCTATCGCTGCGCCCTTCGATTCACGGTTCCGGAGCCCCTCATGACCCTCGCCCTTCTCTTCCCCGGCCAGGGCAGCCAGTCGGTCGGCATGGGCGCGGCGCTGGCCGACGCCTTCGCCAGCGCTCGCGATGTCTTCGCCGAGGTCGACGAGGCGCTGGGTCAGAAGCTGTCGCAGCTGATGCGCGAGGGGCCCGAGGACCAGCTGACCCTGACCGAGAACGCCCAGCCGGCCCTGATGGCCGTCTCGGTCGCCGCCGCCCGCGCCCTGAGGGCAGAGTTCGGCGTCGGGGTCGACCGCGCCGCCTTCGTCGCCGGCCACTCGCTCGGCGAGTATTCGGCCCTGTGCGCCGCCGGGGCGATCAGCCTCACCGACACCGCCCGGCTGCTGAAGCTGCGCGGCCAGGCCATGCAACGCGCCGTGCCGGTGGGTAAGGGCGCCATGGCCTCTCTGATCGGCCCGAAGAGCGATCTCGCCCTCGCCGAGGAAGCCGCCCGCGCCGGCTCGGAAGTCGGCGTCTGCGTCGTGGCCAACGACAACAACGCCGGCAACGTCGTCATCTCCGGCGACAAGGCCGCCGTCGACCGCGCCATCGAGAAGGCCAAGGAGCTCGGCGCCCGCGCCATCCCGCTGAACGTCTCGGCCCCCTTCCACTGCCCGCTGATGCAGCCCGCCGCCGACGAGATGGCCGCCGCCCTCGCCGACGCCCGCATCTCGGCTCCGGTCGTCCCCGTCGTCGCCAACGTCACCGCCCGCCCGGAGAGCGATCCGGAGGCCATCCGCCGCCTGCTGGTCGAGCAAGTCACCGGCCGCGTGCGCTGGCGCGAGTCGATGGAATGGATGGCCGGCGACGGCGGCGTCACCCGCTTCGCCGAGATCGGCTCGGGCAAGGTCCTCACCGGGATGGCCAAACGCATCGCCCCCGACGCCGAGAGCCAGTCGCTGAACACGCCCGAAGAGCTGGAAGCCTTCGCCAAGTCGCTCTGATCACGAGGAAAAAAGAAGATGTTCAATCTCACCGGCAAGACCGCCCTCGTCACCGGTGCCACCGGCGGCATTGGCGGCGCCATCGCCCGCTCCCTGCACGCCCAGGGCGCGACCGTCGTCCTCTCCGGCACCCGTGAGGCGGTGCTGCAGGACCTCGCGAAGGAGCTGGGTGAGCGCGCCTTCGCCGCCGCCGCCAATCTGTCGGACGCGGACTCCGTCGACGGCCTCGTCGCCCGCGCCGAAGAAGCCGCTGGCGCCCCGCTGGACATCCTCGTCGCCAACGCCGGCATCACGAAGGACGGCCTGCTGATGCGCATGAAGGACGAGGACTTCGCCGACGTCCTGCGCATCAACCTGGAATCCTATTTCCGCCTGTCGCGCGCCGCCGTGAAGGGGATGATGAAGCGCCGCGCCGGCCGCATCATCGGCGTCACCTCGGTGGTCGGGGTCACCGGCAATCCGGGCCAGACCAACTACGCCGCCTCCAAGGCCGGCATGATCGGCTTCTCCAAGTCGCTGGCCCAGGAGGTCGGCAGCCGCGGCATCACGGTGAACTGCATCGCCCCGGGCTTCATCGCGTCGCCGATGACCGACGTGCTCAACGACCAGCAGCGCGAGGCCATCCTGTCGAAGATCCCCGCCGGCCGCCTCGGCCAGGGCGACGAGATCGCCGCCGCCGCCGTCTACCTGTCTTCGGACGAGGCCGCCTACGTCACCGGCCAGACCCTGCACGTCAACGGCGGCATGGCGATGATCTGAGGCGAACGGCCGGGGCGAGCGCGCTTTCACCTCCCCGTCGCAGACGGGGAGGGGGACCGCCCGAAGGGCGGTGGAGGGGGCGGCGCAGGCGGTTCCTGCGGGCCGTCACATAGTCCGGCTCCGCCCCACCTGACCCATTCGCCTCCGCTCATGGGGAGGTGAGCGCCAACGCCGCTTCATCTCCCCGTCGCAGACGGGGAGGGGGACCGCCCGAAGGGCGGTGGAGGGGGCGGCGCAGACGCCTGAAGCCGTTCCCGCACCACCCCGACGATAAAGGCCAGGACACCGTCCAGTTCGTCGCGCACGTCGACCTGCGCCACCCGGATCACGCGCACGCCCCGCGCCGCCAGCCACATGGTCCGGCGTCGATCCCGCGCGAGGCGCTCCGGGTCCTCATGGCAGCGGCCGTCGATCTCCACCGCGAGACGCGCGGCCGGACAATAGAAATCGAGGATGTAGGGCCCGATCGGATGCTGCCGGCGGAACTTGTGGCCATGCAGCCGTTTGCCCCGCACCCGGTTCCAGAGACGAGCTTCGGGAGGCGACATCGGCCTCCGCAGGCTCTTGGCTTGAGCATAGGTGCCACGCTCTTCCATGGCGAAAGGATAACGCGGGTATGGAATCGCGGCAAGAACAAAACGCGAACCTGAAACCGAAGCCGCCGACGCTCACCTCCCCGCCGCAGACGGGGAGGGGCGGCGCGAACGGTGGCCGCGGGCCGCCACAACCGCCGGCGCCGCCCCCGCCTGATCGTCGCTGCGCGCCGATCGGTCCTCCCCATTCCCCTTCGCTCATGGGGAGGTGAGCGAAGCCGCCTACCGCAGTCCGGCGCAGAACCGCTGGATGCGGCGGCAGGCCTCTTCCAGCACGTCCTCGGAGGTCGCGTAGCTGACCCGGAAATACGGCGACAGGCCGAAGGCGGAGCCCTGCACCACGGCGACCCCCTCGGCGTCCAGCAGCTCGGTCGCGAAGGCGTCGTCGCTGTCGATCGTCGCGCCGGCTGCGGTCTTCTTTCCGATCAGCCCCTCGATCGAGGGGTAGACGTAGAAGGCCCCCTCCGGCGTGGAGCAGCGGACGCCCGCGGCCTGGTTCAGCATCGACACCACGAGGTCGCGACGGCGCTCGAAGTGCTTCGCCCGCTCGGCGATGAAGTCCTGCGGCCCGTTCAGGGCCTCGACCGCCGCCCACTGGCTGATCGACGACGGATTGCTGGTCGTCTGGCCGGCCACCTTGCGCATCAGGTCGATCAGCGGCTTCGGCCCGCCGGCGTAGCCGATGCGCCAGCCGGTCATGGCGTAGGCCTTGGACACCCCGTTCACGGTCAGGGTGCGGTCGGCGAGGTCCGGCGCGACTTGGGCCAGGGTGACGAAGTCGAAGTCGCCGTAGATCAGGTGCTCGTACATGTCGTCGGTCAGCACCCAGACCTGCGGGTGGCGGCGCAGCACCGCCGCCAGCGCCTCCAGTTCGGCGCGGGTATAGGCGGCGCCGGTCGGGTTCGACGGGCTGTTGAGGATCAGCCACTTCGTACGGGCGGTGATCGCCGCTTCCAGCGCCTCGGGCTTCAGCTTGAAGCCATCCGCCTCGTGACCGACCACGGTCACCGGCTCGCCGCCGGCCAGCAGCACCATGTCGGGATAGCTGACCCAGTAGGGCGCCGGCACGATCACCTCGTCGCCGGGCGACAGGGTGGCCACCAGGGCGTTGTAGATCACCGTCTTGCCGCCGGACGCGACATGGATCTGGTCGGGCCGGTAGGTCAGGCCGTTCTCGCGCGCGAACTTGGCCGCCACGGCCGCCTTGAGCTCCGGCAGGCCGTCGACGTCGGTGTATTTGGTCTCGCCGCGTCGGATGGCCTCGATCGCCGCTTGCTTGACGTTCTCCGGGGTGTCGAAGTCCGGCTCGCCGGCGCCCAGACCGATCACGTCGCGGCCCTCGCGCCTCAGCTCGCGGGCGCGCGCCGTCACCGCCAGGGTGGCCGAAGGCTTGACGCGGGCGAGGGCGGCGGACTGCAGGCTGGACATGGCGACTCCGGCGGAACGGCGGGCGATCCTTACGCAGTCGCGAACGGCCGGGCAAATCGCGCCGCGCGGGGCCGCTCCCCGGCGGGCCGGCGCGCTCCGGGCAATCCCCTAGTGGAAAGACCCGAATATTGCGGCGGCGGGCAGTTCCCTAGAACCCGCTCATCCCCGACGCCGCTCCCCCGGCCGGGACCAGTAGGAGATCGCCCCATGACCGCCCCGCTTGTCGACCTGTCCGTCCACCATCAGCCCAAGGGCCTGTCTGACCGCGTCGCGTTCGGCTTCACCAAGCTGCTGCGCTTCTGCGCGGACACCTTCTTCGCCAGGCGCTACGGCCACCGCGCCGTGGTGCTGGAGACGGTCGCGGCGGTGCCAGGCATGGTCGGCGCCACCATCAACCACCTCAGCTGCCTGCGCCGCATGTGCGACGACAGGGGGTGGATCAAGACCCTGATGGACGAGGCCGAGAACGAGCGCATGCACCTGATGACCTTCATCGAGATCTCGAAGCCGACCCTGTTCGAGCGCTTCGTCATCGTCTCGGTGCAGTGGGTCTTCTACCTGTTCTTCTTCGCCCTCTACCTGGTGCACAACAAGACCGCGCACCGTGTCGTCGGCTACTTCGAGGAAGAGGCGGTGATCAGCTACACCCACTATCTCGCGGAGATCGACGAGGGCCGCAGCCCGAACGTGCCCGCGCCGCAGATCGCCAAGCGCTACTGGGGTCTGCCGGACGACGCCACCCTGCGCGACGTGGTGCTGGTGGTCCGCGCCGACGAGGCCCACCACCGCGACGTCAACCACGGCTACGCCAATGAACTCGGCGGCCTGCCCGTCGGCGAGGTGGCCCCTTGCCCGCCGCATGCGGCTCTCGAGCCGACCTGGAAGGCGGCTCCCGAGCCGGAATGGAAGATGGCGGCCTGATCCTGCGGGGCGGCGGACCGGTTCCGCCGCTCCCTGCGGGATGCTAAGCGCGACGCATGCGTCGCCTGCTCGACTTCATCCTCAACATGGAGGCCCGCCGCTGGCGCACCGCGCTGGCGGCGGCGCTGTTGCTGGGCGCCACCATCGGCCTGCTGGTCTTCGGCAAGAGCCAGCTCGGTCTGGCGACCGAGGCGAAGCTCGAGGCCTGGCTGGCCGGCTACGCGGGCAGCCCGTGGGCCTTCGCGGCCACCGTGGCCCTGTTCGTGCTCGCGGCCTTCATCGGGGCGCCCCAGTTCATCCTGATCGCCGCCTGCGTGGTCGCCTTCGGGCCGCATCTCGGATTCGCCTACAGCTGGGTGGCCACCGTGGTCTCGGCAGGGGTGACCTACTGGCTGGGCCGCGGCCCCACCGCGCGGCTGGTCGACCGGCTGGACAGCCGCACGCTGGCGCGGCTCAAGCGCTTCGTCGGCCGCAACGCCTTCTACGCCAGCTTCATGATCCGCAACGTGCCCTCGGCCCCGTTCATCGTGGTCAACATGGCCTTCGGCGCCGCCCGGGCGAACTACTGGACCTACCTCGCAGGCTGCGCGCTCGGCGTCCTGCCCAAGACCGCCCTGGTCGCCTTCTTCGGGGGGGCCGTTGTTTCGGCTGTGTCGGGGGACGGGGTCTGGACCTCGCTGATCCTCGCCGCCGTCGCGGTGGTCTGGCTGGGGCTGATGCTTGCGGTGCGCGAGTTCGTGAAGCGGCGCGAGCGCGCGGCCGGTGTGCCGGACCAGGGATAGAACCGCCGCCCGCGGCGTTTCCCCTCCAGTCGTCCACGGGAGGAGACCAATGCTCAAGCTCTACTATTCCCCCGGCGCCTGCGCCCTGGCCTCGCATATCGCCCTTGAGGAGGCTCAGGCCGACTACGAGCTGGCGCGGATCGACCTCGCGAAGGGCGAGCAGAAGACGCCGGAGTATCTGGCGGTGAACCCGGCCGGCGTGACACCCGCGCTGGTCACCGACGAAGGGGTGCTCACCGAGAACCTCGCCATCATGTGGTACGCCGCCGCGACGCATCCGGAGGCGGGCCTGCTGCCCCCGGACGACCTTCCCTTCGAGTTGGCCCGCATGCACCGGGTGAACGGCTTCCTCGCCTCCGCCCTGCATCCGGCCATCGGCAAGGTGCTGTTCTCGCGGCCGCCGCTGGAAGGAGAGGCGAGGGCCCGGGCGCTCGACCTCGCGCTGTCGAAGTACGACATCGTCGAACACCACCTGCTGAAGGGACCGTGGGTGCTGGGCGAGCGCTACACCGTGGCCGACGGCTACCTTTCGGTCTTCACGCGCTGGCTGCGACTCGAGGACCTTCTGGACCCGGACCGCTTTCCCAAGCTCAACGCCCACCTCACCCTGGTCCAGTCCCGTCCGTGCGTGCAGAAGGCCCTGCACATGGAGGGTCTGCACCCCGCCTGAGCGGTCGACGCGGGAAGCGTCGCTGACGGGATCGTGAACGGCCAAGCTCCGGTTGATGCCGGCGGCCGGTTGCAGGGACTTGTAATCGCCACGTGACACGGGCAAACGGGCCGACGGTCGGTCAGGCGAAGACGATCAGGAGGCTGCGCTCATGGGGATGCGCGCGGCCGGGGCCTCGCCGGGACGATCAGGTCAGACCCACGCCCTTCCAGGCCCGAACGAACGGTATCCCAGGCCCATGTTCTCCCACGTCTTCGGCGCGATCTCCAACGACATCGCCATCGACCTCGGCACCGCCAACACCCTGATCTACATGAAGGGCAAGGGGATTGTGCTGAACGAACCGTCGGTGGTCGCGCTCCGAAACGTCGGCGGCCGCAAGATCGTCCACGCCGTCGGCATCGAGGCCAAGCAGATGCTGGGCCGCACGCCCGGCCACATGGAGGCCATCCGCCCGATGCGCGACGGCGTCATCGCCGACTTCGAGGTCGCCGAGGAGATGATCAAGCACTTCATCCGGAAGGTTCACAACCGCAAGGGCTTCGTGAACCCCAAGGTGATCGTGTGCGTGCCCTCCGGCGCCACCGCCGTCGAGCGTCGCGCCATCAATGATTCCTGCCTCAACGCCTCGGCCCGCCGCGTCGGCCTGATCGACGAGCCCATGGCCGCGGCCATCGGCGCCGGCCTGCCGATCCACGAGCCGACCGGCTCGATGGTCGTCGACATCGGCGGCGGCACCACCGAGGTGGCCGTGCTGTCGCTGTCGGGCATCGTCTATTCGCGCTCGGTCCGCGTCGGCGGCGACAAGATGGACGAGGCGATCATCTCCTACATGCGCCGCAACCATAACCTGCTGATCGGCGAGACCACCGCCGAGCGCATCAAGAAGGACATCGGCACCGCCCGCATTCCCGCCGATGGCGAGGGTCTGTCGATCGACGTCAAGGGCCGCGACCTGATGCAGGGCGTGCCGCGCGAGGTCCGCATCTCGGAACGCCAGGCCGCCGAGGCCCTGGCCGAGCCGGTCTCGCAGATCGTCGAGGCGGTGAAGGTGGCGCTGGAAGCCACCCCGCCGGAACTGGCCGCCGACATCGCCGACAAGGGCATCATGCTGACCGGCGGCGGCGCCCTGCTGCGCGGCCTCGACGCCGAGATCCGCGACCACACCGGCCTGCCGGTCTCGGTCGCCGACGACCCGCTGTCCTGCGTCGCCATCGGCTGCGGCCGCGTGCTGGAGCACCCGCGCTGGATGAAGGGCGTGCTCGACTCGGCCCTGTAAGGCCAAGTTCCAGATACTGCCTCAAATCCCTGTCACTGCGGGATAGCGCCGGTTCCAATTGGGCCGGACTTCGCGATAGGCTTGGCGTATCGGCGGGGGGCGTCCCGCCGATTCCCTCTTTTCAGGAAGGCGCGCCGTGGCGTTTCGCGACGGACCGTTCGAGAACCTCAAGGTGCCGCTGGTCTGGACCGCCGCGGTGGCGGTGGTCGTCTGCGCCGTCGGCGCGGTCCTGCTGCTGCTCAGCGACCAGCGCGCTCCGGCCTCGCCCTATGTCGGGGCCCGCGCCGGCGTCGAGACGGTGGCCGGGCCGGTCGGCGGCGTCTTCGCCGCTCCGGTGCGCTGGTTCGGCCATCTGGCGGACGGCATCGGCGGCTATTTCTTCGCCGTCTCGGAGAACCGCCGGCTGAAGCGGGAGCTGGCCGAGCTCGAACCCTGGCGCGACCAGGCCATCGCCCTGAAGAACATCAACGCCCGCTACGAGGCCATGCTCGGCATCCGGCCCGAGCCGCCGGTGCCGATGGCCACCGCCCGGTCGGTGTCCGACTCCCGCGGTCCCTTCTCCAACGCCCGTCTGCTCGACGTCGGCGCGGCGGCGGGGGTCAAGGTCGGCAACCCGGCCATCAACGAGCACGGCCTTGTCGGCCGCATCGTCGGAACCTCCGGCGCCGTCAGCCGCATGCTGCTGCTCACCGACGTGGCCAGCCGCACCCCGGTGCTGGTCGACCGCTCCGACGCCCGCGCCATCCTCACCGGCGACGGTTCGGGCAACCCGCGGCTGGAGTTCGTGCGCGGCGCGGGTTCGGTCCAGGCCGGCGACCGCATCCTGACGTCCGGCGACGGCGGGGCCTTCCCGCGCGGCCTGCCGATCGGCGTGGCCGCCCGCGGCGTCGACGGCAGCTGGCGGGTGAAGCTGTTCAGCGATCGCGGCGCGATCGACTACGTCCGCATCCTGAAGTTCGAGGACTTCGGCCAGCTGGTCGGCCCGGAAGCCCTCAACGCGCCGCCTCTGGCCGCGCTCGAAACCCTGCCCGAGGCCACGCCCGCGCAGGCCGCGGCGGCCGAGGACGCGGC
>JAFAEC010000043.1 GCA_023424215.1 Pseudomonadota bacterium
CTGAATTCGCGGCCGAATGGAAATGGGACGGCATTCGCGTCCAGGCCGTCAGTGGCCGCAAGGCCGACGGCACGCGCGTGACGCGGCTCTATTCCCGCACCGGCGAGGACATCGCAGCGGCCTTCCCCGATCTCGTCGAGGAACTGACGATCGATGGCGCGCTCGACGGTGAATTGCTGGTGATGCGCGAGAGCTCGGTCCAGAGCTTCAATACGCTGCAGCAGCGCCTGAACCGCAAGACCGTCACCGCGAAGATGCTGGGCGAGTTCCCTGCCCATATCCGCGTCTACGACCTGCTCGTCGATGGCGAGGAGGATATCCGGCATCTGCCTCTGGAGGAGCGGCGCCAGCGGCTGGAGAGCTTCCTGTCGCGTCTCGCCAGCATCCGCTTCGATCTCTCGCCTGTGATTTCCTTCGCCTCCTGGGATGAATTGAAGGCAGCCCGCGCCGACCCGGCCAAAGCGGGAGCAGGCGCCGATGCGGAAGCGGTCGAGGGCTGCATGATCAAGCGCCGCGATTCAGCCTATCTGCCGGGTCGCCCCAAGGGCTATTGGTGGAAATGGAAGCGCGATGCCCGGCTCGTCGACTGCGTGCTGATGTATGCCCAGCGCGGTCACGGCAAGCGCTCCTCCTTCTATTCCGACTACACCTTCGGCGTCTGGCGCGTAGGCGAGGATGGCGGGCAGGAGCTGGTCCCGGTCGGCAAGGCCTATTTCGGCTTCACCGACGAGGAGCTGAAGCAACTGGACAAGTTCGTTCGCGACCACACGGTCGAGCGTTTCGGACCGGTGCGCTCGGTGCGCGCCGGGCGCGATTTCGGCCTGGTGCTGGAGGTGGCCTTCGAAGGCTTGCAGCGGTCGGGACGGCACAAGTCGGGGGTCGCCATGCGCTTTCCGCGGATCAGCCGCATCCGCTGGGACAAGCCGGCGCGGGAGGCAAACACCCTCGACGACGTCATGGACCTGCTGGACGCCATCGAGGGCGGCGGCGGGCGCGTGGCGAGACCTGTCGCCTAGGCGGCCAAATCCCGTCGGCCGGGCTTCCAAATCCCGCGTCACACGCTAGACCCGGCGTATGCCCGACCTGATCACTCCCCTGAACCAGGCCGTCGCCGCCGGCCGCGAGGCGGCGGCCGTGGACGTCGCCATGGTGGCCAAGCTGACGGACATGGCCGGCGATTTCGCGGTCAACCTGCTCGTCGCCCTGATCATCCTCGCGGCGACCATCTTCGCATCGCGATGGGCCGCCCGGGCGGCCCGGCGGGTGCTGGGACGGGTGCGCGGCTTCCGCCAGGATCCGACGGTGCTCAGCTTCGCCGTGCAGGTGGTGCGGGTGCTGGTGCTGGTCGTCGGCCTGATCGCCGTGCTGCAGCGGCTGGGGGTGCAGACGACCTCGATCATCGCGGTGCTCGGCGCCGCCTCCCTCGCCGTCGGTCTGGCCCTTCAGGGAACGCTGTCGAACGTGGCGGCGGGGGTGATGCTGCTGGTGCTTCGGCCCTACCGGGTCGGCGAGGTCATCGACCTCAACGGCGTCGCCGGCACGGTGCAGCGCCTCGACCTGTTCACGACGCAGCTGTCGAACGCCAACAACCACAAGATCGTGGTGCCGAACTCGAAGGTGCTCAGCGACGTGATCGTCAATCTGACCGGACAGAAGACGCGGCGCATCGAGATCAACTTCACCGTCGGCTACGGCGAGGACCTGGGCGCGGCGCGGGAGGTGCTGGCCGGAACGGCGGCGGCGCACGAGAAGGTGCTGGAGGACCCGGCGCCTTGGACCGGCGTGACCGGTCTGCTGGACAGCGCGGTGCAGATCACCCTGCACGCCTGGGTCAAGTCGGACGACTGGTGGCAAACCCAGGCCGACCTGATGCAGGGCGGCAAGGAGGCTCTGGACGCCGCCGACATCGAGATTCCGTTCCCGCACCAGGTCGCCGTGCCCTATGGCGACGAGCAGGACGTCCTGCCGGTCGTACGGGTGCGCAAGGAGCCGGCGGCGGACCGGCGGGCGGAGGAAGGCTGAGGCATGCGCTACGATTTCGGCTCCGACAATACGGCCGGCATGGCCCCGGCGGCGCTTCAGGCGCTGGTCGAGGCGAACGCCGGCTACGCGCGGGCCTATGGCGCGGACGACGCGACCGCGCGCGCAGCCCAGCTGATCCGCGAACGGCTGGACGCCGACGCCGAGGTGCGGTTCGTCTTCTCCGGCACGGCTGCGAACGCCGTGGCCCTGTCGATGCTGGCCTGGCCGCACGAGGCGGTCCTGGCCCATCACGCCGCCCACGTCTGCACCGACGAGACGGGAGCGCCGGGGTTCTTCGGCCACGGCGTGGGTCTGATCGGCCTGCCCGGGTTCTCCGGCAAGATCGACCGGGCCGCGCTGGAGGCGGCGCTGGGCGAGCCCGAGGTGGGTCACCGTCAGCCGCCGGCGGCGCTGAGCCTGACCCAGTCGACCGAGTACGGGGCGGTCTACACCGAGGAGGAGCTGCGCCACCTGATCGAGCCGGTGAAGCTGCGCGGCTACGGCGTGCACATGGACGGGGCGCGGCTGGCGAACGCAGCGGCGGCGGGCTTCGACCTGAAGGACATCGCCCGGCTGGGGGTGGATGTGCTGGTCTTCGGCGGGGCCAAGGCGGGCGCGCTGTGCGCCGAGGCCATCGTCATGTTCGACCGGTCGCTGGCGCGCCGCATCGACAACCGGCTGAAGCAGGCCGGGCAGACCGCCTCGAAGGCCCGCTTCCTCGCCGCCCCGTTCGTGGGCCTGCTGGAGAGCGGCGCCTGGGAGACTGGAGCCGCCCACGCCAACCTCATGGCCCAGCGGCTGGCCGAGGGGGTGGCGGCCGCCACGCCCTTCATCCTCGCCCATCCGGTGGACGCCAACGCCGTTTTCGTCCGCATGCCGGCCGAGGCGCACCGACGGCTGAACGAGATGGGCTGGGCCTGCTACCGCTTCGACGACGGCTCGGTCCGCTTCGTCTGCTCGTGGGCCACGGAGACCGCGGCGGTCGACGACCTGCTGGCCGATATGGCGAAGCTTTCCGCGTGACGCCGGCGCGCCGGGGCCGCGCCTGAATCAGCCGGTTCCGCTGCGCGGCATGTCCATGACTTCCGCCAGGCGGTTGCGGGCGCGGTTGACCCGGCTCTTGATGGTGCCGAGGGCGCAGCCGGCGATCTCCGCCGCCTCCTCGTAGGACAGCCCCGCCGCCCCGACCAGAACGATGGCCTCCCGGTGGGTGGGCGGCAGGTGGTCCATCGCCGCCCGCAGGCGGTCCAGCTCGACGGTCCATTCCTGCGCTCCTTCGGACACCAGGGTCGCGGCGAGGCGGCCGTCCTCGTCGGCCACCTCGCGCTGACGACGCGCCACGGTCGAGTACCAGGAGTTCCTCAGGATCGTGAACAGCCAGGCGCGCAGGTTGGTGCCGGCCTCGTAGCGGCCGCGATAGGTCCAGGCCTTGGTGAGGGTCTCCTGCACCAGGTCGTCGGCGTCGGCGGCGTTGCGGCACAGCGACCAGGCGAAGGCCCGCAGGGACGGCAGCTGGGCGGTCACCGCCTGCCGCCACACAGCGGGGTCGGCGATGTCGTCGCGGGGGCGGACAGTCGGAGGCGAGGCGCCGTCGAGCGGCGCGAGGGCGTGCGGCATTCGACGTTCCTGTCGGTCGGCGCGACGGCTCCCACGCGAGCCGGCGACCCTTTCGGAACGCTGCCGCTGATGCGCCGTTCCTTGTCGGGCTGGCGGCTTTGCAGGCTCGTCGCGGGTGGCGCCCGCGACCGCCGCTCCCATCTAGAGACGCTCCAGGGGGGATGAACGGCATGAACACCCAGACCCGCATGGCGAGCAGCGCCCGCGAAGACGTCGCCTTCTACCGGCGCGTACGCGCGGTCCTGCCGGAGCTCGCCCGCGGACTGTCGGCGGAAGACATGACGGCGCAGTCGATGCCGGACTGCAGCCCCGGCAAGTGGCACCTCGCCCACACCAGCTGGTTCTGGGAGGCGATGATCCTTTCGGCCGAGCCCGGCTACCAGCCGGTCGATCCGCAATGGGGCCTCCTGTTCAACAGCTACTACGAGGCGCTGGGCGAGCGTGTGGCGCGGCCCGACCGCGGCCTGATCACCCGTCCGGGGGTCGAGGAGGTGCTGGACCATCGCCGCGAGGTCGACCGGCGCATGATCGCGTGGCTGGGAGAGGACCGCGGCGACGCCCGGACGCGTTACCTCGTCCGGCTGGGGCTGCATCACGAGCAGCAGCATCAGGAGCTCTTCCTGATGGACATGCTTCATCTGATGTCGCACTCGCCGCTGGACCCGGCCGCCTTTTCCGACGAGCCGCGCTCCGCCCCGGCCGAGCCCGCGCGTGGCGGCTGGGAGCGGTTCGACGGCGGCCTGGTCGAGATCGGCCACGCCGGCGGCGGCTTCGCCTTCGACAACGAGAGCCCGGCGCACCCCACCTGGCTGGAGCCGTTCGAGATCGCCGCCGACCTCACGACCAATGCGGAGTGGTTCGCCTTCATCGAGGACGGGGGCTACGCGCGGGCGGAGCTGTGGACCTCCGACGGCTGGGCGACGGTCAAGGCCGAGGGCTGGAGCGCGCCCCTGTACTGGCGACGCGAGGGGGAGGGCTGGAGCACGATGGGTCTGGCCGGCCGACGGCCGGTCGATCCGGCGGCCCCGGTGCGGCATGTCAGCTGGTACGAGGCCGACGCCTTCGCCCGCTGGGCCGGGGCGCGGCTGCCGACCGAAGCCGAGTGGGAACACGCCGTTCGCGCCCGGCCCGGCGCGCTGGCCAACGCCTTCGGCGAGGCGTGGCAGTGGACGGCTTCGGCCTACGCGCCCTACCCGGGCTTCCGTCCGACCGAGGGAAACGCCGCCGAGTACAACGGCAAGTTCATGGCCAACCAGGTCGTGCTCAGGGGCTCGAGCTTCGCCACCCCCGAGGGTCACGCCCGCGTCAGCTACCGCAACTTCTTCTATCCGCACCAGCGCTGGGCCTTCGCGGGTCTGCGGCTGGCGCGCGACGTGCGGCGCGAGACGACCCGGAACGAAGCAGACGGCTTCCGCGAGGCCCTGCTGGCGGGCCTGGAGGGGTCGCCGAAGCAGGTGTCTCCCAAGTGGTTCTACGACGCCGAGGGATCGCAGCTGTTCGAGGCGATCACCGACCTGCCGGAATACTATCCGACCCGTCAGGAGGCGGCGCTGCTGCGGGTCGTGGCGCCCGACTGGTCGGCGCGCTTCGGGCCGGGCGCGGTGCTGGTCGAGTTCGGCTCCGGAGCCAGCGAGAAGACCCGGATCGTGCTGGACGCCGCCCCGGACCTGGCGGCCTACGTCCCCATCGACATCAGCGCCGAGGCGCTGGAGGCGGCGGCCGAGCGGATTGCTGCGGCCTATCCCCGGGTGAAGGTGCGGCCGATGGTCGGCGACTTTCTGGATCTCGACCCGCTTCCCGACGGCATAGGGGAGGGGCGGCACGTCGGCTTTTTCCCGGGCTCGACCATCGGCAATCTGGACCCCGACGAGGCGATCGCGTTCCTGCGCGCCGCCCGCGATTTGCTGGGCGAGGGGGCGCTGTTCATCCTCGGAGCGGACCTTGTGAAGGACCCGGCGGTCCTCATCGCCGCCTATGACGACGCCGCCGGCGTCACGGCGGCGTTCAACCGCAACCTGCTGGTCCGGGCCAACCGCGAACTGGGGGCCGACTTCGACCTCGACGCCTTCCGCCACCGGGCGGTCTGGAACGGCCCGGAGTCGCGCATGGAGATGCATCTGGAGGCGCGGCGCGACATGATGGTCCAGATCGATGGCCGTCGCATCGGCTTCGCCGCCGGCGAGACGATCCACACGGAGAACTCACGCAAGTTCACCGCCGCGTCGATCGCGGAACTGGCGGGGGCGGCGGGGTGGCGGATCGCGGACTTCCGGGTGGGACCGGAGCCCTCGGTCGCGCTGGCGCTGCTCGAAACCTGACGCGGCGCAATCGAAAGGGGCGGGCCATCCGGCGCCGCCCCTCGCATTCGATGGCTTATTCGCTGGCCGCGGCCCGCTCGCGATTCCGCGAACCGTGGGAGGCCTCGCCGCCCTTCCGCCCGGCCTGGGCCGCAAGGCTGCGATCCTGGGAGAAGCTTCGTTTCTCGCTCGGGACGCTGGCGCCGCCCTTGCGGGCGATCTCGCGTTGGCGTTCCGGGTCCATCGAGGCGAAGCCCCGCTTGGAGACGCCGGAGGCTCGCGTGGGCTGACTCTGAGCCATCGTGGGTTCCTTTCGTGGCGCTTGTGGCGGTCGCGGATTGAACCCTCTGGCTTGCGTCCGGTTCCGGCGGTCCGGTCACACAAATGCGAACGAATCACAGGGTTTGCGCGGGCCGTCCCCCCCTACGCCGCGGCGAACTCCGGCGGTGTCCCCCCGGGATCGATGTCGGGACCGGGCGTTCCGGGCGCCGGGATGTCGGGCCCCGGGGTGTCCGGCGGCTGGACGTCAGGGGGGTAGCCCGGCTGGACGTCGGGCGGCGGGACGGGGTCGATGTCGGGGCCGGGCGTGTCGGGCGGCACGATCTCCGGCTCGCCCAGGTGGATGCGGTCGATCAGGGTCATGGGAACCTCCTCGTCCTCGACCAACCCCTTCCACGCGCGTCCGTTGCATGGGGATGGGGCGGGCGGCGGAACCGGTCCCGGCGGGCAGCGGTTCAAGCGGAACGTCCGACCTGTCCCGAAGGAACCACCGTTATGAGCGACACCCTGCCGCCCGGCCCCAATTCCGAAGAAGACATCGAGGACGCGTTCGAGACCGAGTCGACGCGGCTGGATCGCGAGGCCGACGCCATCCTCCTGCGCGACGAGATGCGATCCCTCGGCGTGCGGCCGCTGCGTCGGGCGCTGCGCGAGGACGCGGGGCTGGTCGGCGACTGGGGGCGCGAGCGGGCGCGGCGGCTGCGCGGCGCGGTCGAGGAGGAGCCGGTGCGGGCCTCGGTCTACGCGCTGGGCCTCGGCGTCATCATCGGCCTGCTGATGGCCCGCTAGGAAGGGCCGGTCGCCGGACGGGCGATCGGCGCGCGCGCCAGGGCGGCGTCGGAGACGAACGGATTGCCGCGCCGTTCGGCGCCGAAGGTCGAGCTGGGTCCATGGCCCGGGACGAAGGTGACGTCGTCGCCGAGCGGCCAGAGCTTGGTGACGATGGCGTTCAGCAGGCTGCCGTGGTCGCTCTGCGGGAAGTCGGTGCGGCCGATGGATCCCTGGAACAGCACGTCGCCCACCTGGGCGAACCGGGCCTCCCGATTGAAGAAGATCACGTGGCCCGGCGTGTGCCCGGGACAGTGGTAGACCTCCCACTCGGTCTCGCCCAGGGTGAGCCGGTCGCCGTCGGCCAGCCAGCGGGTCGGCGTGAACGATCGCGCCTCGGGCAGTCCGTACATCTGCCCCTGCTGCGGGATGCCGTCGATCCAGAATCGGTCGTCGGGATGCGGGCCGACGATGTCGAGGCCGGTCTTCTCCTTCATCTCGGCGGCGCCGCCGGCGTGGTCGAGGTGGCCATGGGTGATCCAGATGGCCTCCAGCGTCAGCCCCTGCTTCGCCACCGCCGCCAGCAGGGCATCGACCGAGGCGCCCGGATCGATGATCGCCGCCTTCAACGTCTTGCGGCACCAGACCAGGGTGCAGTTCTGCTGCAGCGGGGTGACCGGAAAGACGGCGACGCCGATGGGGGGAGGGGACTGGCTCATCGCCGCTGGATAGCTGAGGCGGGGCCGCGCTGAAACCGCCGCGGCTCACGTTGACCTTTGGGGCGCTGATCGACATAAGGGCGGGCTTCAAAGGTGCCGCCTCGCAAGGGCGGCCCTTGTTGCTTTCCCACACCGCGCAGCGCCTGCCCTCACGGCGCCGCCCCAGAGCGTCAGAATCCCGACCATGCAAGTCGTCGAAAAGTCCTCCGAAGGCCTGAGCCGCGTGATCGCGGTGACCATTCCCGCCGCCGAGCTGAATGAGAAGCTGGACGCCCGCCTGAAGGAAGTGGCGCCGCAGATGAAGCTGAAGGGCTTCCGTCCCGGCAAGGTGCCGGTGGCCCACGTGAAGAAGACCTTCGGTCGCGACCTGATGGGCGAGATCGTCAACGCGGCCCTGAACGAGACCAGCCAGAAGGCGCTGGACGAGGTCAAGGTGCGCCCGGCCGCCCCGGCCGAGATGAAGCTGACCTCGGACATGGACAAGGTCCTGACCGGCGGCGAGGACCTCGCCTACGAGATGGAGCTGGAGGTCATGCCGGACTTCACGCCGGCGGATCCGAAGACCCTGAAGCTGAACCGCCCGACCTACGAGGCCTCGGACGAGGACCTCGACGAGGCGCTCAAGGAGCTGGCTGGCCAGGCCAAGACCTACGAGGACAAGAAGGGCAAGACGGTCAAGGCCGCCGACGGCGACCAGCTGACCATCGACTTCGTCGGCAAGATCGACGGCGAGGCCTTCGAGGGCGGCTCGGCCACTGACGCCGACCTTGTGATCGGCTCCAACCGCTTCATTCCGGGCTTCGAGGAGCAACTGAAGGGCGTGAAGGTCGGCGAGGAGAAGACCATCGAGGTCACCTTCCCGGAAGAATACCAGGCCAAGCACCTGGCCGGTAAGGCCGCGACCTTCGACGTCACCGTCAAGGCCATCAAGGCCGAGGCCGAGACGAAGATCGACGACGACTTCGCCAAGCGCATCGGCATCGAGTCGCTGGACAAGCTGAAGGAGCTGCTGCGCTCGAACCTGAACCAGCAGTACACCGGCGCCGCCCGCTTCAAGCTGAAGCGCGCGCTGCTGGACGAGCTGGACAAGGCCCACGACTTCCCGCTGCCGCCGAAGATGGTCGAGGCCGAGTTCGATGGCATCTGGCAGCAGGTGCAGGCCGACAAGGACGCCGGCCGCCTGCCGCCGGAGGACGCCAAGAAGTCCGAGAAGAAGCTCAAGGAAGAGTACCGCAAGATCGCCGAGCGCCGTGTGCGTCTGGGTCTGGTGCTGGCCGAGATCGGCCGGGCCAACAACGTCCAGGTCACCGACCAGGAGCTGAACCAGGCGATCATGAATGAGGCCCGCAACTATCCGGGCCAGGAGCGTCAGGTGCTGGACTTCTACCGCCAGAACCCCAACGCCGCCGCCCAGATGCGCGCCCCGATCTACGAGGAGAAGGTCTGCGACCTGATCTTCAACACCGCCGAGGTGACGGACACGCCGATCACCAAGGAAGAGCTGCTCAAGGACGAAGACGAAGTCTGAGTCTTCGCGCTCGCCCGGAAAATGCGGGGCCGTCACCGTTCGGTGGCGGCCCTTTTCCTTGCGTGCTAGTATCACGTCGTTCGTGCAGCGACAGGTTGTGGAGCGTCGCCGTGGCCGTTCTTCCCGCATTGCTGGCGCTGGCTCTCGCGGCCCCGGGCCAGACCGCGCCCGTAGACCCCGCCGCGCCGCCGCAGACACCGGTTGCCGCGCAAGCCGAGGCCCAGGCTCCCGTCCGGCTCGAGGACGTGGTTGTCGACGCCCGTCGTCTCGAGGAAGCCGCCGAGGACTACGTTGATCTCATCGCCGCCCCGGTGCGCCGCCGCGGGCTCGCGCGCTGGAAGGAGGGGGTCTGCGTCGGCGTCGCCAATCTGCGTCCGGAAGTCGCCCAGCCGATCGTCGACCGGGTCTCTGACGTGGCCCGCAGCCTCGGTCTGCGCGCCCACGAGCCCGAGTGTCACCCGAGCATCCTGATCATCGCCACCACCGGGG
This sequence comes from Pseudomonadota bacterium, assembly GCA_023424215.1. Taxonomy (GTDB): domain Bacteria; phylum Pseudomonadota; class Alphaproteobacteria; order Caulobacterales; family Caulobacteraceae; genus Brevundimonas. Next base: position 9,720 of record JAFAEC010000043.1, read on the forward strand.
CTTCGGCCTTCGCCGAGGACTTCGTGGCCCGCCGGCCCCGCCTGTTCCGCGTCGGCGCGACGGGAATGGACCGGGGCTCGGCCGCCCTTCGCGAATTCATCCACGGCGACCGCCCGGTGCGCTGGTGGCATGTCAGCCTGCCGGTCGACAGCGAGACCGGCAGGGCGATCGTCCGTTTTCCAGGCGAGGTCGCCGGGGCGGCCGCGGCGCCGGGGTCTGGCAGCACCGCCCAGGACTATGCGCCGATCACCGCGGTGAACGCCCCGTCGCGGCTCAACGACCAGTACGAGGACGTGCTCAAGCGCGTGTTCATAATCGTCGATGTCGACCGGTTGCAGGGCGTCGGCACGGCCCAGCTGGCTGACTACCTCGCCATGGTCGCCATGGCGCAGATCGATCCGGATGGGGACGCCGGCGCCTTCGACTCCATCCTCAACCTGTTCGGCGACCCCGCCGTCGCCCCGCCCGGGCTGACCGGCTGGGACCGCGCCTACCTGGACGGGCTGTACGACCCCGACTCGGAGATCCACCGCATCAACCAGCGGGCCCAGGTTCAGGCGGTCGCCGCCGCCATCGCCACGGCCTACCGCGGCGAGGACGTCGAGGACGAGGCGGGACGTCGCCAGCCGCGCCGGAACCTGGGGAGATTGTCCCGATGACCGCATGGCTTCTCGCCGCCGCACTGGCCGTCGCCGCCGGACAGCCGCCCGCCGGGCAGACCGCGGCCCCTGCGTCGCCGCCTGAGGCGACCCAGGACCCCGCCGCCGGAACCGTCCGGCTGGAGGACGTCGTCGTCGACCACCGGCGGCTCGAGGCGACGGTCCGCGACTTCGTCGGCGAGGTCGGAGCCCCGCCCCGGCGGCGGGGGCTGGCGCGGTGGATGCACAAGGTGTGCGTCGGCGCCGTCAACGTCCGCCGGGATGTCGGTCAGGCCGTGGTCGACCGCGTCTCAGAGGTCGCGCTCGACCTGGGCCTGGAGATCGGCGAGCCGGGCTGCACCGCCAATGTGGTGATCGTGTTCGCTGTCGACTCGACTTCGTTAGCCGACGCCATGGTCGAGGAGAACCGGCGCGTCTTCCGCCTCGGGGTCGGCGGTCTCGACCGGGGCAATCCCGCGCTGCGCGACTTCCGGACCGTCGATCGGCCCGTGCGCTGGTGGCATGTCAGCGTGCCGGTCAACTCGGAGAACGGCAGGATCGCCGTCCGACTTCCGGGCGACGTCGACGCGCAAGGGAACCCCTCGGCGCCGGTCATCCCGGTCTTCGCCGCTTCGCGCCTCAACTCGCAGATCCGCGATGACCTGAACAAGGTGATGATCGTCGTCGACGTGGATCGGCTGGAGGGCGTTAATCTGGCCCAGCTGGCCGACTATCTGGCCTTCATCTCGCTGGCCCAGGTCGATCCGGACGGCGAGACGGCCGGCTGGGACACGGTGCTGAACCTGTTCGATACGCCGAGCGCAGTGGCGGGCCTGACCGACTGGGATCGCGCCTATCTGACCTCGCTCTACCGCGTCCAGGGCGGGCCGGTGTTCCGGATCAATCCCGGCGCCCAGGCCACCGTCATGGCCAACGACATGGCGCGGCGATGGCGGGCGCAGCAGACGGCGGCGGAGCCCGCGGCGGACTGATCGCCGCGCGCGCCTTGCGTCATCGGCGCAGCGACGCGATATCTCGGACAAGGGCCGGCGACCGGATGAGTCGCGGCCGCAGCATCCCGAGAAGGCCTGAATGCGCGATCCGATCGACTATCTGAACATGAACCTCGTCCCCATGGTGGTGGAGCAGTCCAGCCGGGGCGAGCGGGCCTTCGACATCTTCTCGCGCCTGCTGCGCGAGAGGATCATCTTCCTGACCGGGCCCTTCGAGGACGGCATGGCCTCGCTGATCTGCGCCCAGCTGCTGTTCCTCGAGTCGGAGAACCCGAAGAAGGAAATCAGCATGTACATCAACAGCCCGGGCGGACAGGTCCACTCGGCGCTCGCGATCTACGACACCATGCAATACATCCGCTCGCCGGTGTCGACAGTCTGCATGGGCATGGCCGCCTCGGCCGGCTCGCTGATCCTCACCGCCGGCGCGGCCGGCCAGCGCGTCGCCCTGCCGAACGCGCGCGTCATGGTGCACCAGCCCTCGGGTGGATTCCGCGGCCAGGCTTCGGACATCGAGCGGCATGCGGAGGATATCCGCTACACCAAGCGGCGGCTGAACGAGATCTACGTTCACCACACCGGCCGGACCTACGAGGAGGTCGAGAAGACGCTGGACCGCGACCACTTCATGAACGCCGAGGAGGCCAAGGCCTGGGGCATCGTCGACCACGTCTACGACCGCCGCGAGCAGGCGGACCAGGACGGGGTGAAGACGCCGGGCGCCTGACCCGGCCGACAATGAGTTGCGGAAAAGGCGCGCCCTCGGGTGCGCCTTTTTCTTCGTGTGCTATCAGGTCGCCATGCAGACGCGTGACACCAGCGGGACCGTCGAGGTCGACGGCGACGTCTATCACTGGGAGCTCCGGCGCCAGCCGCGGCCGGTTTCGGGCGGCCGGTGGGAGGGCATCGCCGTGACGCTGCGGCTGCAGGACTTCCAGCGCGAGGCCGTGGTCCAGTTTCCGCCGCCGCTTCGTCCCAACGGGCGTCCGGACGTGGAGAAGCAGTTCGTCAACGTCGAGCACGTGCGGAACGCGGTGGCGGCGGTGATCGAGGCCGGCTGGAACCCGACCTCGCGCGGCAAGCCGGTCGCCTTCGACGTGGACGCCGAGGGGCGCTGAGCCCTCAGGGGTGGGCGGTGAACACCCGGAAGCCCGGCTCGTCCGCGATCGCCAGCATCTCGGTGTCGCCCGAGGTGTCGCCGTAGGCGGCGGCCAGGCGCACATCCTCGCCGTAGACGGCGCGGAGACGCCGGACTTTCTCCTCGCCCCGGCAGTTGGGACTGGCGAAGGCGCCGGTGACGCGGTCGTCGGCGTCGAACATCAGCGGGGTGCCGAGCAGGGCCTCGGCGCCCAGACGCCGGGCGAAGGGGGCCACGGTGGTCTCCGGGCTGGCGGTCACGATCACCCGGTGCGCGCCCTTGGCGCCCCAGCCGTTCCACACCGCGAGGGCGTCGGGACGCATGAACCGGTCCCAGACCCGCTCGGCGAAGCGCTCGGCCTCGGCTTCCAGCTGGGCGCGGGGCGTGCCTTTCAGGAACTCGCGCACCGAGGCGGCCTTGATGCGGCCGCGGTCGCGGTCGCGCGCATAGGTGGCGACCGCCGGGGCCAGCCTTACGAGGCCCAGCGCCCAGCCGCCGCGGCGGGCGCGCCAGCGCAGGAATTCGGTGAAACTGTCGCGGATCGTCAGCGTGCCGTCGAAATCGAACGCCACGATGGCGCGATCCTTGCGGGGGGACTGGCCAGACGCCGAAGGGATTCCTATGTCAGACATTCGCCGCGATCCCCATCAACAGTGAACCGTCCGATTCCGTCTCCGGCCACGCTTTCGCGGGGTTGTGGCGGCGGCGGGGATGGGTGATTGTCAATTTTTGAAGACCTTCGCGCCCATTGTTCGGGAATCAAACGCGGAGGATGCGCGTTCGGCCTCATATCGGATCGAACGGCGGGAGTGAGAAGGGTCTATGACCAAGGCAGCCGGCACCGACGCGAAAAGCACGCTCTACTGCTCGTTCTGCGGGAAAAGCCAGCACGAGGTGCGCAAGCTCATCGCCGGACCGACCGTGTTCATCTGCGATGAATGCGTCGAGCTGTGCATGGACATCATCCGCGAGGAGCACAAGATCAGCTTCTCCAAGGCGAAGGACGGGGTGCCGTCGCCGAAGGAGATCCGCGAGGTCCTCGACGACTATGTGATCGGCCAGGCGCACGCCAAGAAGGTGCTGAGCGTCGCCGTCCACAACCACTACAAGCGGCTGAACCACGCGACGAAGAACAACGACGTCGAACTGGCCAAGTCGAACATCATGCTGATCGGGCCGACCGGCTCGGGCAAGACGCTGCTGGCCCAGACGCTGGCGCGGATCATCGACGTGCCGTTCACCATGGCCGACGCCACGACCCTGACCGAGGCGGGCTACGTCGGCGAGGATGTCGAGAACATCATCCTCAAGCTGCTGCAGGCCTCGGACTACAACGTCGAGCGGGCCCAGCGCGGGATCGTCTATATCGACGAGATCGACAAGATCAGCCGCAAGTCGGACAACCCCTCGATCACCCGCGACGTCTCGGGCGAGGGCGTGCAGCAGGCCCTGCTGAAGATCATGGAAGGCACCGTCGCCTCCGTGCCCCCGCAGGGCGGGCGCAAGCATCCGCAGCAGGAGTTCCTGCAGGTCGACACGGCCAACATCCTGTTCATCGTCGGCGGCGCTTTCGCCGGCCTCGAGAAGGTGATCTCGGCCCGCGGCGACGGAGCCTCGATCGGCTTCGGGGCCAAGGTCAAGGAGATCGACGAACGCCGCACCGGCGACATCCTCAAGGGCGTCGAGCCGGACGATCTGATGCGCTTTGGCCTGATCCCGGAGTTCATCGGCCGCCTGCCCGTGCTGGCGACGCTGGAGGACCTCGACGAGGAGGCCCTGGTCAAGATCCTGACCGAGCCCAAGAACGCCCTGGTCAAGCAGTACAAGCGCCTGTTCGAGATGGAGAACGTCGAGCTGACGTTCACCGACGACGCCCTGTCGGCGGTGGCCCGCAAGGCCATCACCCGCAAGACCGGCGCGCGCGGCCTGCGCTCGATCCTGGAAGGCATCCTGCTCGAGACCATGTTCGAGCTGCCGACCTTCGAGGGCGTCGAGGAAGTCGTGGTCAACGCCGAGGTCATCGAGGGCAAGGCCCAGCCGCTGCTGATCTACGCCGAGACCAAGGGGAAGAAGGCCGCGCCCGACAGCGCCGCCTGATGCCGCATTCGTGAGTGGAGCGGGGCGGTCCGGCGACGGGCCGCCCTTCTTCGTGCCGGAAGCGCCGTGGCGCGCCGGCCACAGGCCGGGCGGGGTCGAAATCGCCCGCTGAAACGCGGACATAGGCGTCGATGAGCCGCATCCGGCCGCCGCGCCGCACGATCCGTGCAGCCTGGCCGCTGCGGATCGGTCCCCAGTCGCGCGGGGCGGTCACGCTTGAACGTCGCAACCGCGCAACCACATACTCGTTCAAAGGCCGTCGAACGACGGGCCGAGTCGAACCGGTCGGGCATTTCGCTCCGGCCGCCGGCGCGGCGGGTCCACGATCCACAAGGGCCCCGGAGTACGCATCATGTCCGAGACCAAGACCCTCCCCGTCCTGCCGCTGAGAGACATCGTCGTCTTTCCGCACATGGTCGTCCCGCTGTTCGTGGGCCGCGAGAAGTCCGTGCGCGCGCTCGACGAGATCATGAAGGGCGAGAAGCAGATCCTGCTGGCCACCCAGAAGAACAGCGTCGACGACGACCCGGCGGCCGACGCCATCTACCCGATCGGCGTGCTGGCCAACGTCCTGCAACTGCTCAAGCTGCCCGACGGGACCGTCAAGGTGCTGGTCGAGGGCAAGGGCCGCGCCCGCCTGCTGCGCTTCACCGACCGCGCCGACTACTTCGAGGCCGAGGCCGAGGAGATCGCCGACGAGCAGGGCGAGCCCTCGCAGTCGGAAGCCCTGCTGCGCGCGGTGATCGAGCAGTTCGAGAACTATGTGAAGCTGAACAAGAAGGTGCCGCCCGAGGCGCTCAGCTCCATCCCCCAGATCACCGACCCGTCGCGCCTCGCGGACTCGGTCGCCGCCCACCTGTCGGTGAAGATCGGCGACAAGCAGGCGCTGCTCGAGACCGTCGCCGTGCCGGCCCGGCTGGAGAAGGTCTACGGCCTGATGGAGGGCGAGATCTCGGTCCTGCAGGTCGAGAAGAAGATCCGCTCGCGCGTGAAGCGCCAGATGGAGAAGACCCAGCGCGAGTATTACCTCAACGAGCAGATGAAGGCGATCCAGCGGGAGCTGGGCGAGACCGACGACCAGCGCGACGAGATCCTCGAGCTGGAGAAGCGCATCCGCAAGACCAAGCTGTCCAAGGAGGCGCGGGCCAAGGCCGAGGCCGAGGTCAAGAAGCTGCGCAACATGAGCCCGATGTCGGCCGAGTCGACGGTTGTGCGGAACTACCTCGACTGGCTGCTGTCGATCCCGTGGGGCAAGGCGCGCACCAAGCCGATCGACCTGGCCCGGGCCGAAGCCATCCTCGAGGAGGACCACTACGGCCTCGAGAAGGTCAAGGAGCGGATCATCGAATACCTGGCCGTGCAGGCGCGCACCGGCAGCCTGAAGGGGCCGATCCTGTGCCTCGTCGGCCCTCCGGGCGTCGGCAAGACCTCGCTGGCCAAGTCGATCGCCAAGGCGACCGGCCGCGAATACGTGCGCATGTCGCTGGGCGGCGTCCGTGACGAGGCCGAGATCCGCGGTCACCGCCGGACCTACATCGGTTCGATGCCCGGCAAGATCATCCAGTCGATGAAGAAGGCCAAGACGACCAACGCCTTCGTCCTGCTGGACGAAATCGACAAGCTGGGCGCCGACTGGCGGGGCGACCCGTCCTCGGCCCTGCTCGAGGTGCTGGACCCGGCCCAGAACTCGACCTTCGGCGACCACTACCTGGAGGTCGACTACGACCTGTCCAACGTCATGTTCGTGACCACGGCCAACAGCCTGAACATGCCGCAGCCGCTGATGGACCGGATGGAGATCATCCGGGTGTCGGGCTACACGGAGGACGAGAAGGTCGAGATCGCCAAGCGCCACGTGCTGCCCAAGCAACTCGCCGACCACGGCCTGAAGGAAGGCGAGCTGGTCATTCCCGAGGAATCGATCCGCGAACTGATCCGCTACTACACCCGCGAGGCCGGGGTGCGTTCGCTGGAGCGCGCGCTGGGCGGCATCGCCCGCAAGGCGGTGCGCGAGATGGCCCGCACCAAGGCCGTGTCGATCACCGTCGACAGCGAGAAGCTGGCCGAATACGCCGGCGTGCGGAAATACCGCTACGGGGAGACGGACGAGGAGGATCAGGTCGGCATCGTCACTGGCCTGGCCTGGACCGAGTTCGGCGGCGACATCCTGACCATCGAGGCGGTCAAGATGCCGGGCCGCGGCCGCATGACCGTGACCGGCAACCTGAAGGAGGTGATGAAGGAGTCGATCTCCGCCGCCGCCTCCTACGTCCGGGCCCGCTCGCTGGCCTTCGGGGTCAAGCCGCCGGTGTTCGAGAAGACCGACATCCACGTGCACGTGCCCGACGGCGCGACGCCCAAGGACGGTCCCTCGGCCGGCGTGGCGATGACGGTCGCGATGGTCTCGGTGCTGACCGGGATCCCGATCCGCAAGGACATCGCCATGACCGGCGAGATCACCCTGCGCGGCCGGGTCACCGCCATCGGCGGCCTGAAGGAGAAGCTGCTCGCGGCGCTCCGCTCGGGCGTCAGGACGGTGCTGATCCCGCAGGAGAACGAGAAGGACCTCGCCGACGTGCCCGACAATGTGAAGGGCGCGCTGGAGATCGTCCCCATCTCGACCGCCGACGAGGCGTTGAAGTGGGCCCTGACCGGCACGCTGACGCCGGTGGAATGGGACGAGGAGGCGGAACCGCTGCCCGCCGCCCCGCCCATCCAGGACCCCGGCACGGTGCCAGCCACGCACTAGGCAAGAGAAACGCCGCTCCGGGAGACCGGGGCGGCGCTTTTGTTGCCTTCTCCCCTCGGGGGGGAGGTGGGCGGCGGAGCCGCTCGGATGAGGGGGCTCGCAAGATCAAACCGGATGGCGAGGGAGTCTGGAAGCCGACATCCCCCTCATCCGTCTCGCTCCGCGAGCCACCTTCTCCCCCGGAGGGGAGAAGGAAGTCAGAGCGAATCCACCATCACCAGTTCGGCGTCGGCCTTGGCGGTGATCGTCACCGTCGCCTCGTCGACGACGGCGGCGGCGTCGCGGGCGTTCAGCGTCTCGCCGTTGACCTCCACCTCGCCGACGGCCGGCACCAGATAGGCGCGGCGGCCGGGCGCGAGATCATAGCTCAGGCTCTCGCCGGCCTTCAGCGTGGCGCCCAGCACCCTGGCGTCCGCGTTGATCGGCAGGGCCCCGTCGCCCGGATCGCCCGAGGCCATGACCGTGAAGCGACCCGAGCGGTCGCTCTTCGGAAACTCGCGCTGGCCCCACGACGGCTTGGCGCCCGGCCGGTCGGTCTCGATCCAGATCTGGAACAGGGTGGTGGTCTCGTCCTCGAGGTTGAACTCGGAGTGGCGCACTCCCGTGCCGGCGCTCATCACCTGCACGTCGCCCGCCGCCGTGCGGCCGCGGTTGCCCATGGAGTCCTCGTGGGTGATGGCCCCGGTGCGGACGTAGGTGATGATCTCCATGTCGGCGTGAGGGTGGGGCGGGAAGCCCGACTTCGCGGCGATCTCGTCGTCGTTCCACACCCGCAGCCGGCCCCAGCCCATGCGCGACGGGTCGTAATAGCTGGCGAACGAGAAGTGGTGGCGGGCCTTCAGCCAGCCGTGGTCGGCGCCTCCGAGGCTGCCGAAGCGGCGAACGTCGATCATGACGGGTCTCCTTGCAGGGCGCGCGGCGAACGGCGCGCCGGTCAGGGTCGATATAGGTAACTACAACTGTTACGAAAAGGGGGCGCCCATTTGCGCCCGGTGCCGCAGCATCGCGTCGGCCAGCACGCAGGCGGCCATCGCCTCGACCACCGGCGCGCCGCGCAGGGCGACGCAGGGGTCGTGACGGCCCTTGGTGCGCAAATCTGTCTCCTCGCCGTCGCGGGTGATCGTCCGCCGCGGCGTCAGGATGGAAGAGGTGGGCTTGAAGGCCACGCGCGCCGTCAACGGCTGGCCCGTCGAAATCCCGCCCAGCACGCCGCCGGCGTGGTTGGACAGGAACACCGGCTGCCCGTCCGCGCCCAGCCGCATCTCGTCGGCGTTGTCCTCGCCCGACAGTTCGGCGGCGGCGAAGCCGGCCCCGATCTCGACGCCCTTGACCGCATTGATCGACATAAGGGCGGCGGCCAGTTCGGCGTCCAGCTTGCCGTAAAGGGGCGCGCCCCAGCCGGTGGGCACGCCGGTCGCCTCCAGCGCCACCACGGCGCCGATGGAGGAGCCGGCCTTGCGGACCTCGTCCAGATACGCCTCCCACGCCGGCACGACCTCGGCGGACGCGGCGAACAGGGGGTTGTCGTGGACGGCGTCGAAGTCGACCGCATCCGGCGCGATGCGGTGGGGCCCGATCTGCACCACCCCGGCGCGGATGCGCACACCGTCGCCCAGCACCTTGCGGGCGATCGCGCCGGCGGCGACGCGCACCGCCGTCTCGCGCGCCGAACTGCGCCCGCCGCCGCGCGGATCGCGGACGCCGTACTTGGCCTGGTAGGTGTAGTCGGCATGGCCGGGGCGGAAGGCGCGGGCGATCTCGCCATAGTCCTTCGAGCGGGCGTCCTCGTTCTCGATCAGGATCGAGATCGGCGTGCCGGTGGTCACCGGGCCGGCGCCGTCGTCGTACGTGCCCGACAGGATGCGCGCCGTGTCGCTTTCCTTGCGCTGGGTGACGAAGCGGCTTCCGCCGGGCTTGCGCCGGTCCAGCCACGGCTGCAGGTCGGCCTCGGTCAGCGGGATGCCCGGCGGGCAGCCGTCGACGATGCAGCCGATCGCCGGCCCGTGGCTCTCGCCCCAGGTGGTCACGCGGAAGAGGTGGCCGAAGGTGTTGTGGGACATGGCGCGACCTAAGCCGCCATGCGGTCCGGCGTCCAGACGCGGGTGAAGCGGACCAGCAGGTCTTCGGCCGAGGAGGGGGCGTCGGCGGAGGGCTCCAGGGTCACGAACAGGTGCCCCTGCGGCCGCGCGCCGCGCGCGGGGAGGCCGAGGCCCCTGAGCCGCACGCGCAGGGTTTCCTGCCCGGCGACGATCCAGGCCGAGCGCGGCCCGGTCCAGGTGTCGATCTCGATCCGGCCGCCGTCCTCGATCAGCCGCGGCGGCACGGGCCAGGCCATGTACAGGTCGTCGCCGAGGACGGTGAGGCCGTCGGCGGCGCGGATCAGGACCGGCAGGTGCAGGTCGGCCCCGTCGGCGGCCCCGCGGCGCAGGCGCAGCCGCTCGCCCGAGCGCAGCCCGGCCGGCACGCGGACGCGAAGGCTGCGACCGCCGGCCTGGACCCGGACGCGGGCGCCGGAGAGGGCCTCGCGCGGGG
>JAFAEC010000049.1 GCA_023424215.1 Pseudomonadota bacterium
CGGCCCCCCCCCCCCGGCCCCCGCCCCCGCCCCCCCCCCCCCCTTCGAGCTTCCGGTCACGGAAGGGGCGGCCGGCCTACCAGCGGCGGCCGTCGCGGTCGCGGCGCTCGTGGCGGACCTGGCGCGAGAGCTGGTCGTAGCGCCGGTCCAGCTCCTGCCGCTCGCGCCAGCTCAGGCCGCCGCGCTGGTAGCGGTACTCAAGCCGGACAAGGCGATCGAGGTCGTAGCGCAGCCGGGTGGCCTCGCGGCGGCTCAGCTGGCCGTTGCGGATGCCGACGTCGATGCGGCGGTCGAGATTGAACTTGCGCTGGGCGATCGGCTGCCAGCCGCGGTGGTTCCGCTCGTAGCGGTCGCCGCGGTCGTGACCGTAGCCGTAGGACTGGGCCGCGGCCGGGACCGCGACGGACGCCGCGACCAGGGCGATGGCGGGGATCAGGGCTTTCTTGAACATCGGGGTCTCCTTGCCGTTCCGCAGCCGCACTGGCTGCGTTGAGGCCGAGAGGACCATTTTCCGGCTGAGCCGTGGCTGAACGGCTTCCGTCAGCCGGCGTTCATGATCCTGAACCGGAGGCGGGCCGTTCCGTCGGGGTGCTTTCGTGAAGTATCATCCGCAGCGACGTTCAGCCGACGTTCAGAGCCTGAGGCCTAAATCCCGCCCCATGAAACGGACGTCAGCCCTTATCGCCGCCGCCCTCGTCGCCGCCGCTCCCATGGCTGCGGTCGCGCAGGACCGTGAGCGCCCGCAGCGGCCCGACCGGCGCGAGCGGGCCGAGGATCGCCCCCGCGTGAGCATGGCCCAGGCGGTCCAACGCGCCTCCGCCGGCCGTCCCGGCCGCTTCCTCGGAGCCAGCAACCGGGGCGACATGGTCGTGGTGCGGTGGGAATATCCCGGCGGCCGCGTCGCCGATATCCTGGTGGACGGCCGCACCGGCCGCGTGATCGGAGAACGCTGAATGCGTGTGTTGCTCGTCGAGGACGACGCTGACCTGTCCCGCCAGCTCAAGTCGGCGCTGTCCGACGCCGGCTACGCCGTGGATCACGCCGCCGACGGCGAGGAGGCCCATTTCCTCGGCGACACTGAGCCCTACGACGTGATCGTGCTGGATCTGGGTCTGCCCAAGATCGACGGCGTGTCGGTGCTGGAGCGGTGGCGACGCGAGGGTCGCACCACCCCCGTTCTCATCCTGACGGCGCGCGGCGCATGGTCGGACAAGGTGTCCGGCTTCGACGCCGGCGCTGATGACTACCTGACCAAGCCGTTCCACACCGAGGAACTGCTGGCCCGCCTGCGCGCCCTGCTGCGCCGCTCGGCGGGCATCGCCTCGGCGACCCTGACCTGCGGCGGCCTGCGCCTCGACCCCCGCGCCGCGCGGGCCAGCGTCAACGGCGAGCCCCTGCGCCTGACCTCGCTGGAGTACCGGCTGCTGCACTATCTGATGATGCACCAGGGCCGGGTCATCAGCCGCACCGAACTGGTCGAGCACCTGTACGACCAGGACTTCGACCGCGACTCCAACACCATCGAGGTGTTCGTCGGTCGTCTTCGCAAGAAGATCGGGGCCGAACGCATCGAGACGGTGCGCGGTCTCGGCTATCGGCTCACGCCGCTGGCCGGGGAGTCCGAAGCGGCGTGACGGCCGGGTCGGGGGGCAGCTCGGACGGGGCGGCGAGCGTCAGGTCCGGTCGCTGGGCGCGCTGGTTCGGACGTCCCGGCCGCAGCCTGACGCGCCGACTGATCTGGCTGGCGTCGATCTGGATCGTCCTGGCCCTGCTGGCCACCGGCTGGACCCTGACCACCCAGTACGAGGAATCCTCCCTTCGGCGCCTAGGGGCCGTCCTGTCCAACACCATCGACGAGGTGGTCCTGGCCACCAACGCCGCGCCTGACGGGACCGTCACGGTAGGGGAGGTGAAGGACGAGCGCACGCTTCGCGCCTTGTCCGGCAAGTACTGGGCGGTGGCCGTGCCGACGGCCGACGGCCGGTTGCGCACCGTCGTTCGCTCGCCCTCGCTCGCCGGCGAGAGTCTCGTCATCCCCCGCGAGCTGCCGGCCCGCCTCCGCGCGGCGCGCGGCGAGACCATCAGCTACAACGCCTGGGGCCCGTTGCAGAAGCGCCTGCGCGTCGCCGCCAGCATGAAACAGCTGCCCGGGCGCACCGAGCCGGTCGTGTTCATGGCCGGCCTCGACCGGTCGACCATCGATGCGGACACCCAGCAGTTCGCGACCTTCACCTGGGCCGCCCTGCTGCTCCTCGGCGTCGGCCTGGTGGTCGCGGTCTTCCTGCAGGTGCAGATCGGCCTGCGCCCGCTGTACAGCCTGCGCAACGAGATCGCCGATGTCCGCAAGGGCCGGAGCGCCCGCATCGCCCGCAGCTATCCGCTCGAGATCCAGCCGCTGGCCGAGCAGGTCAACCGCCTCCTCGACCACAATCAGGAGACCGTCGAGCGCCAGCGCACGCACGTCGGCAACCTCGCGCATGCCCTGAAGACGCCCCTGTCGGTCATGCTCGCCGAAGCAGGCGCCCAGCAGGGCCCCCTGCCGGACATCGTGCGCAAGCAGACGGCGATCATGCAGGCCCAGGTCGACCATCACCTGCGCCGCGCCCGCGCCGCCGCCCGCGCCCAGCTGCTCGGCGAACGCACGCCGATCGCCGAGGTCCTCGACGAGCTGGCGGTCATGCTCGAGCGGGTGTTCGAGAGCCGCGGCGTGGAGATCGACTGGCGAGCGCCCGACGACCTCGCCTTCCGGGGCGAGCGGCAGGACCTGCAGGAGATCCTCGGCAATCTCATGGAGAACGCCTGCAAGTGGGCGAAGCGGCGCGTGCGGGTCTCCGCGGGCGCGACGGGGCTCGGCCAGATGGTCGTGGTGGTCGAGGACGACGGACCCGGTCTGCCGGAAGCGCAGCGGGAGGCGGCGCTGCAGCGCGGCATGCGCATGGACGAGACCACGCCGGGTTCCGGGCTCGGCCTGTCCATCGTGGTCGAACTGATCCGCGCCTACGGCGGCCGCGTCACCCTCGCCGACAGCGAGATGGGCGGACTCAAGGCGGTGCTGGAACTGCCCGCGGCCGAGGCCTGAGCCGCGCCGGAGAGGCGCTGTTAACCCGGTTTGGGACAGTCTGCGCCCCGGTCCGGCAGCTTGGCCGGTCTCGAAGGTAACCTTATGGCCGGGCTTTCCGCCGCCCATCGCAGTGCGCTCGCCGCCCTCCTCGCCCGCTGCGGCGACCCCGTGCTCAAGGCCGTTGGCGGCGCGGTGCACCGCCTGCCGGGTGAGCGCGCGATCGAACTGCGCGCGATGCTGAGCGACGAGATGCGCGACCGGCGGCGGCGCAGCCTCGTGTTCGGGCCTGTCGCGCCGATGTTCCGCCCCCGCGCCGACGGGGTCGCGGCCATGACCTTTCCGGCGGAGGTTCTCCCTCGCCTGTGGCGGCTCGCCAGCGAGCGCGAACCCCAACTGCTGCCCCGGCTCGACGACGAGGACGAGGATTCCGACGCCGTCGTCGTGGCCAATCGCATCTGTCAGGCGGCGGCCTCGATCGTCCGCGACCGGCCCGACCTGGTCTGGCCGGCCGGTCTGGAGCCGGACGTCCGGGACGATGGCCTGTTCGACCTGGCCGCCTGTCTGGACCTCTCTCACCTCGTCCGCCGGGCCATGCCCTCGATCGAGGTTTGGCTGAAGCGACCGGACGGGGATCAGCTGGCCGAGCTGCGCCTGCTGGTGAAGGACGCCGCCGCCATCCACGCCGACGGGGCGCGGCGCTTCGTCGAAATCCTGTTCGCCCACCTCGAGGACGCGGTCCTGGTGCTGCGCATCATCACCCGCACCTCGGGCGTCGCCGGGCGCGAGGGCTTCCTGAGCGCTTCCGAATTGTCCGACTTCGTCGACCGCCTGCTGGACGGCGTCGCGGTCCGCGCCACGCGTCTCGCCGCCTACACGCCCCGTCTCGACGCGGAAGAGCTGCGCTCGGTCCTGCGGGATCTCGACTGGTGCGCCAACGTGCTGGCCGAGCTGGACGTCACCCTGACGCTGGATCCCGGCTCTCCCTGGGGCAAGGCGGTGCGCGACGCCCGCCTCAAGCTGGCCGACTGGCTGTCGGGCCTGATGCGCGCCGCCGAAAAGGCGGTCGACAAGGCCCTGCCTCTGGAGCGGGTCCAGATCGTCGGACGCATGAGCCGCATGGCGCCGAGGCTCGCCGCCCCCGGGAGAGGCGACGAGGCGGATATCGCCCTGGCCCTGCTGCGTCTGGTGGGGGCGGCCCGCGGCGCCAGCGCCACCTTCGGCTGCGAGTCCGACCGCCGGGCGCTCGAGGAGTCGCTGCAGGCCCGGCTCACCGACTACGCCGACCAGGTCCTGGTGATGATCAACGACGACGAGGCGCCCGACGAGGACCAGGCGCTGCGTCTCGTCGCGGTCGCGGCCCGGTACCTGGAGGAGATCGGGGCCCGCGACGCCGCCCGGACCGTGCGTCGCCGCGCCGCAGTGGCCGGCGGCTCCGGGTCGCAGGACGGCCCCTCGTCCCGGGCCGCCTGATAGGCTACATCGCGCCGCGATGATGGTGTTCTGGATCATGACGGCCGTGCTCGCGGCCCTCGCCGGCCTGCCCGTGCTGGCGGGAGCGCGCCGCGGCGCCGACGCCGGCGAGGCGGTGGAGCTCGCTGCGGCCGACGCAGAGCTGGCCGATCTCGACCGGCTGAAGGCCCGGGGCCTGATGGACGAGGCGTCGTGGTCCGCCGCCCGGGCGGAGGCGGGTCGACGCATCCTCGCCGGTCAACGCCGCGCCGCGCCGGTGGTGGCGCGACCGCTGGACCGGGTCTGGGTGCTTGGCGGACTCGCCGCCGCCGGGGCCCTCGCGCTGGGCCTCTATGCGCTGCTCGGCTCGCCGGGCATGCCGGACCAGGCCTACGAGCGGCGCGTCGACGAATGGGCGACCCGGCTGGACACCCTGCAGGCGCCGCAGATCGCCGCCGTCGCCGCCCGGGTCGTGGCCGAGCGGCCCGACGATCACGAGGCCCTGACGATGCTCGGCGCCGCCCGCTTCGAGGCCGGCGATCCGATCGGCGCCGTCTCCGCCTTCCGCCGCGCGCTCGCGCTTCAGCCGGACGACGCCCGGAGCTGGAGCCGGCTGGGCGAAAGTCTGGTGCGCGCCAACGGCGGGACCGTCGACGGCGATGCGGAGGCCGCCTTCCGCCAGGCGCTGAGCCGCGATCCCAACCAGCTGGGGGCCCGCTATTTCCTCGGCGAGGCCGCCCTCGCACGGGGCGACGCCGCCGCCGCGCGCGAGATGTGGCTGCCCCTTATCGCGGCGCTCGACCCGCGCGACCCGCGCCGGGCCGATCTCGAGGCCCGCCTGCCGTCCGGAGACGCCCGATGAGCTGGATGCCGAAATCGCCCAAGGCCCGGCGCCGCCTGTGGGTGATTCTCGCCGTGGCCCCCGTCCTCGCCCTCGCCGTGGGCCTGTCCCTGTTCGCCATGCGCGACAGCGTGACCTTCTTCTTCACCCCGTCCGAAGCCACCGTGGAGAAGGCCCCGCCGGGGCGCGTGGTCCGCCTCGGGGGCCTTGTCGAGATCGGCAGCATCGAGCGGGCTCCGACCGGCGAGGTCGCCTTCGTGGTCACCGACTCCGTCGCCACGACCCGCGTGGTCTACCAGGGCGATCTGCCCGACCTGTTCCGCGAAGGGCAGGGGGTGGTGGCCCAGGGCGCCTTCCTGCCGGACCGCAGCTTCCGCGCCACCCAGGTGCTGGCCAAGCACGACGAGAACTACATGCCGCGCGAGGTCGCCGAGGGTCTCAAGGACAAGGGCGAGTGGCGCCCCGAGGCGACCCTCGTCGACGGGGCCTCCGAGTCGTGATCGTCGAGGCGGGCGCCTTCGCCCTCGTTCTCGCCTTCGCCCTGTCCGTGCTGCAGGCCGGCATGGCGGCGGCCGGCCGGCTGCGGCGCAGCCCCGTTCTGGCCGGGGCGGCCGACGGGGCGGCGCTGGCCGCGGCCATCGCCGTGGCCCTCGCCTTCGCGGCCCTGATCCAGGCCTTCGCGGTCTCGGACTTCTCCGTCGCCAACGTCGCCGCCAACAGCCACACCGACAAGCCGATGCTTTACAAGGTGGCCGCCGCCTGGGGCAGCCACGAGGGTTCGCTGCTGCTGTGGTGTCTGGTGCTGACCGGCTTCGGCGCCGCCCTGGCCGGGGCGCGCAACTTGCCCTTCGGCCTGCGCACCTCCGCCGTGACGGTGCAGGGCCTGCTCGGCGCCCTGTTCCTCGCCTTCGCCGTCTTCACCTCGAACCCTTTCGAACGGCTCGACCCGGTCCCGTTCCAGGGGGCCTCGCTGAACCCGCTG
Source organism: Pseudomonadota bacterium (assembly GCA_023424215.1). Taxonomy (GTDB): domain Bacteria; phylum Pseudomonadota; class Alphaproteobacteria; order Caulobacterales; family Caulobacteraceae; genus Brevundimonas. The sequence goes on from JAFAEC010000049.1 coordinate 6,334, forward strand.
CTGCAGGACCCGGCCCTCGCCTTCCACCCGCCCTTCCTCTACGCCGGCTACGTCGGTTTCTCGGTCTGCTTCTCGCTGGCCGTGGCGGCCCTGATCGAGGGGCGGGCCAACGCCGCCTTCTGGCCGGCCTGGGGCCGCTGGGTGCGCCCCTGGGCCCTGGCCAGCTGGGTCTTCCTGACGCTCGGGATCACGCTCGGGGCCTTCTGGGCCTACTATGAGCTGGGCTGGGGCGGCTGGTGGTTCTGGGATCCGGTCGAGAACGCCAGCTTCATGCCGTGGCTGGCCGGCGCGGCCCTGCTGCACTCCTCGATCGTCACCGAGCGACGCGGGGCCCTGGCCGGCTGGTCGACCTTCCTCGCCCTGCTGGCCTTCACCTTCTCCATGCTGGGAGCCTTCCTCGTCCGCTCCGGCGTGCTGACCAGCGTCCACGCCTTCGCCGTCGATCCCCAGCGCGGCATGATGCTGCTGGCCATCCTCGGCCTCGCCGCCGGGGCCGCCTTCGCCCTGTTCGCCTGGCGGGCCCCGCAACTGAAGGGCGGCGGCATGTTCGCGCCGGTCAGCCGCGAGGGCGGGCTGGTGCTGAACAACCTGTTCCTGACCGCCGCCGCCGCCACCGTCCTGCTCGGCACCCTGTATCCGCTGATCCTCGAGGCGGCGACCGGCGCGACCATCTCCGTCGGCCCGCCCTATTTCGCCCTGACCTTCACGCCGCTGATGGCCGTGGCCCTGATCGTCCTGCCGGCGGGCCCCTTCCTGGCGTGGAAGCGGGCCGACCTGAGGGGCGTGGCCCAGCGCCTCGCCGTCGCCTTCGGCCTGGCCCTGCTCCTCGCGCTGGCCGGCTGGTTCGCCTTTGAGCCGCGCAAGATTCTCTCCGCCCTCGGCATCGGCCTCGGGGCCTGGCTGATCCTCGGGGCGCTGGCCGAGACCGCCGAGCGCGTCCGCCTGTTCCGCGCGCCCGCCGGCGAGACCCTGCGTCGCGCCCGCGGCCTGCCGCTGGCCGCCTGGGGCATGACCCTGGCCCACGCCGGCCTCGGCGTCTTCGTGCTAGGGGCGGTGGTCGAGACCGGCTTCCGCGTCGAGGCCGCCCGGCCGCTGGCCGTCGGCGAATCCGTGCAGGCCGGCAAGTGGACGGTGTCCCTGAAGGACGTCCGCATCGTCGAAGGCCCCAACTATCTCGCCGAGCAGGGCCGGCTGAGCGTCGCCGTGGCCGGCGGCGCCACCCGCGAGGTCGTCGCCGAGCGGCGCTTCTTCCCCGCCGGCGGCCAGACCACCACCGAGGTGGGGCTCGACTTCCGCGGGCTGGACGACGTCTATGTGGTTCTGGGCGAGCGCGGCCCCACTCCGGGCGGCGCGCCCGGCTGGAGCGTGCGCGTGTGGTGGAACCCTTGGGCCCGGCTGATCTTCCTCGGCCCCGCCATCATGGCGCTGGGGGGCGTGCTGTCGCTGCTGGACCGTCGCCTGCGCCTCGGCGCCGGCGCCCGCAAGGCGAGGGCCGCATGATCGGCCCGCTCGCCCGCGCATTCGTCGCGCTGCTGTGCCTGTTCGGGGCCTCGACCGCCGTCGCCCAGGAGCCGCCGCCGGCGCCGGACCGGCCGCTGGCCGACGCCCGTCAGGAAGCCCGCGCCCAGGCTCTGTTCGACGACATCCGCTGCGTCGTCTGCCAGCATGAGGCCATCGCCGACAGCCCGGCCGGGATCGCCGCCGACATGCGCCAGCTGGTGCGCGAGCAGATCGCCGCCGGCCGTTCAGACGCCCAGATCCGCGAGGATCTCGTCCGCCGCTACGGCGACTTCGTGCTGTTCAGCCCGCCGGTGCGGGCCGGCACCTGGCTGCTGTGGTTCGGTCCCTTCGTCGTCCTGCTGGCCGTCGCGGCCGCGCTGCTCGCCTTTGCCCGCCGCCGTCGCCCCGAGACGGCGCCGCTCAGCGCCGAGGAGGAGAGCCGGCTGGCGGAAATCCTCGCCGAGCGCCGTGATCCTGACGCAAAGCCGTCGGACGACTGACCTGTCGGGAAGCCATCCTCCCGTTCAAGGCGTTGGTCCTGTGGACGAACGCCCTATATTGATCGCCTTACGGGCGCGTGGACGCCCGACCAGAGGGAACGCAGTCTGCCCATGATGAAGCGTAAGGAGTTCATGCTCGGGGCCGTCGCCGGCCTGACCTTCGCGGCCGCCGCCACCGCCGGCGGCGTCATCGACTGGCCGTCCGCCGAGGCGGGCCCGGTCGCCGGGGTGTCCGGCCGTCTCGCCCCCAGCGCCGGCGCCGCCGGCCTCGCCTTCGCCCCGCCCCAGGGCGCGCCCCTCAGCTTCGCCGACATCTTCCAGCAGGTCGCCCCGGCGGTGGTCCAGATCGACGTGACCACGCGGGTGGAGCGCCCGCGCACGCTCGAACTCCCGGGCTTCCCCGGCTTCAGCATCCCGGTGCCGGAAGGCCAGGCGCCGGAAGGCGAGGAGGGCGAGGAAGAAGGCGCCACCGCCCTCGGCGCCGGCTCCGGCTTCTTCATCTCTGGCGACGGCTACATCGTCACCAACAACCACGTGGTCGAGAACGCCACCGAGATCACCGTCCGCCTCGCCGACGAGCGCGAGCTGGAGGCTCGCGTGGTCGGTCGCGACCCGGCCACCGACCTCGCCGTGATCAAGGTTGAGGGCTCCGACTTCCCGTTCGTCAGCTTCGAGGAATCGGCCCAGCCCCGCGTCGGCGACTGGGTGATCGCCGTCGGCAATCCGTTCGGCCTCGGCGGCACCGCCACGGCGGGCATCGTCTCGGCCGTGTCGCGCCAGAACATCGATCCGAACACCTCCAGCTACGTCGACTTCCTGCAGATCGACGCCGCCATCAACCGCGGCAACTCGGGCGGCCCGACCTTCGATATCTACGGCCGCGTCATCGGCGTGAACTCGGCCATCTACGGCAATCCGCTCGGCGGCTCGGTCGGCATCGGCTTCGCCATCCCGGCCACCACGGCCAAGCCGGTGGTCGAGGAGCTGATGCGCGAAGGGCGGATCGAGCGCGGCTACATCGGCGCCACGGTCGGCCTGATCACGCCGGAGATCCAACGCAGCCTTGAGCTTCCGAACCGACGGGGCGCTCTGGTGGTCAGCGTCACCCCCGGCGGCCCGGCGGATGCCGCCGGCCTGCGCGCGGCCGATATTGTTCTGAGCATCAACGGCCAGCCGGTGGAGAACAACACCGACCTGACCCGTCGCGTGGGACAGGCGGACCCGGGTGACAATCTCCGGTTCGAAGTCCTGCGGGACAGGCGCCGGCAGACGGTGACGATCCGCTCCGGCACCCGCCCGTCCGAGGCCGAACTGAACGGGTCCGCCGACAGCGCCGGGGGAGACACGCCGGCGCCGACCCCCGAGCCCTCGGGAACCGAGATCGGTGGCGTAACCGTAGCTCCCCTCACCGCGGCGGCCCGCAGCCGCTACGAAATCCCCGAGAATGTCGAGGGAGTTGTGGTCACTGCGCCCGGTCGTGGCGCGGCGCGGGGCTTCCGGCCCGGCTACGTCATTATGCGGGCGGGCAACCGCGCCGTGACCGGAGTGGCTGATCTGCAGGCCGAGGTCGAAGCAGCCCGCCGCGGCGGCCGTGGCGTCTTCCTGCTGGTATGGACGCCGCAGGGCAACCGGCCGGTGGTGCTGGAGCTCTCCGAGTCTGAATAACCCTTAACTGCCGGAACCGCCGCCGATGCGCTAACATCGGCAGCGATTCTCGTTAGAGGGGCTGATTCCATGCGCATTCTGGTGGTCGAGGACGACGCCGACGCCGCGACCGCCATGGTCCGGGGCCTGACCGAGGCGGGCCACGAGGTGACCCACGCCGTCGACGGCGCCTTCGGCCTGCTGGAGGCCCAGAAGGGCGGCTACGACGTCTATGTCGTCGATCGCATGATGCCGCGGCTGGACGGCATCGGCATGGTCGAGACCCTGCGCAAGGACGGCGACCAGACGCCGGTGCTGTTCCTCTCCGCCCTCGGCGAGGTCGAGGACCGCGTAACCGGCCTCAAGGCCGGCGCCGACGACTATCTGGTCAAGCCCTACGCCTTCTCCGAACTGATCGCCCGCGTCGAGGCCCTGTCGCGCCGCCGCGAGACCGGCTCGGTCGCCACCATGCTCAAGGTCGGCGACCTCGAGATGAACCTCATCGCCCGCACCGTGCACCGCGCCGGCCAGGAGATCGACCTGCAGCCGCGCGAGTTCCAGCTGCTGGAGTTCCTGATGCGCCACGCCGGCCAGTCGGTGACCCGCACCATGCTGCTGGAGAAGGTCTGGGAGTATCACTTCGACCCCCAGACCAACGTCATCGACGTCCACATCAGCCGCCTGCGCGCCAAGATCGACAAGGGCTTCGACAAGGCGATGCTGCAGACGGTGCGCGGGGCGGGGTATCGGCTGGAGGCCTGATGCGCCTCCCGTCCCTCCTTCGCCGGACCCCCTTCCGGCTGACCCTGCTGTTCCTCGCCCTGTTCGCGGCGGCGGCCAGCGCCATCCTCGGCTACGTCTACGTCGCCTCGGCGTCCGAGGCCCGCGGCCGGGCGGAAGCGGCCGTGCGCAGCGAACTGCACACCCTGACCGGCATCTACAAGGAGCGCGGCATCGACGCCCTGAACCGGGCTTTGGTCGACCGCGCCCTGAGCGACAGCCCTTTCCTGTACCTGCTGATGGACCGGGAGGGCAGCGTCATCACCGGTTCGCTCAACGCCTCGCCGGTCACGGACTACGCCGAGGGCGAGCAGTGGATCACCTATCCCTACACCGACACCGACGCCGAAGGGCGGGTGACGCGGCCGCAGGCGCGCGGCGTGCAGGTGCGCCTGGCCTCGGGCGAGATGCTGTTCGTGGCCCGCTCGATGGGCGACACCGAGGCCTACCTCTCCCGTCTGACCCAGGCCCTCTGGGCGGCCATGGGCATCGTCCTGATGCTCGGCCTGGCCGGGGGGCTGCTCGTCAGCCGCAACATCGAACGGTCCATGGCGCGGCTCAACCGCGTCGTCACCGCCGTGCAGGACGGCGATCTCAAGGCCCGCGCCCAGATCCGCAACGCCGGCGACGAGTTCGACGAGCTGGGCCTCGGACTGAATGTCATGCTCGACCGGCTGGAGGCCTCGATGGCGTCCATCCGCCACGCCGGCGACGCCATCGCTCACGACCTGCGCTCGCCGCTCACCCGCATGCGGGCCAGGCTGGAGGTCGCCCTGATCGACGCGGAGGCGGGTCGCATCGACGGCGTCGACGCCCTGCAGGTGGCGCTGGACGAGGCCGACAGCCTGCTGAAGACCTTCAACACCGTGCTGGCCATCGCCCGCCTGCAGGCCGCCGCCGGGGCCGGCCGCACGCCCGACCCGACCCTGTTCGACGCCGCCGACCTCGCCGCCGACATGGCCGAGCTCTACGAACCGGCCAGCGAGGACAAGGGGCTGGAGTTCTCTGCCGAGATCGAGCGGGGCCTGATGGTCGAGGCCAACCGGCCTTTCCTCGCCCAGGCGCTGGCCAACATCATCGACAACGCCATCAAGTACACGCCGAGCGGCGGCGCCGTCATGCTCCGAGCCCGCCGTCGTTCCTCGGGCGAGATCGAATTCTCCGTCACCGACACCGGCCCGGGGGTGCCCGAGGGCGACCGCGACCGGGTCATCCAGCGCTTCGTCCGCCTCGACAACAGCCGCACCGAGCCGGGTTCCGGCCTCGGCCTGTCGCTGGTGGGGGCGGTGATGGAGGCCCACGGCGGCCGCATCCAGCTCGACGAGGGGCCCGGCGCTTACGGCGGCTTCGGCCCCGGTCTGCGGGTCGCCCTCGTCCTGCCGCCGGCGGCGAACGCGTGAGCGCCGGCCCGCTGAACGCCCGTCTCTTTCCCTGCGGCCCCGTCGTCGATCCCGCCGCCGTCGACCGGGCCCGGGAGCGGCTGGCGGAGGCGGCCGGGGAGGGCGGCTGGTCGGACCTCCTGGACGACGCCTGGCCCGCCCTCGCCCCGGTCCTCGCCGCCTCGCCTTATCTGTTCGGCCTCGCCCGGCGCTGGCCGGACATCCTGCGCGATGTCCTCGCCAGCGACCCGGACGCGCATCTGGCGGACATCATCGACCGCACCGCGGGTCTGACCGGCGGCGCCGACGACCTCCGTGCCCCCCTGCGCCGGCTCAAGGGCGAGCTCCACCTGCTTACCGCCCTCGCCGATCTCGGCCAGGTCTGGGATCTGGACGCCGTCACGGGCGCGCTGAGCCGCTTCGCCGACGTCGCCGCCCGGTCGGCGCTCGCCGCCGTCGTCCACGACCAGCGGGAGCGGGGCAAGATCGTGGGCGACCCCGGGGATCCGCGCGGCCCGTTGCCCGGCCTGTTCGGCCTGGCCATGGGCAAGCACGGCGCCGACGAACTCAACTACTCCTCCGACATCGACGTCAGCCTCTTCTGGGAGCCGGAGGTCGTCGTTGAAGCCCTGGCGCCGGGCGTCGAGCCGCAGCGCTTCCTCGATCGTCTCGCCCAGGCCTTCGCGGGCCTGATGCAGGAGCGCACCGGCGACGGCTACGTCTTCCGCGTCGACCTGCGCCTGCGTCCCGATCCGTCCTCGACCCCGCCGGTGGTGGCCGTCCCGTTCGCCCTGACCTACTACGAGAGCGTCGGCCAGAACTGGGAGCGCGCCGCCTTCATCAAGGCCCGGGCGATGCTGGGCGACGTCGCCGCCGGCGAGGCCTTCCTGAAGGCGCTGCGGCCCTTCGTCTGGCGGCGCAGCCTCGACTATCCGGCCATCCTCGACATCCAGTCGATCAAGCGCCAGATCCACGTCCACAAGACCGGAGAGGGTCTTGAGGCGGCCGGCGCCAACCTCAAGCTCGGACGCGGCGGCATCCGCGAGATCGAGTTCTTCGCCCAGACCCAGCAACTGATCCTCGGCGGGCGCAATCCGGGCCTGCGCCGACGCCGCACCGTCGAGGCCCTCGCCGCCCTGCGCGACGCCGGCCACGTCTCGGCAGAGGTCTGTCACGAGCTCACCGACGCCTACGGCCAGCTCCGCGCGCTTGAGCACCGGGTGCAGATGCTGGACGACGAACAGACGCACGACCTGCCGCTCGACCCGGACCGTCGTCGCGCGGTGGCGGCCTTGACCGGGGAGGGCGACCTCGCCCGCTTCGACGCCGGCGTGGAAGCCCTTCTGGCGGGAGTGAACCGCCGCTACGGCGAGCTGTTCGAGGGCGGGGAGGAGCTGTCCTCGCCCTATGGCTCGCTGGTCTTCACCGGGGTTGAGAACGACCCCGAGACCCTGCGCACCCTTTCCCGCATGGGCTTTTCCGACCCCGCCGCCGTCGCGGACGCCATCCGCAGCTGGCACCACGGCCGCATCCCGGCCACCCGCACCGCCCGCGGTCGCGAGCTGTTCACCCGCCTCGCCCCCAGGCTGCTCGACGTCATGGCCGGCACCGGCGCGCCCGACGCCGCCTTCCGCCGCTTCGCCGTTTTCTTCTCGGCGCTCAGCGCGGGGGTGCAGGTCCAGGCCCTGTTTCTCGCCCAGCCGAAGCTCTTCGAGCTGGTGGTCGGGGTGATGGCCTTCGCGCCCCGCCTGGCGCGCGCCCTCGGCCGCTATCCCGCGGCGCTGGACAGCATGCTGGACTCCCGCTTCGCCCGCGCCCTCGACGAGGACAGCGGCGTGGTCGCCCAGATGCTGGCCGACGCCGCCGCCGCGCCGGACTTCGAGGCGGCCATGAACGTGGTCCGCCGCGTTCACCGCGAGCAGATGTTCCGCATCGGCGTGCAGGTCATCACGGGCCGTTCCGACGCCGAGGCGGCCGGCCGCGGCTATGCCGTTCTGGCCGACGCCTGCCTGCGGGCGCTCGCGCCGGCCGCCATGGCCGAGACGGTGCGCCAGGGCGGCGCCCTCGCCGGCGGGGCGGTGGCAGTCGTGGCCCTGGGCAAGGCCGGATCGCGCGAGATGACCGCCAGCTCGGACCTCGACCTGATGACCGTCTACGACGCGCCGCCCGACGCGGCCTCGGACGGCAGGGGCTGGCCCGCCGGCGTCTTCTATCCGCGCTTCACCCAGCGGCTCATTGCCGCCCTGTCGGCGCACACGGCCGAGGGCGGGCTCTATGAGGTCGACATGCGGTTGCGCCCGACCGGCGCCAAGGGGCCGGTATCGCTGCGCCTGTCGGCGGTCGAGGAGTACTACGCAGAAGAGGCGGACACCTGGGAGTTCATGGCCCTGACGCGGGCCCGGGTGGTGTGGAGCGACGACCCCGACTTCGCCGCCCGCGTCGTCGCCGCCCTCGAAGGCATCCTGCGCCGGCCGCGTCCCGGAATCGACATTGCCGGCGACGCGCGCCGCATGCGCGACCTCATGGCCCGCGAGCGGCCCGCGCGCGGTCCCTGGGACCTCAAGCTGGCGGCCGGGGGCCAGGTCGACGCCGAGTTCGTCGCCCAGGTGCGGCAACTGACCCACGCTCCCGCCGGCGGGCCGTTGACGGTCTCGACGCTGGAGGCGCTGGCCGGCGAGCCCGAGCTGGCCGAGGCATGGCGACTGCAGCAGGCCATCGGCCAGGTCCTCGCCGCCGCCTTCAACGAGCGGCCCGACCCGCTCGCCGAGCCCTCCGGCTTCCGCCGCCGCCTCGCGCGCGCCGCCGGTTACGACAGCTTCGAGGCGCTCGAAGCCCGCCTGGCCGAGGTCCGCAGCGCCGCGCGAGCGGCCTTCGAGCGGGCCCTTCCCCCGCCCGCGACGGAGACTGCGCCTCCGCCCGTTTGATCCTCCAGACAGGGATGACCGGCCGCCGCGGCGGCCATGGAGATCATCGGAATGAACAGGACTGCAGTACTCGGCGGCTTCGCCGCCCTCGCCCTCCTCGCCGCCGGCGGCGTCGCCGTCGCCCAGCAGGCCGCCAACCGCCCCGCCGCCCCCGCCATGCGCGCGGACGCCGACGGCGACGGTCGCCTCAGCCAGGCCGAATTCGTCGGCCGCCGCCTCGACCGGCTGCGCGCCGCCGATGCGAACGGCGACGGCTCGGTCAGCGTGGAGGAGCGCCAGGCCATGCGCCAGGCCCGACACGCCGCCCGCGCCGACGCCCGCTTCGCCCGGCTGGACGCCGACGGGAACGGCGCCATCAGTCGCGCCGAGTTCGACGCCGCCCACGCCGCCCACGCCGCGCGCGGCGCCCTGTG
>JAFAEC010000059.1 GCA_023424215.1 Pseudomonadota bacterium
CCGCAGCGCCTGTCGTCCCGTCGGCCCCCACGCCGCCCGCGACGCCCGTTGCGGTCGCGGTCGCCGCGCCTCCGGCCGCGTCCCCGCCTCCGCCGCTTCGCGTGCTGGAGGGCAACGCCGCCGCCTCGCGAGATAACCGCGGATCCGACGCCTCTCCGGCTCGACAGGGCTCCGATCCGGCCGAGCGGCCGACGGGCGAGTCGCCTCCGGCGACGGCGAAGCTGACGATCGACGCCAGCCCCGCTCCCGCGTATCGTCCCGAGAGGTCGGGCGAGGCCACGCCCCGCCGCCAGCCGGATGCCCCGACGTCCGCCGAGGGACCGCCGGCCGGCGCGACGGACGCAGGTTCCACCACGCCGCAGGACGGCGCCCCGTCCGTGATCCGGGAGGCCTCGACTCCCGCCCACCTCGTCTCGCGCACCGCCATCGAGGCCACCGCCCAGATCGCCGCCCAGATCCTGCGCAAGCTCGAGGGCCGGTCGACCCGTTTCGAAATGGCCCTGCTGCCGGAAGAACTCGGCCGCGTCGACGTCAAGCTCGACATCGACTCCGAGGGCCGGGTGGCGGCTCGCCTGGCCTTCGACAATCCGGCCGCCGCCGCGGATCTGCGCGGCCGCGCCGACGAACTGCGGCGTCAGCTGGAGCAGGCCGGCTTCCAGCTGGCCGACGACGCCTTCGAATTCGCCGAGCGCGACAGCGGCTCGAGCGCCTTTGACCGCGGCGACGACCCGCGCCGCGGCTTCGGTCGCGCCTTCACCGCCGCCACCCGCCTCCACGCCGAAGCCGACGCCGTTCCGGCCGCACGGTGGACGTCCCTGTCCCTCACGCCCGCGGGCGTGGATCTGAAGGTCTGATCGATGGTCGACGCCGTCACCACCGTCAACAACGCCGCCAGCCGGATCAACTCCGGCCAGACGATGATGGCCTCGAACTTCGAGACCTTCCTCAGCCTGCTCACGGCCCAGCTGAAGAACCAGGACCCGCTATCGCCGGTGGATTCCAACCAGTTCACGGCCCAGCTGACCCAGATGGCCGGAGTCGAGCAGCAACTGCTCACCAACGAACTCCTCAAGGGGATGCTCGAGGCCCAGGGCGGCGGCGGTCTCGGCGAGGCCGCGGACTTCATCGGCAAGGAAGCCACCGCCGCCTGGCCCGCGACCCGGTTCGAGGACGGACAGGCGCGCTGGAGCTACGAACTGGCCGGCGATGCGGCCTCCGCGACCCTGCAGGTCGTCAACGGCTCAGGCCAGGTGGTCTGGCAGGGCGAGGCCCCCGACAAGACCACCGGCGTGCACGACTTCACCTGGGATGGCGAAGGCTCCACCGGCGCCGACGCCGCGGAAGGCGAGGTCTACACCCTGAAGGTCGTGGCCACGAACTCCGCCGGCGAAAGCCTGGACGCCCAGGTCCTGACGCGAGGTCGCGTCTCGGGCGTCGAGATGTACGACGGCGAAATCTTCCTGACCGTGGGCGCCGCCGTGCTTCCGATGTCCAGCGTGATCGCGCTGGAGGAAGCGAAGACCGCCGCCTCACCCACCGACGGCGATCCCGGCCTGCTGGCCGCGGCCGCCTCCGCCCTCAACCCTCTCAATCTGCTTTCCTAAGGAGCCCGCGCCATGAGCATCAACAGCGCCCTTCTGGCCGGCGTGTCCGGCCTGACCGCCAACTCCGCCGCCCTGGCGGCGATTTCGCAGAACATCGCGAACGTGAACACCGTCGGCTACAAGCGCTCGGCCGGCGAGTTCCAGACCGTGGTCAACGCCCAGAGCGCGGGGGCCGGTTATTCGGCCGGCGGCGTGCTGGCCAGCGCCCGCCACTTCACCAGCCAGAACGGCCAGCTCCAGCGCACCACCTCGTCGACCGACCTGGGCATCGCCGGACAGGGCTTCTTCGTGGTCACCGAGAAGTCCGAGAACCTGACCCCGGCGGACGCGCGCCTGTTCACCCGCGCCGGCGCCTTCCGCGTCGACAACCTCGGCTACCTCAAGAACACCGCCGGCCTCTACCTGCAGGGCTGGCCGGTCGACGCCAACGGCGACATCACCACTGACCCGTCCGACCTGAACCGGCTGCGCACGATCAACGTGGGCTCTGTCGGCGGCGCGGCCGAACCGACCACCCGCGTCCAGCTGAACGCCAACCTGCGCTCCAGCCAGGAGCCCTCGGCCGAAGCCGTGGCGCGCGCCGCGCGGGACGCCGATCCGCTCGATCCCGCCGCCGCCGGCGCCTACGACGTCATGACCAACTCGATGGCCATGTGGGATCCGGAGACCGGCAACGGCGTGAAGCCCGACTTCGAGGTCACCATTCCGGTCTCCGACTCGAAGGGCGGCCAGCGCACCCTCGCCGTCTCCTTCCTCAAGAGCACCATTCCGAACCAGTGGTACGCCGAGCTGCGCGCCATTCCGGCCGACGACGTGACCACGGACGCCAGCCTCGGAACCGACGGCATCCTCAAGTCCGGCCTGGTCGCCTTCACCCAGGACGGCCGGCTGGACGTCGACGCCATGGCCGCCATGGCCCCCGGCGTCGCCCTGTTCCCGGACCCCGCGGCCGCCTCGCTGACCTTCCTCGCCTCGGACACCAATCCCGCCTCCCTCGGCGCCGGCGAGTTCATGTGGGGCAATGCGCTGGGCATCGACAACCAGACCATCACCTTCGACCTGACCGCCGCCGCAGGCGGCCTGTCCCAGTACGACAGCGCTTCCGTCGTGCAGGCGACGCTCACCAACGGCACGGCCTTCGGCAACCTGTCGGAGGTCAAGATCGACGAGAAGGGCTTCGTCACCGCCATCTTCGACAATGGCGTCACCCGCCAGATCGCCCAGGTGGCCCTCGCCACCTTCCCCAGCGCCGACGCCCTGACCGAGGTCTCGGGCAACGCCTTCCGCGTCAGCCAGGGCTCCGGCACCTTCAACCTGAAGGCGGCGGGATCCGGCGGCGCGGGCCTGATCGGCGCCTCCCAGCTGGAAGCGTCCACGGTCGACCTGTCGGCCGAGTTCACCGGCCTGATCACCACCCAGCGCGCCTACTCCGCCTCGTCCAAGATCATCACCACGGCCGATGAAATGCTGGCCGAGCTGATCAGCATCAAACGCTGATATCCGGTCAAGTAACGGTTAGGGTCGATGAATCCTTTCTTCAGCAAAGGCCGGGTGCGAGGGGGGCGTATTAGCCTTTCCTTCACCACGACGCTTAAACGGCCTTTAGCCCGGCCCCGCTACCGTCAAGTCTCGATGGTGGTGGTGAATGAGGCATAAGCCCATGTTGCAAGAGCGACGTCTCAACAGTCGAGGCGAACAGTATGTGGTCGGCCCGACCGGCACGCCCCTCACCCTGCGCGACCTGCCGCCGGCCAACACCGATCGCTGGGTCATCCGTCGCAAGGCCGAGGTCGTCGCCGCGGTGCGCGGGGGCCTGATCAGCCTCGAGGACGCGCTGGAGCGTTACCGCCTCACCGCCGAGGAATTCATCGCCTGGCAGAAGGCGATCGACAAATGGGGCATGCAGGGCCTGCGCACCACGCGCATCCAGCATTACCGCGGTTAAGGTCCCTCCCCGACCGACGCGCGACGGCTGTCGCGGCCTTCGCCGGAGCACGGGGCGCGATGCGCTGCACCCGTTTCTTCTCCCAATCCTCATAGCCGCCGGCGACGATGTCGATCGTGCCGGAGCCGTCGAGGCCGAGCGTGACCGTCA
>JAFAEC010000140.1 GCA_023424215.1 Pseudomonadota bacterium
GGGCGGGGACGCCTGCGGCATCGTGGCGGCGGGCCTGCGCAAGCGGCCGGACGGGCGGCGCGAGGCGGTGGTGCTGGCCGACCGCTCGATCGCCGGGCTGGGCCCGGACGCCTGGGCGCGGCGGGCCGTGGAGCTGGCGCGCGAGGTCGGGGCGACGACCATCGTGGCCGAGGTCAACCAGGGCGGCGACATGGTGCGCCAGGTGCTGCGCACGGCCGGCTGCTCGATCCGGCTGCGCGAGGTGCGGGCGACCAGGGGCAAGCGCCTGCGGGCCGAGCCGGTGGCGGCGCTGTACGAGCAGGGCCGGGTGCGCCACGCCGGCGCCTTCCTCGAGCTGGAGGAGGAGCTGATGGCGCTGGGCGGCGAGGGGGAGGGGTCGCTGGACCGGGCCGACGCCCTGGTGTGGGCGGTGATGGACCTGCTGGTCGATCCGCCGGGTCCCGGACCGCGCATCCGGCAGGGCTGAGACCTTGAACCCGGACCGGGCGCGGTTCATGCAGGGCGGCGGAGGGACCCATGAAGCACGAACACACCGCCGACCTGCCCTATCTGCGCAAGGTGGTCGGCGCCTCGATGGCCGGGACGGTGGTCGAGTGGTACGAGTTCTTCCTCTACGGCACCGCCGCGACCCTGGTGTTCGGGCAGCTGTTCTTCCCGCAGACCGGCAACGAACTGGACGGCATCATCGCCGCCTTCGCCACCTATGCGGTGGGCTTCATCGCGCGGCCGCTGGGCGGGGTGGTGTTCGGGCACATCGGCGACAAGGTCGGCCGCAAGTCGCTGCTGCAGTTCTCGCTGCTGCTGATCGGGGCCTCGACCTTCCTGATGGGCTGCCTGCCCAGCTTCGCCTCGATCGGCTACCTGGCGCCCATCCTGCTGGTGACGCTGCGCTTCATCCAGGGCTTCGCCCTGGGCGGCGAGTGGGGCGGGGCCGTGCTGCTGGTGACCGAGCACAGCCCCAACCGCAGCCGGGCCTTCTGGGGCAGCTTCCCGCAGGCGGCGGTGCCGGTGGGCAACCTGCTGGCCACGGTGGTGATGCTGGTGCTGTCGGCGACGCTGAGCGAGGCCGACTTCCTCGCCTGGGGCTGGCGCGTCGGCTTCTGGCTGTCGGTCGTGATCATCGCCATCGGCTACTACATCCGCACCCAGGTCACGGACTCGCCGATCTTCGTGAAGGCGCGCGAGGAGGCCGAGCAGCGGGCGGCGGCCGGCTACGGCCTGACCGAGGTGTTCCGTCGCGAGCCGCGCGGGGTGTTCACCGCCATGGGCCTGAGGTTCGGGGAGAACATCCTCTACTACATGGTGGTCACCTTCTCGATCACCTACCTGCACCATCGCGAGGTGGACACGACCCGCATCCTGGCGCTGCTGTTCCTCGCGCATGCGCTGCACTTCGCCGTCATTCCCTTCATCGGAAGGGCGGCGGACCGGTTCGGGCGACGGCCGGTGTACCTGGCGGGGGCGGCGCTGACCCTGGTATGGCCGTTCGCGGCCTTTCCGATGTTCGACACCGGAGCCACGGCGATGATCCTGGCGGCGATCATGGGCGGGCTGGTCGTGCACGGGCTGATGTACGCGGCCCAGCCGGCGATCATGACCGAGATGTTCCCGACCCGGATGCGCTACTCCGGCGTGTCGCTGGGCTACCAGGTGACCGCCATCGTGGCCGGCAGCTGGGCCCCGCTGATCGGCACGGCGCTGCTGCGGCAGTACGACTCCTGGGTTCCGATCGCCTGGTACATCCTCGCGGCGGGGGCGATCAGCCTGGTCGCGGCCCTGATCATGCGCGAGAGCCGGGGGGCCTCGCTGGCGGCGATCGACGCCGCCGACCTGCAGCGGCTGGAGGCGGGCGGCCGCTAGAGGAAGGCGGTCGCGGTGCGGAACAGCATGTAGATGGCCACGGCGAAGATCAGGCCGGCGAACAGCAGGTTGAGCGCGCCGCGGCGACGGCCGAGGCTGCGGGCGGCGCGGGCCCCGAGCAGGCCGCCGCCCAGACCCCCCGCCACGAACAGGCCGGCGACGCCCCAGTTCACCAGCCCCGCGAAGGCGTAGCTGGAGGCGGTGGTGACGCCGAAGCCGGTCACCGCCAGCAGGGACGAGGCCATGGCGTTGAGGATCGGCATGCCGGTGGCGGCGATCAGGCCGGGCACGATCAGGAAGCCGCCGCCGATGCCGAAGAAGCCCGACAGCAGGCCGGTGGCGAGGCCGAAGCCGACCAGCTTCGGCAGGTTGTCGCGGCCGAGGCGCACCTCGACGAGGCCCTCGCCCTTGCGGCCGCGCAGCATCAGGGCGGCGACGACCATCATCAGCACCGCGAACAGGGCCAGCAGCTTCTCGCCGTCGACCTGGCGGCCGAACCAGGCGCCGACCAAGGCGCCGAGCACGCCGGCGACGGTGAAGACGGCGGCGCAGCGCCACTTCACCGGCCCGGATCGGGCATGGTTGGCGAGGTTGAGCAGGGCGTTGGCGGCCACCGCCACGGCGCTGGTGCCGATGGCCACGTGCGGGTTGGTGATGCCGACCAGATAGACGAGAAGCGGCAC
This sequence comes from Pseudomonadota bacterium, assembly GCA_023424215.1. Taxonomy (GTDB): domain Bacteria; phylum Pseudomonadota; class Alphaproteobacteria; order Caulobacterales; family Caulobacteraceae; genus Brevundimonas. The sequence continues at coordinate 2,544 of JAFAEC010000140.1, forward strand.
GGCCAGCACCGATCCGCCTCCGCCGACGAGGCCGAGCGAGAAGCCGACCAGCGAGCCGGAGCCCACGGCGAGAAGGGAAGGGAGCAGGTCCATGCCGGCCTCCGTCAGCGGCCCGACTGGACCGGCAGGCCGGCGGCGCGCCAGCCGTCGATGCCGCCCTCGAGCAGGTAGATGTCGTCGCTGGCCACGGCCCCGGCGAGGGTTCCGGCGTTCATGCGGGTGCGGGCCCCGCTGCGGCAGTGGAAGATCACCGGACGGCCGGGCTCGGCCTCGACGCCGCGGGCGCCCTTGGACAGGGGAGCCGAGCGGGCCCCGGCGATGACGAGGGCGCATTCCTCGGGCTCGCGGATGTCGACGAGCACGGCGCCCTGTTCGACGAGGCGGGCGGCGTCCTTGGGGGTGATGGGTCGAGCGGTCATAAGGTTCTCCGGAAGGGGAGGGGTGGAGGGACTTGCAGTAAATTAGGAAGTGCTAATATATCCGTCAACAGCGAACCCCCCAAGGGAGCCATCGATGACCGCCCGACCCGAGATCCACGCCTTCTTCGACGAGCCGACCAACACCGTCACCTACCTCGTCGCCGACCCCGCCACCCGCCAGGCCGCGGTGATCGACCCGGTGCTGGACTACGACCCGGCCACCGGCGCGTTCGACACCCGCTCGGCCGCCGCCGTCCTCGCCGAGGCGGAACGCCTGGGCCTGACGGTGGCCTGGGCGCTGGAGACCCACGTCCACGCCGACCACCTGAGCGCCGCGCCCTTCTTCAAGGCGCGCACCGGCGCGGCCATCGGCATCGGCGAGCACATCCGCGACGTGCAGCGCATCTTCCGCCCGGTGTTCAACGCCGAGGACCTGGTCGCGGACGGCGGCGACTTCGACCGGCTGTTCGCCGACGGCGACCGCTTCCCGCTGGGCGAGCTGGAGGTCGAGGTGCTGCACACCCCGGGTCACACGCCGGCCGACGTCAGCTACCGCATCGGCGACGCGGTGTTCGTGGGCGACACCCTGTTCATGCCCGACTACGGCACCGCCCGGGCCGACTTCCCTGGCGGCGACGCCCGCCAACTGTACGGCTCGATCCGCCGGCTGCTGAAGCTGCCGCCGGAGACGCGGCTGTTCATGTGTCACGACTACAAGGCCCCGGGCCGCGACCAGTACGCCTGGGAGACCACGGTGGCGGCGCAGCGCCGCGACAGCGTGCACGTCCACGATGGGGTGAGCGAGGACGACTTCGTGGCCATGCGCACCGCCCGCGACGCCGGGCTGGCGGCGCCCAAGCTGCTGCTGCCCTCGATCCAGGTGAACATGCGCGCCGGCCGCTTCCCGCCGGCCGAGGCCAACGGGGTGCGCTACCTGAAGATCCCGGTGAAGACGACGGGGGCGGAGCCGGCGTAGGGCCCTGAACTCGCCAGGTGGCGAAAGGCCTGGTCCGCCCAAGGGCGACCGATGGCGGGCTCTGTAGAGCTTCGCCTCGCGCCAGACCGGACAGGGGTCGCCCGGGCAGCGGACATTGGCGCGGAGCGGGGCAGAGTGACTGCCCCCGGCTTGCGGACACCCCCCGCGTGGCGCAGTCTGGCCAGCCATTGTTCGCTGGATACAGGGGGAAATGAAATGACCCTGAAGCGTCGGCAGCTACTGGCGGCAGCCCCGGTAGCCGGCCTTGTGAGCGTGCTTTCCCAGGCGGCCACGCAGGCGTTGGCTGACGACGTCGAGCCCGACCTTTATCGAGTGGACGATCCGCTGACCATCATGGCGGCGGCTCGCGAAATCATGCGGGAAGACTGGGTCGGGGTTCTGATAACCATCGATGAGAATGGCATGCCGCGCGCCCGTCCGGTCGGGGTCGGTGACCCCGAGAACGACGGGAGCCTGTGGATCTCGACGCGGCGTGGAAGCCGAAAGACCCGACAGATCATGGCGAACCCGAAAGCCGCGCTTCACTTCGGTTTCGACGACATTCCAAATGGCGCCGCCGGCAGCTTCTACGCGAGCTTCACCGGCCTTGCGTCGGTGCATACGGACGCCGACGCCATCGCCGCGTACGGTCCGCCAGAGCAGTATCGGGCGCAGTGGCCTGATTATCCGGAGGATCTGGCGCTGATCCGGTTCGAGCCGAAGCGTCTGGAAGTGATGGGCAAGGGCGTCAGGCCCAACCAGCAACACTGGCAGCCGCAGGGGCTGCTGCTGCCGCTGGCCGGCTGAGGTCCGCAGCGCCGCGAGCGATTGCCGCGCGAGCGGCGGCCCCTTGAACGCACGGGCCGTTCGTATATGGATCGTATATCATTCGTATAGGCGGCAACGGTCATGGGCATCGTCAACATCGAGGATGAGCTGCACGAGCAGCTGCGGCGGGCCAGCAAGGCGTCCTGCCGCTCGATCAACGCCCAGGCCGCGTTCTGGATAAGGCTCGGCATGCTCTGCGAGCTGAACCCCGGGCTGAGCTTCCAGGACCTGATGGCTCGCGAGCTGAAGGCCGCGGGTGTCGGCGCGCGTGACGCCGGCCCGCTGGCCGCATGACGAAGACGCCTGCCGAGATCGAGCTGATGGCCGAGGCCGGCCGGCTGCTGGCCCTCGTCTTCGCCCGTCTGGATGAACTGACGCTGGCGGGGATGAGCACGCTGGCCGTCAACGACCTTGTCGAGGCGTTTATCGTCGACGAGCTGGCCGCCCGACCCGCGTCCAAGGGCCAGTACGGCTATGGCTTCGTGCTGAACTGCTCCCGGAACGAGGTCGTCTGTCACGGCGTGCCGTCGGCCCGGGAGATCCTCAGGGACGGCGACATCGTCAACTTCGACGTCACCCTGGAGAAGCATGGCTTCATCGCCGACTCGTCCAAGACCTACCTGGTCGGCGATGTCGGCCCGGCCGCGAGGAAGCTGGTTCGCACGACCTACGAGGCGCTCTGGAAAGGCATCCGCGTGGTGAGGCCGGGAGCGAGGCTCGGGGACATCGGCCACGCCATCGAACAGCATGCGAAGCGCGGCGGCTATTCGGTCGTGCGCGACTACTGCGGTCATGGCATCGGGCGCGAGATGCACGAGGCGCCGCAGGTGCTGCATTTCGGCAAGCCGGGGACGGGGCTGACCCTGAGGGAGGGCATGGTCTTCACCATCGAGCCGATGCTGAACCAGGGCGTCCGGACCGTCCGCACCGAAGACGACGGCTGGACCGTCGTCACGGCCGACAGGAAGCTCTCCGCCCAGTTCGAACACACCGTGGCGGTCACCCGGGACGGCGTTCGCGTCCTGACCCTTCGCGCCGACGAGGTCGCGCGGGCCGCCTAGATCCGGATGCGGCGCTCGGGTGCGCATGGCCCCGGAGCGTCCTTCCGGCCCTCATCGACGCTCGGCAGGGAGACTGTTCGGAGGTCGGCTGCGCGCCGCGAGCGGCCGTTCGCCGCTCAGCGGAAGGCGAACAGTTCGTGGCGGATGCGGGCGCGGGCCAGGCCGTGGGATGTGGCCAGCCTGGACACCCTGTCCAGCAGGCCCTTCGGACCGCAGACGGCGATGTCCAGGGTCGCGGGGTCCGCCCCCTGGACGATTTCGGCGAAGCGTTGGGTGAAGGCGGGCGTGTCCGGCCCGGTGGCGACGGGCACGAAGTCCACGCCGCGTTCGGCGGCCATCGCCCGCAGCAGGTCGACATCGGGGAAGACCCGGCCCGGGGTGTAGAAGTAGAACAGGCTCACCCGGTCCAGACCGACGGCCCGCGGATCCTTCATCCATGCGATGAAGGGCGAGATGCCGACCCCGCCGGCGATCCAGATCTCGCGGCCCGCGATCGCCGACCGTTCGAAACGGCCGTAGGGCGCATAGACGTCGCCGTGCATGCCGACCTCGACGGCGGAGACCAGCCGCGTCGTGTAGTCGCCGAGCGCACGGATCACGAAGCTGATCCGGCCGCCCGGGGTCGGGGCGGCGGCGATGGTGAAGGGATGGGGCTCGCGCAGGCCGTCGACCTTCATGCGCAGGAAGCCGAAATGCCCGGGCTGGAACGCAATCCCGCGGCCGACGGGTTCCAGGTCGATCTGGGCCGCCGCGTCTCCCCGGGTGACGCCGACGACCCGATACGCGGCATGACGGGCGAGGAGCGGATAGAGCAGCAGCTTCCAGGCGGCGGCGGCGAGCCCCAGACCCGACAGCGCGGCCAGCCAGATCCCCGCGGGGCTGGCCAGCGGCAGCGGCGACCTGATGCTGAGCCAGTGCAGCACGACGATCAGGAAGAGCGGCCCGGACAGGCGATGCCACCAGCGCCAGGCGCTGTACGGGATGTTGCGGTTCAGCGCGAGCATCACGATCAGCATCAGGCCGACGAAGCTCGCCTGACGCACGAACCGCGTCCATTCCGGCGTCAGGGTGAGGATGGCGGCGACATCCCAGCCGCGGACGCCCGCCTTGAAGAGCAGGTGCACCGAGGCGAACGCAAGGGCGTACACGGCCAGCCACTTGTGGGCTTCATACACCCGGTCGAGGCCGCCGAAGATGTTCTCCACCCAGGGCAGGCGCCCGCCGAGGATCGCGGCTGTCGCCATCAGGGACAGGCTTGCGACGCCGCAGGCGAGGCTGAGAGCCGCGGTCGACAGCCATGTCCCGGCCGGAACCTCCGGGAGGACGAGGCCGCAGCTCACGAGCGTGACGGCAGCGACCGCATGCCATGGTTTCACAACCATGGCCGCCCCCACCCGCGATGGCGCAAGCGATGCATTACGGACATTTCTCGTCTCGAGCGCCCCGCAGAGTTCCGGAACGGCGGCCGTCCGTCAATCGCGCCGAGCGTTGATGGTGGCCAGTCTGGCGGAGGCTCAGTCGCGGGAGGCGCAGGCGGCCAGCAGGTTCGACTGGCGTTCGGCCAGACGCGGAGACGCGCCGATCGCCAGATCGAGGACCCGGTCAGGGGAGCCGAGCAGGGAGGCAGCGCCGCGGCGTCGTCGTTTCTGCACGAGGGCCGCGTAGGGACGGGCCCCGCCGATGCGGCCGCATACGAGCACGGACCCTGCCCGGTAGGGCGGCAGGTCGGGGCGGAAGTGCAGGCGGGATTCGATCTCCGCGTCCGGCGCGGCCAAGCCTTCGCGCACCGCCGCCTCGGCCGCCCTGACCGGCGAGGACAGGGACAGGCCGAACCAGGTCAGCGCCGCCAGCAGGAGGACGATCGACAGGCCGAACGCGAACCCGACGCTGCGCACATTGGGGCTGAGGTCAGCGAGCACGGCAGGCAGGTGACGAAGGTGGTGAGACACGCCCCAGGGGTGGCCCATGGCGGCTAACACCCCATCAATGGCCGGCGGGCGCGGAAGCGGACGACGCGACGCCGCGGCCTATTGCGCCGCAGCGTCGGGGCAGATAATGCGAGGTATTCTCATTATCGGAGCTCGCCTGTGTCGTCCCGTCTCGCCGTCCTTCTGTCCACCGTCGCCGTCGCCGCCGTAGCGCTGTCGGCGCCCGCGCAGGCCCAGGAGGCGGAGGTCGCGACCGAGCTGGGCGAGATCGTGGTCACGGGCTCCCAGGTGCGGCTGCCCCCGGTCCACGCCGGCGGTCAGGTGGCCACGGGCGGGCGGGTCGGTCTGTTCGGGGCGCTGGACGTCATGGACACGCCCTTCGCCACGACCAGCTACACCGAGGCGCTGATCCGCGACCAGCAGGCGCGCAGCGTCGCCGACGTGCTGCAGAACGATCCGGCCGTGCGGGTCACCAAGGGCTTCGGCAATTTCCAGGAGCTGTACGTCATCCGCGGCTTCCCGGTGTACTCGGACGACATGACCTACAACGGGCTGTACGGCGTGCTGCCGCGGCAGTTCGTGGCCGCGGAGCTGCTGGAGCGGGTCGAGGTGTTCCACGGGGCGACCGCCTTCCTGAACGGAGCCGCGCCCGGGGGCAGCGGCGTGGGCGGCGCCTTCAATCTCGTGCCCAAGCGGGCGGGGGACGCGCCGTTGAACCGGCTGACCGCCGGGTGGTCGGGCGAGGACGAAATCCATGCCGCCGCCGACCTGTCGCGCCGCTTCGGCGCCGACCGCGAATGGGGCGTGCGGCTGAACCTGGCCGGCCGCGACGGCGAGGGCGCCGTGGACGGCGAGAGCCGCGAGCTGCGCGTGCTCGGCCTGGGCCTCGACCAGCGCGGCGACCGCGCCCGCTTCTCGGCCGACCTGGGCTGGCAGGATCATCACATCGACGCGCCGCGCCCGAGCGTGACGCCGGCCGGCGCCGTGCCGGCGCCCCCGTCCGCGCACGCCAATTTCGCCCAGCCCTGGACCTTCACCGACGAGCGGCAGCTGTTCGGGGCCGCGCGCGGGGAGTTCGACCTGACGCGGGACGTGACCGCCTGGGCGGCCGTCGGCGGACGGCGCGGCGAGGAGGAGAACCGTCTGGCCAACCCGCGGGCGCAGGCGGACGGGACGCTGAGCGCCTACCGTTTCGACAACGTCCGCCGCGACACGATCGTCTCGGGCGACGTCGGCGTGCGCGCCGACCTGACCGCCGGTCCGGTCGGCCACCGGCTGGTCGCCTCGGCCTCGCGGGTGCAGTCGAAGTCGGAGAACGCCTACGCCTTCTCGAACTTCGGCGGCTTCGCCAGCGACCTGTACGCCCCGGTCGTGGTCGCGCCTCCGCCGGCGGACTTCTTCGTCGGCGGCGACATGGACGATCCGAACGTGACCGAGCGGGTGGAGAACGCCTCCGTCGCCCTGGCCGACATGATGTCCTTCCTCGACGGGCAGGTGCTGCTGACCGTCGGCGTCCGTCACCAGCAGATCGAGACCCGGTCGTACGACTACAACACCGGGGCGCCGATGGGGTCCTACGAGGGCGACGCGGTCACCCCGGCCCTCGCGGTCGTGTACAAGCCGTCGGAGCGGGTGTCGCTCTACGCCAACTACGCCGAGGCCCTGATCCCCGGCCAGACGGCCCCGGCGGTGAGCGGCGGCGTGCCGGTCTCCAACGCCGGAGAGGTGCTGGACCCCTTCCGCGGCGAGCAGGCGGAGGTCGGCGCCAAGTACGACGGCGGGAGCTTCGGCGCCTCGGTCAGCCTGTTCCGCCTGACCCTGCCCAGCGCCTTCGTCGAGAACAACGTCTTCGCCGCCAACGGCGAGCAGGAGAACCGCGGGCTGGAGTTCAGCCTGTTCGGCGAACCGGCGGAGGGCCTGCGCCTGCTCGGCGGCGTCACCCTGCTGGACGCGGAGCTGAAGCGGACCGCCGGCGGGACCTTCGACGGAAACGCCCCCATCGGCGCGCCGGAGTTCCAGGCCAATCTGAACGTCGAATGGGATGTCCCCGCCGTCGCCGGCCTGACGCTGGAGGGCCGCACGGTGCATACCGGCAAGCAGGCCGTCAACGCCGCCAACACGGTCGAGCTGGACGCCTGGACGCGGTTCGACGCCGGCGTGCGCTACGCCTTCGAGGCCGGAGACACGCCGGTCACCCTGCGCGCCCGGGTCGAGAACCTCGCGGACGAGGACCAGTGGGTGGCGGTCGGCGGCTATCCGGGCGCGAACTACCTGACCCTCGGGGCCCCGCGCAGCTTCTCGGTCTCGCTCTCGGCGGACTTCTGAGCGGATGAGGACGCGGACCCTCCGCGCCTGGTCGTGGGTGCACCGGTGGTCGAGCCTGGTCTCGACCCTGTTCCTGCTGATGCTCTGCGTCACCGGCCTGCCGCTGGTGTTCTCGCACGAGATCGACGAGGTCCTGCTGCATCAGGACTGGAAGCCCGCCGCGGAGGGGCGGCAGCTTGACCTCGACCAGGTGCTGGAGGCCGCCTTGGCCCGCCACCCGGGCGGCGTCCCGGCCTTCATGAGTTTCGACGAGGACCGGCCGGTGGTGAACGTCACCAGCGTCGACCCCGGCGGTCCGGCCGGCCGCTACACCTTCCAGCCGATCGACCGGACCAGCGGCGAGCCGGCCCCGCCGGTGTCCGGGCACCCGGTGATGGAGTTCCTGCTGCAGCTGCACACCGACATGTTCCTCGGCCTGCCCGGCATGCTGTTTCTCGGCCTGATGGGGCTGATGCTGGTCGCGGCCGTGGTCTCGGGCGTGGTGCTGTACGCGCCCTTCATGCGTCGGCTGCCGTTCGGCACGGTGCGGAGTTCGAAGAAGGCCCGCACCCGCTGGCTGGACTATCACAACCTGCTGGGGGTGGTGACCGTGGCCTGGGTGCTGGTGGTCGGGGCGACGGGGGTGGTCAACACCCTGGCCGTGCCGATCATCGCCTACTGGAAGGACACGGCTCTGGCGGAGCTCACGGCCGCCCACGACGCCCCGGCGGCCCCGACCGGGCGCAGCTCGCTGGACGCCGCCGTGCGGCGCGCCCGCGAGGCCCTGCCCGGCATGACCCTGCAGTTCGTGGCCTTCCCCGGCTCCGACTATTCGACCGACCATCACTATGCGGTGTTCTTCCACGGCGACACGCCACTGACCGCCCATCTGACCACCCCGGCCCTGATCGACGCCCAGACCGGGGAGCTGGCGGCGGTGGCGCCCACGCCGTGGTACGTGAAGGCCCTGTCGCTGTCGCAGCCGCTGCATTTCGGCGACTACGGCGGGCTGCCGCTGAAGATCCTGTGGGCCCTGCTGGACGTCGTCACCATCGTGGTGCTGGGCTCCGGCCTCTACCTGTGGGCGGCGCGACGCCGGACGGCCCGCCCATGAGCCGCAAGGACCTGACCTGGCGCGCCATCTTCGGCGCCCCGCTGGTGATCGGCGCGCTCAGCCTCGTCGGGCTGGTCGGGGCCCTGCTGGACGACGGGGCCTGGGACTGGCTGGGGGCCGCCCTGCTGGCGATCAGTCTCTGCGCCGTCGTCTGGGCGCTGGCCGCGCGTCGCCGTTGAGCCGGACCGTCCCGGCTACTCCACCAGCCGCACGCGGTTGATCGAGGCCGCGATGGCGGCGAAGGAATCGCGCAGGGCCGCGGTGTCGCGGGCGTCGAAATAGTGCTCGGCGTCCGAGGCGCAATCCTCGAGCAGGTTCCGGGCCGTGCTGGAGGAGACGGCGAGGGCGACGGTGAAGACCTCGATCTGCTGCGAGCGGGCGTAGGCGCAGATCGCGGCGGTGTCGTCGTTGGTGGCGCGCAGTTGCTGGGCGCCGCTGTTGCCGCTGCCGCTCGGGGTGACGTGGCGCCCGTTCGACGGGTTGAAGCGCAGGGTGTTCTCGCCGTCGGTCATCAGCACGAGGATCTTGCGCGGCTTGCGGTTGGCGTCGTCGTAGGCGTCGCCGTCCTCGAAGGGGGCGGTCGGCGACAGGACGTTGACGCCCCAGATCAGGCCGGAGGGAATGTAGGTCAGCGGCCGGTAGCCGCCCACATTCACGATCAGGGAGTCGATGGCCGAGATCACCGTGTTGCGGCGGTCGGTCAGCGGGGTGATCGGGGTCAGGCAGTTCTGGCTGGTCGACAACAGGCCGGGGTAGGGCTTCTCCGGGTGGGCGTCGGTGAGCCGCATGATCCCCTCGGTGCGAGAGGCGACGCAGCCGTACCAGCGGTAACGGCTCGTGCCGCCGCCGCTGCATTGTTCGTAGGGGGCGACGGTCTCGGTGGTGCAGGTCGAGGGGGTGCAGTTGTAGCTCTCGGGCACGCCGTCGACGGTGCGGGTGCAGGTGCGCGGGGTCGGGTCCCGCGTGCAGACCTGCCGGGTGGTGCGGGTCTGGCAGGTGCGCTGCGAGGTGGTGGTGTAGTCGGCGGGCACCGAGACCCAGGGCTGGTTGCGGTTGGCGGTCCCGACGTTGACGTAGTCGGCGTAGGGAACCACGCCGACCCGGACCTTGCCGCCGTCGTCCTGCATCAGCTCGTTGACGAGCAGGCGGGCGGCGGACTTGAGGGCGTCGATCTTGCGCGTGCCGGTCCCGTCGCGGTCGGACATCGACCAGGTGTTGTCGAGCACCAGGGCCAGCTCGACCTCCTCGGCGGCGCCGCGGGTGGCGGTGGCGGACACGACCACGGGCATCTCGGAGATGCCGACGATGCCGAGGAAGAGGGTGGGCACGGCGCCTTCCAGCTGGACGCGCAGATGGGCCTCGCGCGGCGCGTCGACCTCGCTGCTCGGCGGCCCGTCCAGGTAGCGGTCGTCGAGGTTCTCGACGAGGTAGTTGCGCACCACCCCGGTCATGCTCGCGAGGTCCTGGCTGCGCGAGGCGGCGGCGGCGAGCACCGCGGCGTCGGCGGCGTCCTGGGCGGCGGAACGGGCCGCGGCCGCGCGTTGCAGGTCCAGGGCCGCGCCGCCCATGACGATCAGCACCGGCAGGGCGAGGGCGAAGATCATCGCCACATTGCCGGTCTCCGAGCGGCGCAAGCGCCGGACAAGGTCAGCCCACATGCCCATCCCGAACGCCTCCCTCGCGTCCCGCGTCCCAAGAACGCCGCGGCGTCCCGGCCGCCGACAGGCGACATACAACCACAGGAAGCTTAAGAGATGGCGCCGGTCAGGCGCCGGCCGCCCCGCGCCGCGCCTGCGTCACGCAATAGCCCACCGTCACCGCGATGCCGAGCACGATCGCCCCGACCCCGCCCCACAGCGCCACATCGAACGGGGCGAAGGCCCACAGCCCGCCATAGACCAGGCCGCTGATCGCCTGCGACCAGCCCGCCACGCGGTTGACCCGCCGCGCCGCCGCCTCGGGGACCCAGGCCTTGGGCATTCGGTTGCCGTACCAGGCCAGCATCAGCCCTGTCCCGCCCATGACGATGCGGGTCACCGTATCGCCGTCGATCCAGCCCGCCTGCCGCGCCGCCGTCGCCGCCAGCGCCGCCCCGATCAGCAGCCCGGCCGCGATCAGGTTGGGGACCACGTCGGATTTCACCTTGCTCATGTCGCCGTCTCCTTGCCGGCCCCGGCCGGCGGTTCCGCCTCCGGAGCGGCCGTGGGCCCCCCGAAGGACTGCACGAAGCCCAGCAGCGCCTCTTCCAGCACCGACAGCTTCAGATGATAGATCACGCTCTTCCCCACCTTCTCGGCATGCACCAGCCCGGCCTCGCGCAGCACCGCGAAGTGCGCCGACATGGTCGGCTTCGACACGTGGAAGCGGTCGGCGATGTCGCCCGCGCTCATCGGGCCCGCGCGCAGCAGCTGCAGCACGCGGCGCCGGGTGGGGTCGGACAGGGCCTTGAACACGGAGCTCATGGGGCGACGTTTAGCTAAACGTCGAAATGAGAGTCAAGGGGGGGGTGTCGAGCGCATTGGTCGCAGTGCTGAACCCCGGTCCGGCTCGAACGTTGGGCCAGTCTGGGCCAAGCTTGGCTGATGGATTCGGGGGCGGGGGCCAAGGTTGCGATGCGAGCGGACCGGAACAATGCTGTGCTCGCGGCGGGCTTGGCCGTGGCGCTCGCCGGCGCGGCCGCAATCGGCTTCCTTCTGACCCGGCCGCCCGAGGCGGTGGTGGCGACAATTGAGCCGCGCAGCACGGAACTGGCCCTGGCGGTGGTCGGCCGGGCGCGCCCGACCGATCTGGTCCAGGTGGCCTCGCCGAACCCGGGACAGGTGGTGCGGCTGCTGGCCGACGATGGCGACACGGTCGCGGCGGGCGCCGCGCTGGCGGTGGTGCGGGCCGCCGTCGAACGGGCCCAGGTCGAGGCCGATCTGGCGCGGGAACGGGCGGCGCGGGCCGAGGCGGTCGAGGCGCGGCGCGACCTCGAGCGCACGCGGACCCTTTACGAGCGCGGCTTCGCAGCGCGCGCGGCGCTGGACAGCGCCCGGGCGGCGCTGGAAAGCGCCGAGGCCAATGTCGCCGCCGCGGCCGCGACGGCGCGGGCCACGACCGAGCGGGCGCAGGAGTTCACCGTCCGCGCGCCAATGGCCGGGCAGGTGCTGTTCCGGCCGATCGACGAGGGCCAGGTGGTCGCCGCGGGCGAGACCCTGTTCGAGCTGGGCTCGGCCACGGGGGTGGAGATCCAGGCGGAGGTGGAGGAGGCCTACGCCGACAGGCTGCGGCCGGGCCTGCGGGCGCGGGCGGCGGTGTCGGGCTCCGACGCGGGGTTCGCCGCGCAGGTGACCGAGGTGTCGCCGCGCGTCGATCCGGCCACCGGGGGACGGCTGGTCAAGCTGACGGCGGTGGACGGCAGGGCGCTGCCGCCCGGGCGGTCGGTGGACGTGACCCTCGTGGTCGAGATGCTGCCCCGCGCCATCGCGGTCCCGCGCCGGGCCGTGATCGACGCCACCGCGGACCCCAGGGTGCTGGTGCTGGACGCCGACGATGTGGCGCGGGCGCGGCCGGTAACGCTGCTGCGCTGGCCCTCGGTGGACGCCATCGTCGTCGAGGGACTCGCGGCCGGCGACCGGGTGGTGCTGGATCCGGCCGGCATCCGGGACGGCCAGCGGGTGCGGCCGCGGGCCGCGCGGACCGGCGACTGAGATGTTCGCCTTCACGGTCGCGCGCCGCTACCTGCTATCCAACCCTTCGCAGACCCTGCTGCTGATCGCGGGGGTGGCGCTGGGGGTGACCGTATTCATCTTCATCACCGCCCTGATCGCCGGCCTCGCCATACGGCTGACCGAGGAGGTCACGGGCGACAGCGCCCACGTCAGCCTCGAACCGCCGACCCGCGTGGCCCGGGTGCTGCAAGGGCCGGACCACGCGGTGCAGGCCGTGGCCCTGGTCTCGACCGTGCAGCGGCGGCAGATTCGCGACTGGCCGATGATCGTCCAGCTGATGCGCGATACGCCGGAGGTCTCGGCAGTGAGCCCGCAGATCAGCGGCAGCGCCTTTCTGGTGCGCGGCGAGGCGGTGTCGCCGGTCAATGTCGTCGGGGTCGAGCCGGAGGCGGTGGACGCCATCACCCCGATCTCGCCGCGGATCGTCAGCGGCGAGGGCCGGCTGACGGCCGACGGCCTGCTGATCGGAGCCCGCATGGCGGAAGACCTCGGGCTGGACGCGGGGCAGGCGGTGCTGCTGCGGACCGAGCGGGGGGTGGAGCGGCAACTGACCGTGGCCGGCGTGTTCCGCACCGGGCTGCAGAGTCTGGACGAGCGGGTGGCCTTCATGTCGCTGCGCGCCGCCCGGCCGCTGTTCACCCTGCCGGAGGGGGTGACCAATATCGAGATCAAGCTGGACGACCCGGACGACGCCCGGGACATCGCCGGCTTCCTCGCCGGGGCGACCGGCCTGCGGGCCACCCCGTGGCAGGAGAAGAACGAGAGCCTGGAGGATGCGCTGGACGCCCAGGGCCGGACCGGGACGATGATCCAGGCCTTCTCGCTGGTGTCGATCGTCATCGGCGTGGCCAGCGCCCTGGTGCTGTCGGCCTACCGGCGGCGCGGCGAGGTGGGGATCATGCGCGCCTTCGGCGTGTCGGGGCGGTTCGTCGTGGCCGTCTTCCTGCTGCAGGGCCTGCTGATCGGCCTGGTCGGGGCGCTGATCGGTTGCGCGGCCGGCTATGGCCTCTGCGTTTTGCTGGAGGGGATGGTCGGCGCCGACGGTCTGCCGGTGCTGCCGATCGCGGCCGAGCGGGGCGGCTATCTGACGGTGGCGGTGCTGACCACCCTGGGGGCCACCTTCGCCTCGATCCTGCCGGCGCGCGCGGCGGCGCGGCTGGATCCGCTGGAGGCGATCCAGCAATGAGCCCGCTGCTGGAGGCGCGCGGCATCGAGAAGACCTTCCGCAACGGGGACGAGGAGACCCGTGTGCTGAAGGGGATCGACCTGACGCTGGAAGCGGGCGAGATGGTCGCCCTGTTGGGGCCGTCGGGGTCGGGCAAGTCGACCTTCCTGTCCATCGCCGGCCTGTTGCTGCGGCCCAGCGCCGGGACGCTGAGCCTGGGCGGCGAGCGGGTCGACGATCTCTCGGCCAGCCGGCGGGCGCAGATCCGAAACCGTCGGCTCGGCTTCGTCTTCCAGTTCCACCATCTGCTGCCCGACTTCACGGCGCTTGAGAACGTCGCCTTCCCCGCCGCCGCCCCCGCGGGCGGGATCTCGGCAGAGATGCGGGCGCGGGCGCGGGAGCTGCTGGTCCGGGTCGGGCTAGAGGACCGTGTCGACTTCCGCGCCGCCCGGCTCTCGGGCGGGCAGAAACAGCGCGTCGCGATCGCGCGCGCGCTGATGAACCGGCCCGATCTGGTCATCGCCGATGAGCCGACGGGCAATCTGGACAGCGAGTCGGCGACGAAGGTGCTCGACCTGCTGCGCGAGGTGAACCGGGAGGACGGCGCCGCCTTCCTGATCTGCACACACGACGAGGGCGTGGCCGGGCGGTGCGGCCGGCGGCTGACCCTCAGGGACGGACGGCTGGTTTCGGACGAGCGCGGCCCGGAGGCCGGACGGCGGGGTTAGGCGAACTCCACCAGCACGTCGTCCGCCGCCACCGGGTCGCCGGCCTTGGCGGAGACCGCCTTCACGACGCCGTCGCGTTCGGCCTTGAGGATGTTCTGCATCTTCATGGCCTCGATGATGGCGACGGTTTCGCCGGCCTTGACCTCCTGGCCGGGCTCGACCGGGATGGCGACGACGAGGCCGGGCATGGGGGAGAGGACCAGTTTGGAGGTGTCGGCGGCCTGTTTCTCGGGCAGGCGGGCGTAGAGGGCGGCGACGGCGGGGGTGAGGACGCGGACGCGGGCTTTTGCCGCGCGGTGGCGGATGACGAAGCCATCGGGGGCGCGTGCGACTTCCGCGGTAAAGGGCTCGCCGTCGAGGACGGCGCGGAACTGGGCGAGGCCGGGGCGCCAGTCGATGTCGGAGAGGCGGACGGGCTCGGGATGGCCGTCCAGCGACAGGGTCAGGGCCTCGTCGTCGTCGTAGGACAGGGCGACGGGGAAGGGGGAGGCGTCGACCAGCACGCTCCACTCGGTGCGGTCGGACGGGTCTCCGGCCTGTTCGGAGAGGATCTCGTGCATGGCCATGGCGGCGGCGACCATGATCCGGGCCTGGGCCGGGGAGGGCGGCAGGCCGTGGAAGCCGTCGGGGAATTCGTCCTTGATGTAGCTGGTCGAGAGGTGGCCGCTGCGGAAGCGCGGCTGGTCCATCACCGCGGCGAGGAAGGGGACGTTGTGGCCGAGGCCCGACAGGTGGGTGTCCTCCAGCGCCCGGGCCATGCCCTCGACCGCCTCGGCCCGGGTCGGGGCCCAGGCGCACAGCTTGGCGATCATCGGGTCGTAGAACATCGAGATCTCGTCGCCCTCGCGGACGCCGGAGTCGTTGCGCACGGTGTAGCCGTCGGCGTGCAGGCCTTCCTCGGGCTGCTCGTAGCGGACCAGCCGGCCGATGGAGGGCAGGAAGCCGCGGTAGGGGTCCTCGGCGTAGATGCGGCTCTCGATCGCCCAGCCGTCGATCTTCAGCTCGTCCTGGTCGAAGGCCAGCTTCTCGCCCCAGGCGGAGCGGATCATCTGCTCGACGAGATCGACGCCGGTGATCAGCTCGGTGACCGGATGCTCCACCTGAAGACGGGTGTTCATCTCGAGGAAGTAAAAGGACTTGTCCTGCCCGGCGACGAACTCGACCGTGCCGGCGGAGTCGTAGTTCACGGCGCGGGCGAGGGCGACGGCCTGGGCGCCCATGGCGGCGCGGGTCTCCGGGTCGAGCAGCGGGGAGGGGGCCTCCTCGATGACCTTCTGGTTGCGGCGCTGGATCGAGCATTCGCGCTCGAACAGGTGGACGACATTGCCGTGCTTGTCGCCCAGCACCTGGATCTCGATGTGGCGCGGGTCGACGATGAATTTCTCGAGGAAGACGCGGTCGTCGCCGAAGGCGTTGAGCGCCTCGGCCTTCACGGCGGCGAAGCCCTCGGCCATGTCGTCGTCGGAGTGGGCGACGCGGATGCCCTTGCCGCCGCCGCCGGCGGAGGCCTTGATCATCACCGGATAGCCGATCTCGCGGGCGATGCGGACGGCCTCTTCGGTCGAGTCGATCAGGCCCATGTGGCCCGGCACGGTGGAGACGCCGGCCTCGGCGGCGAAGCGCTTGGAGGTGATCTTGTCGCCCATGGCCTCGATGGCCTCGGGGTTGGGACCGATGAAGGCGATGCCCTCGTCGCGCAGCCGGCGGGCGAAGCCGGCGTTCTCGGACAGGAAGCCGAAGCCGGGATGGACCGCCTCGGCGCCGGTCTGGCGCACGGCCTCCACGATGCGGTCGGCGAGCAGGTAGGACTGGTTGGCGGGGGCGGGTCCGATGAGCACGGATTCGTCGGCCATCTCGACGGCGAGCGATCCGGCGTCGGCCTCCGAGTAAACCTGCACCGTGGCGATGCCCATCTTGCGGCAGGTCTTGATGATGCGGACGGCGATCTCGCCGCGGTTGGCGATCAGGATCTTCTTGAACATGCAGGCCCGGCTGTGAAGCGAACGTGATCGCCGCGTGAAGGCGAGCGCCCCGATTAGGCCGCGTTCGGGGCTGAGTAAACCGACGGGGGCGTTCGCCTGCGACAGGCGACGGGGTTGGCAAGCTGTGCGCCGATGGGGTTTAAAGCCGCCACTCCCTGTTCAAGGCTTCCGGAGCTGACCGACCGATGAACCGACTTCTCACCGCCACGGCTTCGGCCGCTTTCACCCTCGCCGTCAGCGCCGGCGCCGTCACGGCCCAGGACTTCCGCGAACTGGCCCGCCAGGACTTGCAGAAGATGCACGACGAGCTGGCCGCCAACCACCCGGCCGCCGTGGTCGAGGGCCAGGCCAGCCAGACCTTCCGCGGCTGGCTGGACGCCGGCCTGCAGGAATCGCTGGGCATGGCCCCGCGCGCCAACAGCGGCGACGCCCACTCCTATCTGCTGCGCTACTACGCCCGCGGCTTCCGCGATTCGAACATCGCCGCCAGCCCGACCTTCGAGGGCATGGGGCCGTTCTTCGGCATCAGCTGGCCGGGCTACACCACCGGCTGGCGCGACGGGAAATATGTGGTGACCTACGTCAAGCCGGGCACGCGCAACGCGCCGCGGGTCGGCTCGGAAGTGGTCGAGTGCAACCTGCGCCCGATCGAGGAATTCGCCCGCGAGAAGCTGGATCGCTGGGAGGGCAACCTCGAGACCGAGGCCGGCCGGACGACCTCGGCCCCCTATCTGCTGTGGAACCGCAACAACCCGTTCGCCGACGGCGTGCCGTCGATGTGCAGCTTCCGCACCGGCCGCGGCCGGCCGCGCGAATATGAAATCCGGCCCGTGCCGCTGCAGCCGGGCGACCTCGAGGCCGCCTACCGCGCCACGGTCTACATGCCGCCGGCCACGCCGCTGGCCGTGGAGACGGTCGACGGCCGGCCGTGGCTGCACGTGCACTCCTTCTCGGACGAGGCCGGCTGGCCGGCGTTCAACGCCCAGGTCGAGGCCCAGGTGGCCCAGATCCGCGGGCCGCAGGGCTTCGTGCTGGACCTCCGCGCGGCTTCGGGCTCGGGCCTGAACTCGTCGACGGCGCGCGGCTACGGCCTCGCCAACCGCATCTGGACGCCGGAGTTCACCGTCAGCCGCCAGCCGGCGGCGGGCGACATCACCTACCGCGCCAGTCAGGGCAACCGCGACTGGTACGCTGCCGCCCTCGGCCGCATGGAGGCCGATCCGCAGTTCGTGGCCGAGGCCGCGCCCGTGATCGAGCAGACCCGCGAGATCGTGGCCGCCTTTGACGCGGCCATCGCGGCGGGCCAGCAGACCTTCACCCTGGCCGGCCGGCCGGCCGTTGCGGACACCGGCGCGGCCAACCCGGTGCAGGGCCCGGTGGTGGTGCTGGTCGACGCCGGCTGCTCGGGCGGCTGCCTCGACACCCTGGACCTGCTGTCGAAGCTGCCGAACGTGCGCATCGCCGGCACGACCACGGCGACGGACACCATCTTCGTGGAGCCGACCATCCTGCGCCTGCCGTCGAACTACGCGGACCTGAGCTACGGCCACAAGGCGTGGACGTCGCGTCCGCGCGGCAACAACGAGCCGTTCGAGCCGACCGGCGCCCTGCGCTACACCGGCAACCCGGCCGACGAGACCGCGGTGCGGACCTTCGTCAGCGGTCTGTTCGGCGGCTGATCGCGGCCTCCGGCAAGGATGCCGTCAGCGGGGCGGGGGGGGGGGCGGCCCCCCCCCCCCGGCAGACCCGCGCGGGGCCC
>JAFAEC010000142.1 GCA_023424215.1 Pseudomonadota bacterium
GGCGGTCATGGCGTTAGCGATGTCGTGACCAAGGCAGGAGCCCAAAATCTTGGAGCGGGAACAATACAGGCTTTTGCGAGGCTGCGCGCGTGACCAAGCGTCACAGTTTCCAGTCTGCTGAGACGAATCGGGCGCCCCGTTGGACGCCCGATTCACTCATCATTGTCAGTGCGCCCTTCCGCGGAAGAGGCACCGCGAGATCAAGCGGCCTGTTTCAGCAAGCTATCGCGCGCCTTCTGCGCGATCACTGCAAACGCCGCCGGATCGTTCATCGCGATGTCGGCCAGCACCTTGCGGTCGATCGACAGACCCGCGAGGTTCAAGCCGGCGATCAGCTTGCTGTAAGACAAGCCGTGAACGCGCGCTTCGGCATTGATGCGCGTGATCCACAGAGCGCGGAAGTTGCGCTTGTTGGTCTTGCGATCGCGATACGCATACTGGCCGGCCTTGATGACGGCCTGCTTCGCGGCGCGGAAGACCTTGCGACGGGCGTTGTAGTAACCCTTCGCCTTCTTGAGAATCTTCTTGTGACGTGCGCCAGCGATGACGCCTCTTTTAACGCGTGCCATTGTCTATCTCCTCACTTCGCGTTCGGGAGCAGCTGCTCCATGCGCACCAAGTCCTGCTTGGCGACCATCGCCGGGGCGCGCAGCTGACGCTTTCGCTTGCTCGGCTTCTTGGTGAGGATGTGACGTCGATGCGATTGGGCTCGTTTGAACCCTTTGGCAGTCTGGCGAAAACGCTTCGCCGCTGCCCGGTTGGTCTTCAACTTAGGCATTACCGTTCTCAACTGTTGTTGGCCTTTGAGGTACGCCTCTTGCGAGAGCGCCCCTTCAGGCGGGACAGCGCCGTTTCGTTAGAAACATTGCTGTTCGCTTTTGATGGCCGCCGCCTTCACGCGACGGCCACTTGTTTGTCGCGGCCTCGAGGACCGCGACAGCTCGAACTCACTTCTTCTTGGGTCCGAACATCATCACCATCTGCCGTCCTTCCATGAGCGGGTTCTGCTCGACCGTGGCGTACGGCGCCAGATCGGCTTGCACTCGCCCCAGCAATTCACGGCCGACTTCCTGATGTGCCATTTCCCGGCCACGGAACCGCATGGTCACCTTGGCCTTGTCGCCCTCCTCCAGGAAGCGGATCAGATTACGCAGCTTGACCTGGTAATCGCCTTCCTCGGTGCCGGGGCGAAACTTCACTTCCTTGATCTGTATCTGCTTCTGCTTGCGCTTCGCTGCGTGCGCCTTCTTGTTCTGTTCGAACAAGTATTTGCCGAAGTCCATGATGCGGCAGACCGGTGGCTCCGCCGTGGGCGAGACTTCCACCAGGTCCAGTTCCGCAGCCTTGGCCATCTCCAGCGCGGCGAAGCGGCTCATGACGCCCCTCTGCTCACCGGCAGCATCGATCACTCGCAACTGGGGCGAGGTGATCTCGTCATTGCGCCGGATGCGCTTACTTATGGGAGCAGCGATGCGTTATACCTCCAAGCTAGTCCGGCCACGGCTCGTAACTTCGGCGACAAGCTTCTGGGCAATGCTGTCTACCTGCATTGCTCCGAGATCTTTGCCATTACGGGTGCGCACGGCCAGAGAATTCGAACCTGCTTCGCGGTCGCCGGCCACCAATAGGTAGGGCACCCGCTGCAGGGTGTGTTCGCGGATCTTAAAGCCGACCTTTTCATTGCGCAAGTCTGAAGTGACCCGAAGCCCCTGATTTTTCAGGCTTTCAGTAACACTACGCACGTACTCGGCCTGACCGTCCGTGATGTTCATCACTACAGCCTGCACCGGCGCGAGCCAGGTCGGCAGCCGGCCCGCGAAATGCTCGATCAAAATGCCGGTGAAACGCTCCAGCGAGCCGAACATCGCCCGGTGCAGCATGACCGGGGTGTGCTTCTGGCCGTCCTCACCGATGAAGTGGGCGCCGAGGCGGCCGGGCATGTTCAGGTCGACCTGCAGGGTGCCGCATTGCCAGTCCCGACCAATGGCGTCCCGGAGTACGAATTCAAGTTTGGGCCCGTAGAAGGCGCCCTCGCCCGGATTCAAGGTGTATTCGAGGCCGGCGGCGGTAACGGCTTGTTTCAGCGCGGCTTCCGACTTGTCCCACACCTCGTCCGCGCCGACCCGCTTGGCCGGGCGATCGGAGAACTTGATGCGCACGTCGGTGAAGCCGAAGTCGGCGTAGATGCCGAGGATCAGCTTGGTCAGGTTGACGGCTTCGTCGAACAGTTGATCCAGCGCTACGAAGCTGTGGCCGTCGTCCTGGGTAAAGGCGCGAACGCGCATCAGCCCGTGCAGCGCACCCGAGGGCTCGTAGCGGTGCACCTTGCCGAACTCTGCGAAACGCAGCGGCAGATCGCGATAGCTGCGCAGCCCTTGGTTGAAAATCTGCACATGGCCCGGGCAGTTCATCGGCTTCAGGCAGAACTTGCGCTTGTCGGGCAGCTCGGTGAAGAACATGTTCTCGCTGAACGTCGCCAGGTGGCCCGAGGCGTCCCACAGCTTTACGTCCATGACTTCCGGCGCGCTCACTTCCTGCCAGCCGGCCCGGCCCTGGTATTCGCGCATGTAGGCGATCAGGGTCTGGAACAGCATCCAGCCCTTCGGGTGCCAGAACACGGCGCCGGGCGCTTCTTCCTGGAAGTGGAACAGGTCCTGTTCCTTGCCGATCTTGCGGTGATCGCGCTTCTCGGCCTCTTCGAGGCGGGTGAGATACGCCTTCAGTGACTTCTCGTCGCCCCAGGCGGTGCCGTAGATGCGTTGAAGCATCTCGTTGCGCGAATCGCCGCGCCAATAGGCGCCGGCCACCTTCATCAACTTGAACGCCTTCAGCTTGCCGGTGCTCGGCACGTGCGGACCGCGGCACAAATCAACCCAGTCGCCCTGCCCGTACAGGCTGATGTCTTCCTTCTCCGGAATGCTGGCGATGATCTCGGCCTTGTAGATCTCGCCCTGATTGCGGAAGAACTCGATCGCGTCGTTGCGGCTCATGACGCGGCGGCTGACCTTCTGGTCCGCCTCGGAGAGCTCGTGCATGCGAGCTTCGATGGCGGCGAGATCTTCGGTGGTGAAGGGCCGCTTGTAGGCGAAGTCGTAATAGAAGCCGTCCTCGATCACCGGGCCGATGGTGACCTGGGCTTCGGGAAACAGCTGTTTGACGGCCTGCGCCAGCAGATGCGCGGTGGAATGCCGGATGACGTCCACGCCTTCGGCGTCCCGCGCAGTGACGATGGCCAGCTGCGCGTCCTTGTCGATCACATGCGAGGTATCGACCAGGCGGCCGTCGACCTTGCCGGCCAAGGCCGCCTTGGCGAGCCCGGGACCGATATCCGCGGCAATTTTCTCGACCGACACGGGCTCCGCATAGCTGCGATGGCTCCCGTCCGGCAGGGTGATTACAGGCATGACACGAGGAAGAACCGACTGTGGCGCGCCTCCGGAGCCGTCCGTCTGGCCGCTCGAACCGCGACACGCCAGAGAATTCAACCCGTTAGACGCAGAAAAAAGGACGCGAAGTATGCCCGGCCGGGGCATGGCAGGCAACCGCCGGCCGCGGCGGGCCGATACGAGGATGGTGCCAGGGACCGGACTCGCACCCGAGCCGCCTACCCTCGATGGCCAGAGAAGTCAGCTGATTCAGGCTATTAAAAGAGGCAATGATGTTGGCCATCACACGGAACATCAACGATGACGCCGCACCACCGTGTCCGTCGCGATGTCGGTGACGCCGAGCGTTTCAAGACTGGATCGCTGCCGCGATCTCGGCCACGACCTCGCGAACACGCTTCACGTGGCGCTTCGCCGCGCTCTCCGCCTCCGCTGGCTTG